>CAVEAQ010000008.1:0-29365 GCA_963613775.1 bacterium | reverse complement strand
GCCGTACATCATCGTGACGCCCTCGTAGGTGGAAGTGTTCATCAGGAGTATCGTCAGGCTCTTGCTGAGGTCCATCGATGCGTCTGCCTTCTTGGCCCAGGCAAAGCAAGGGGTCGGGTCCGGAGCGAGAATCCTGTTGCTGCTGAACGACGAGCCGAACTTGGTATCAACGATGGTGTTGACCGTGCCGAGGCCGCTCTCGTCAGACTGGGAGATGACTGCATAGACATTGAAGTAATCCTTGTAGCTCTTGTACGGCTCCACATCGAAGAATGCGCTGTAGCCGCTCTCCGCGTTGGTGAGGAAAGTGCCCTTGGCGATATCTCTGGCATCATAGCCGTCGCCGATAAATACGATGTCTATCCCGTTGCCCTTCGTAGCGCTCTGGTAGGTCTTCACATCTCCGTCAGAATAATCGGAGTCATACTGCTCCACTTCGAAGGTCGTGGTATAGTCCTTCTCGGTCAGTTTGAAGACTACCTCGCCGCTTCGGCCGGCATAGTTCTTATAATAAGGGGAGTTGAAACTGCCCTCGTTGACTTCGAAAGTCTCACTGGTTCGGGCCATCTCATCGACGGTGACGGTGACATCGGTCTTGCCGGTGCCGGAAGAAGGAGTAACAGTCACCCAGTCAGGCTTGCTCTCCACGGCCCAGGCATAGTCTGCAGGGGCGCGAAGAATGTAGGTTCTGCTCTGCGCAGCATTCAGCGCGCGCATCCTCTCGCGGCTCATCGAGAAGTCATAATGGGCTGCGATGCGTTTGAAGTCGCTCCAGCCGGACTCGGCCTGATAGCGCTTGACGCTTTGGGATGGCACCTCCACGGTGAAATTGTCCTTGGCTACGCCGTAGAAGGCACCGCTCTGCACGGTCGGAGGCTCTACTGCGTTGCACTGGATTTTGGAAAGGTAGTAACAGTAGAAGAAGGCAGATGCTCCTATGGACTCCAGGGTGGATGGCAGATGCAGGGATAAGAGAGATTCGTTACTGGAGAACGCATTTTCTTGGATTGTAGTCAATCCTTCTGGAAGTGTCAGTTCTTCAATCTTATTACCATCAAAAGCATATTTGCCAATGCTCTTTATTGTGCTTGGGAATATTACAGAGGAAAAATCACAGTAATTAAAGGTGTAATCTTTGATTTTAATTATACCTTCAGGTATAGTTAATTCGCCATTGAAACCGCAGTCGGTGAAACAAAATTCTCCGATTTCTTGAACATTTCCAAGATCAAGAGATCCGGAGAAAGATGACCCGTAGAATGTGCCCCATTCAAGTTTCTTAGTATTTTCCGGTATTTTTAAATCTCCAGTGAATCGACCTGCCTTATAAAAAGCAGAACTTCCAATTGTTTCCAAATTATCAGGAAGAACTAATCGGCCTGTAAGAGAACACGTATTAAATGCCCAGTTACCTATCATTTTCAAAGATTCCGGCAAATGTAATTCACAACTCAAAGATGAGCAGTCATAGAAAGCTGAATCGCCTATATTTTCCAATTTATTCCCGAAACTTACACTCGTTATGTTTGTTGATTGGAAAGCCCAATATCCTATTGTCGTCACATCATCCGGGACAATCAATGCTCCGGAAAGTGAAGTTCCGCAAAAGGCATAGCCTCCTATACTTGTAACCTTTTCCGGGAATGAAACATAGGTAAGGGTAGTCTTGCCGCTGAAAGCAGCGTACGGAATGATATCTCCGTCAGTTTTGACCTCCTTGAGATTCACCGCTTCCAGGATCGCCATACTGTCTCTCATAAAGTAGAAGTCGCTTGCTTTAATCTGACCGCTCACTTTGAGATTGCGAATGTTGTCAGGATTCTTGCCGGCGTCCTTGATGGTCTGGCCGAGAGTGCCGGCAGTCGCCACATTGACGACATAGTACTGGCGGGCTTCGCCGCCGTGGGTGTTGCGGTCCTCTGTCCAGTCGACTATCTGGCTGTCGGCGAGTTCAAGTTCATATTCACCTGAAGGAGTCTTCTTGGTGATGGAGATGCTGACATTAAGCTGCTTGCCAGCGGAGTAGGTCACAGCTTCAGACTGCTTGAAGCCGTAAGCCACACCGTCTATAGTTATGGCGAAGAGCTTAGTCCCGGCGCTGACGCTCTGCGGCACTACCACCGCCCTGAATGTTCCATCACTCTGCGGGCACATCACGATGCCGTCGCTCTGCGCTGAGCCTACAGGAGTCACTTCGCCGGTGGAGTAGTTGATATTTGCCTTGCGGGTAGTGTTGGTGACGATTACGCTCTTGCCAAGGCTCTCGAATTCTCCTTCCCCGAAGCCGTCCTTCTCAGTGAGGGTCAGCTGGATGGCGGACATCCTGTGACGGAGTTTGACTGGCACCGCAGACTCGACAGGAGTGATGTTCTCCGCCTTGCCCCAGAGGAAGTCGGAGGCCTCGTAGCCGCCGAGTTCGGACTCAGTCGCCGCCGAGCTCTGGTCCTTGTTGACTTCGAAGCCGGCCGCGACCACATCGCTGATGCTCTTCTGGTAAGGATAGTAGAGATAGAGGTCAACATTGGTGTTGATATTCTTGTAGTACACGCTCCGCACCGGGGTCCACTTGTGGGCGGACTCGTCGAAGACATACTTCACATTGTCGGCCTGGTTGCCGCTGGCGGCGAGCGTCCCCGCTACGGTATTGTCCTCAGCGTAGTTGACCGCGAAGAGTCCCACGGCATCCTTGTCCACGAAGCCCTCGGCCGTGGCCTTGGTGTGGATTTGCGAGATTGTTCCTCTGATGCTGATCGGGATGCCGCACTCGGGCCCGGCCACAGGCTCAAGCCCCGGTTCGAGGGCGCAGCCCGTTGCCAGTGCGCAGAGGAGCGCCGCAGCTGCGGGCAGATTATTGATTCTCATATTTGGATTGTTATTAGATTAAACTTTGTCATTATCATCGTGGCGCAGCTGGCTTACTCGGCATCACCTCCGATGAATCCGCCGTCCTCCCAAGCATCAAGAATAAGTCCCATAGACTGCTCAACTTCGGTCCAGGAAGAGCAGCCGAGGCCGTAGATCCCGGAATGCTCGTAATCCGCGGACGGGGTCTTCTTGCACTGAAGCTCCTGCTTCTTGTCGTTGAGCACACTGACGGTAATCTCAGTCCCCTTCAGGCTTACCGGAGCGGACATCATATAGACCTTGAATGCCGTCGAGCCGTCAGAGCTGATATCCTGGAGGTCGATTACGAGCTGGTCGGTGTATTCGCTTGCGACGATGGCAGGAGAGCTGGACTGCAGGTCGAACCATCCTGACTTCACAAATACCTTGGACGGTGCCGTGATGGCCAGCTTGGTGTAGCCTCCGGCCGGAAGCATCAGGGTCGGACGGATGATGCAGCCGAGATGCTTATAGCCGAAGCTGAGGCTCCCGCCGGAGGATGACGTGGCAGGCGTGTACGAATAGTCATACGGCCCGATGTGGCTGATGCCGGTTGTCCCGGTCTGCTTCTGGCCAGCGTAGGACACCGGGATCTTGTGCCTGTCGAGGTAGATGTTGCCGATGAACGGATAGTAGCTATAATAGACAGCCGAGGTCTTGAATTCCCAGCCCCCTCCATCGAACGCGGCGCTCTTTGCTCCCGCTCCGCCCTCCACCGCGAAGTACACCTGGGCACCCTTTGTAGGGTAGATGCCGACAGTGTCGCCCTCGGCCCAGACGAACTCGCTGCCGTTTAGAATACTTGTCTTGGTGAGCGGCCCGTCATCGAACTCCCGGAAGTCCTCCACCACGAACGAGACCCTGTCTATGGAAGACTCCGCGCCGCCAATCTGTACTCCGTCATTGCAGGCTGCAAGCCCTAGCAGCGCCGTCAGCGCGAGCGAGGACACGCTATGACGGCTATATGGAGTCTTCATGCGTCTTCCAGTCCTCACCGGTACCTGATCCGCCAACAAGAAATGCCGCTTCAGCGGCGAGATTGATCGCCTCGATCTCCGGGGCTGTGTAGAACACTTTGTCCATAAGTCACAAAAGCAACGCCCGGCTCCGATGCGGTTAAAGTGGAGATAAAAACGAAAAGTGTGGAGCCGTTTCCGTAACCTTTGCTGGACGTTCTGGACAAACGTTATCGTAAAGTCACAACCATACTCCACACCCGCCCGATATGGAGTACTGATGAGCAGAAGCCCACCGACAGCATAATCAACAGACAGGCGGAGTGCCAACGACCGACCCTACGATAATTGAGAAATTGTCCAGATTTCCAACAAGGGTGGCGAAAAACACTTTCGCTTATGTAATGCGATGCCGTAGCATCACAGGCAAAGATAAGCCTTATTCTCAGAAACACAAAGATTTTGACCGCAAAATCGAATGGCGCAACTTGGGTTGAGATCACGGCATAATTTTCGCTGCGCATTATCGCAACTTTTTTGAATTATGGAAAATTTCAATCTTGTGCACATCTGCATCAAGTCCGAGAATGAGTTGATGCATCGCGATGAAGAGGACTATAGGTCCGGAATCTCAAAAATGGCTTTGGCTGCATACCATACGGGCACACATATATTTGCATATGCGCTGATGTCCACCCATATACACATTGTGGCGCAATCTGCAGATATCTCCCGCTTCGTTTCGAACTACAGGAACGCCTACACAAGGTGGTTCAACGTCAAGTATAGACGCAACGGAAGGCTGGGGGAGCGGTATTTCCATACTGAACATCTGGATACCCTCTATAGGACGCTCCACGCGGTCAATTATGTGCTGAGAAATCCGGTGCACCACCTTGTCACCGATACGGCGATGGGATATGAGTTCTGTTCGGCCAGATATATCTTCGCTTCCGATTTCTGTATGGACGAGGGCGGAACCGGCAAAGCGCGCTCGGCGTTTTGCTCCAAGAACACCTCTCTCCCGGATTCGTTTTGGTTGAACCGGCAAGGGATGATATCCCCGAAATCGTTCCTCGAAATCTCCGCAGTAGAGAGGCTGTATATGACGCCCAAGAACTTCCTGTTCTGCATCAACCGGCCATCCTATGCGGACCTAGACAAACCCGACGGGGATGAAAAGCCATTGAATATCGGCCAGATAGAGCCATCCTTCGACATCGTTGAACTTCAGCAGAACGAGCGCAGGAGAAGCGTGAAGGAATACACGAAAGATATTGATATTTGCCGCCTTATCGACAAGGAGATTTTGGTGGGGAGGACTTACGCCGAACTCTCTGCTCTTGAGAAGAAAAGAGTTGCGGCGCAGGTCTCCCGCCTGCTTCCGCGGTGTCCGCTTAAGCAAATCTGCCGATGTCTGGCAATCGAGAGCTCAAGCAGAGCTGCCCCGCTGCCTGGACGCCGCTGAATTCACGGTGCCTTCGTGCCGTTCGCCCCGCTGCCGCTGAATACACGGTGCCTTCGTGCCGTTCGCCCGGCTGCCGCGGAATCCAGGTAGGGACATTTCAGAGCTAAAGTTTCCCTACCTGGAAACGGCACCCACCCCAGAAGGCCTTCCAGAGCATCTGCCAAATCCAGGTAGGGAATAAAACGGCTTGAAACTTCCCCACCTGGACGCGCGGGGGGGGGCGGAGGCGGCAAGGACGGCGCTTCGCCAACGCCAAAATCGCCGGCCCGGGCGGGGTCGGCGATTATAGGTCTGGGGGGGAGACGCTATTAGTAGCGGTCCTCTGAAGAGACGGTAAGCCTGCTGCGGCCGTGAGCGCGACGGGATGCAAGTACCCTGCGGCCGTTGGCGCTGCTCATACGCTCGCGAAAGCCGTGCTTATTGACTCTCTTGCGGTTTGACGGTTGAAATGTCCTTTTCATTATCTTGTTCTTTTTTAATTATTCGGATTTGGGAGGACAAAGATAAGATTTTCCTATCTCAATTACAAATTTTTCTGCGAAATAATCGTCCGTGAGCCAGTCGGATATCTTCCAGCAGCGCACACAATCGGGCTTCAGGCCGCATCTGTGCAGCATTTCGGAGATTTCCGCATTGACATCGCCTCCCTTGAGGTAGAGGATGCTCCGGCGGAATTTGCCCCTGACCCAAGGGTAGAATTTGTCGAGGGAGGTCACGGCCCTGGACACCACCCAGTCGTAGGTGTCCGGCAGGGATTCGGCTCGCGCGTTGACGCAGCGGACGTTGCTCAGCTCCAGCCCCTCCGCCACTGCACTTGCAACGGTGATCTTCTTGCCTATCGAATCGCAGAGAGTGAACTCTGTGTCGGGGAATTCCATCGCCAGCGGGATGCCCGGGAATCCGCCGCCGGTGCCGACATCCAGCACGCTCGCCCCCTTCCAAACCCCCTCGGGGTAGAAGCGGCGCAGGTATTCTGCTATCGCGAGAGAATGCAGGACGTGGTGAGAGTAGATATTGTCCATATCCTTGCGGGAGATCACGTTTATCCTGGAGTTCCACTCTGTGTATAATTCTGTCAGTCTTGTGTAGTCCATTGCTATTCAGATGATTTGATCTCGTCTATAAGCGCCTTGGCCCTGCGGATGCGGGTGCGCACGGTGTTGAGCTCCATCCCGAACTCCTCGGCTATCTCCTTGTACTGCAGACCGTCCAGCAGGCGGCGGCGGGCTATGTCGCGGTAGAGTTCCGGCAGAGCGTCGATGCTGGTCTTGAGCTTCTCCGCGTCTTCGTCCTTGATGATGTTTTCCAGCGGGGTCGCTTCGGCGTCGCCGATGGTCTCGATGGCCATCCCGGTGGTGGGGTTGTCGTCGATGGAGACAAGTTTGCGCTGGTTGCGGCTCTCGGCCTCGATGGTGTCGAGCGCCGTGTTGCGGGCAATCGCCCTGAGCCAGGTGGAGAAGAGGCTCTTGGAGGGGTCGTAGCTGCGTATCTGCCTGAATGCCTTCTCGAAGCTGCGCGAACAGATGTCGTCGATGTAGAAGGCGTCCAGCTGCTTGATGGTGCCGGCGAGGTAGGCCCTGAGCGCATCTATATTGGTGTCCCAGAGCTCCGTGAATGCCGTGCCGTCGCCGATTATCGCGCGGCGTACAAGCTCATCAGTGGGCGTCGAGCCAGTTTTTGCCATAATTGCATTCTACTGTAAGTGGAACGGAAAGTCTGATCACATTCTCCATCTCCCCGACAAGTATCTCCCGCACCCGGTCAATCTCGCCAGCGGGGACTTCCAGCAGGAGTTCGTCGTGGATCTGCAGTACCATTCTGGCCCTGAGGCCCTTCTCGCGCAAGCTGCGGTCCACGCCGATCATCGCGAGTTTGATGATGTCGGCGGCGCTGCCCTGTATCGGGGCGTTGACGGCGTTGCGCTCGGCGAGGGAGCGGGCTGTGGCGTTGGAGGAGTTGATGTCGGCGATGTATCTCCTGCGCCCGAAGAGCGTCTCCACGAAGCCGTCGCGCCTTGCAGAGGAGAGAGTGTCATCTATATAGCGCCGTATGGCAGGGAAAGTGGCGAAGTAGTCGTCGATGATCTTCCTGGCTTCCTGCCGCGGGCAGCGCAGCCTCTGGCTCAGGCCGAAGGCTGAGATGCCGTACATTATGCCGAAGTTGGCGGTCTTGGCGACCCTCCTCTGGCTGGGGGTGACATCTTCGACGCTGACCCCGAATATCTTGGCGGCGGTGGCAGCGTGTACGTCGAGCCCCTCCCGGAACGCGCTGACGAGGTGCTCGTCGCCGCTGAAATGCGCCATCAGGCGCAGCTCTATCTGGGAATAGTCGGCCGACATCATCACGCTGCCCGGCTCGCCCGCGACGAAGGCGCGCCGGATTTCGCGGCCGAGGTCGGTGCGGACGGGGATGTTCTGCAGGTTGGGATTGGAGGATGAGAGGCGGCCGGTGGAGGTCAGGGCCTGGTTGAAGGTGGTGTGCACGCGGCCGTCGCGCGGCGAGATGTAGCCCGCGAACGGCTCTATGTAGGTCGAGAGCAGCTTGCGCAGCCCCCGGTAGTCGAGTATCGCATCGATGATAGGGCTCCTGTCGGCGAGCTCCTGCAGGGTCTGCTCGTCGGTCGGCCAGTTTCCGGAGCGAGGCTTTTTGGCCTTGGGGTCGAGGGCGAGCTTTTCGTAGATTATCGCGCCTATCTGCTTGGGGGATGAGACGTTGAGCTCCGGCTCTCCCGCGAGTTCGCGCACCTGGGCTTCGCGCTCCGCCACACGGCTGCGAAGCATAGCGGCGAAGTCGGAGAGCGAGTCGAGGTCCACCTTGACCCCGGCTATCTCCATCCGGGAGAGCACCCTGATTAGCGGCTCCTCAATCTCGTCGTAGAGCCGTCGCAGGCCTTCGGTGCCGTCGATTTCGCGGTTGAGGATTTCGCTGAGCTGCAGCAGGGCAAGCGTTGATTTGCCCATATCCGGGCCTTCGGGCTGCGGGGCATCGTCGAAGAGTGAGGCTTCCGCCTGAAGCTCGCCGGCAGAGAGATCCACGCCCAGGTAGCTGCCGACCAGGGTCTCGAACTTGTGGCTGCGCTCAGGGTTGAGCAGGTAGTGCATCAGTTCCACATCTTCTACTCTCCCCTCGAGGCGGATGCCCTCCAGCGCGAGGGAGTTCATCGTGGATTTGACATCCGCACCGATTTTCACTATGCCGCTGTCTTCCAGTATGCTGCGGAACTCTTCCGGAGCTCCGCTGGCACACTTCGCCTCGTCTGCCGCCGCCCATAGGGCGCCGTCCTTCAGGCAGATGGACATCTTCCCGTCTTTCCGTGCAAGAGGGATGAACTTCGCAATCGGGAGCACCTCCGCTTCCGGCAGGGCGGATGTCTTGGAGGCGGCTCCGCTGCGGACAGGTGCTCCGATGCTAAGTTTACCCAGCAGGCGGCGCAGGGACGGCATCTCGTATTCGTCCAGCAGGGCTTCCAACGCCGGAGTGTCGCCCGGTGCGAAGAGCATATCCTCGGCCTTGACGTCCAGAGGCACGTCGGTGCGTATGGTCACCAGTTCCTCGGAGAGTTTGATATGCGGTTCAGCGGCCCGGAACATCTCCTTTTGGCGCGCTGTAAGCTCTTCGATATGAGCATATATCCCTTCGGTTGAGCCGTATTTGGCGAGCAGCTTCGCCGCTCCCACCGGGCCCACGCCCTGCACTCCCGGCACATTGTCGGAAGCGTCGCCGCAGAGCGTCAGGATGTCTCTGACCTGGGCGGAGGAGGCTATGTTCCACTTGGCGCAGACGGCCGCCTCGTCGAGGATTTCGTTGTCGCTGCCGGATTTGCCAGGCTTGTACTGGTAGATGTGCGGGGCGACGAGCTGCCCGTAATCCTTGTCAGGGGTCACCATATACACATCGAACCCTTCGGCGGCGAAGCGCTTGGCTGCCGTGCCGATCACATCGTCGGCTTCGAAGCCGGAGACCATCAGCACCGGGATGTCGAGCGAGCGCACTATGAGGGTCAGCGGCTCGAGCGCATCTATCACAAGCTGAGGGGTTTCGCTGCGGTTGGCCTTGTAGAGCGGGTAGAGTTTGTTGCGGAAGGTGCCTCCCGGCGGGTCGAAGCTGACAGCGATGTGCGTGGGCTTCTCGCGGTCGATGAGCTCCAGCAGATACTTGGTAAATCCGAACAGTATGGAGGTATCCGCTCCCTTGGAGTTGACCATCGGCCGGCCTAGGAAGGCGTAGTACATCTTAAAGATCAGCGCGTGACCGTCAATCAGAAAAAGTTTCAGATTCATACGGCAAAGATGAAACTTTTTTTGAAACCCCGCAAGTGCCGGGCATCACTCCGTCCCCGATGAGCGACTGTTTCAGATGATTTTTGATATTGAGACCTCCGCTTCCGGGAAGAACTTCGTGATATGGTCAAGCAGGAGCTGCCTGGACTCCTCAGGAGTGCAGTCCACTGCTATTGAGCCGGCGGTGCCGGACTCGATCCTGGCCGCCCAGAAAGGTTGCGCGCCCGACTGCTCCCGGGTGCCGAAGAGCTCGTCGGGGCTAGTAATGGAACTGCGCTGCCAGCCCTTGTACTCCAGATTGGGCCCGCGATACACGCGCCGTAGGTCTCCGATGACGACCCAGGTCCCCATCTCCAGGAACTGCAGCACGGAGTCCATCACATTTTTCTTTACGGCAGGCTTCTGCAGCTTCTCCCCGCAGATGTGCCTAAGTTCTGCAGTCTCCAGCGAACCGTTCTCCCTGACGGCTTCGAGTGCGATGGGGGAGAGAGTCTGCATCAGAGAGTCGCTTCCGGTCTTCGCGGCGAACGGCTCCCCGAGTGCCACGCGGTATCGCGGATTGGCTCTGCGGCAGTTCATCAGATGTCTGTACCACTCCACAGTTGCAAAGGCGGCCTTGCCGGCGAGGAACTTCCCGTAGGCGATGTCCCCCTCCCGGACGGCATCTATCTTCCAATCCCAGGGGCCTAGCACATCCGAGGTGTAGAACCAGCAGGCAGGATCAGTCAGTTCTTCAACCGACCAGCCGGGCACGCCGCTCCGGAAGAAGGGGATGATCCCGAACTTCCGTATCACCTCAATCATCCGTTCGGATGAGTTGATGGGCTTGTCTGATTCCATTGTACTATGATTTTAAAGCTCCTTGCGCCAGCGGGCGAGAGGGATGCCGAGCTGGCCGCGGTACTTTGCGATGGTGCGGCGGGCCACCTTGTAGCCGTGCTTGCCCATCTCGACCACAAGCTGCTCGTCGGTGAGCGGCTTGCGCTTGTCCTCCGCATCCACGCACTCCTGCAGCACCTTCTTGAGCTCCCTCGTGGAGACCTCCTCGCCCTCTTTGTTCTCCATACCTTCTGAGAAGAAATACTTGAGCGGGAAGATGCCGAAATGCGTCTCGATGTACTTGCTGTTGACCACCCTGGAAATCGTGGAGATGTCGAACCCGGTCTTCTCGGCTATATCCTTGAGGACCATTGGCTTGAGCTTGGTCTCGTCGCCGGTTTCGAAGAAGTCGTGCTGATATTCGAGGATCGCTCCCATCGTGCGGCTCAGGGTATTCTGCCGCTGCTTGAGCGCCTCCACGAACCACTTGGCGGAGTCGAGCTTCTGGCGCACGAATGTGGCCGCCTCCTTCTGGGCGCGCTCCGAGGAGCCCTTGGCCGACAGCAGCAGATCGGCGTATTTGCGGTTGACCCTGAGTTCCGGTACGGAGAAGCGTGGCATCGTGAAACTCAGCTCCCCGTCATTGTCCTCCAGCACGAAGTCAGGGACAATCTGCTGCGCCTGGTCCTCGTAGCTCTCGCCGGACTCTCCGCCCGGCGCCGGGTTGAGCCGCACTATGCGCGCCATCGCCTTCTTGAGCTGGTCTTCGCTGATGTCGAGACGGGAGGTAATCTTCTTGAAATGCTTGTTGGAGAATTCGGTGAAGCACTCGTCCAGGATGCGTATCGCGTTCACCACGTCGGGGGTCTGCCGGCAGGCGCGCAGCTGCAGGAGCAGGCACTCCTTGAGGTCTCTTGCCCCCACGCCCGTAGGCTCGAAGTCCTGCACCACGGCGAGCATCTCCTCCACCTCCCGGGCATCCGTCTCGATGCCGGCGCGGAAAGCCATATCGTCCACCAGCGACTCGATGTCCCTGCGCAGGTAGCCGTCCTCGTCGAGCGAGCCGATGATGAACGCCGCGATGTCGTGCTGGCGGGCGTCCAGATTGCGGCAGCCGAGCTGCTCCATAAGGCTCTGGGTGAAACTGCTGCGCACGGAGAAGGTATTGTATTCGGGACGCGGATCCTTGCCCCAGTTGTTGACCTTGGTCCTGTAGGACGGGATGTAGTCGTCGTCCTTTAGCTCGTCCAGCGACACGTCTCTCGCTTCCTCGGGACGGTCCGGGTCGGGGCTGTCGTCCAGCACTGGGTTCTCCTCGATTTCGCTGCGTATGCGCTGCTCCAGATCCTGAATAGGAAGCTCGATGAGCTTGATAGTCTGGATCTGCAGCGGAGACAGCTTCTGCGTCTGCTTTAATTCGAGGCCTTGCTTGATCATCTGGCCTCTCCCATATCTATTTCCGTGCCAGGCTCCGGCCCGCTCAAGTCGGGCTGCCCCAGAGACGGGAAGCGGAACTTGTCCCTAACGATGAATGCGTCCGGAAAATCCGGCTTGAGCACCTTCAGAAGCCGCTCAGCCTCAACCCTCGTGCGCAGATTGCCTGCCGACACCTTGAAGTTGGGAGCCGAGAATGTCCTGTAGACAGGGATGTTCGGATAGAGAGAATGGAAGCGGGACATCACCGTGAGCGACGTCTCGCGGGCATTCCTGCTGCTGTCGAGGTAGAGGCGTATCCGGTAGCCGCTGACGGTCTTGGCGGCGTTGAGCGCTGCCTGGCCGTTGAGCGCATTGCGCACCTGGCCGCTCTGAAGCACGATGACGTTCTCCGGGAGCACCGAGAATATGTCCCTCCCGTAGAGGGTCGAATCTATCTGCGCTTCCACTCCTGCCTGCTCGGCCTCTTCGAGGGAGGTCTGGGCGCGGAGCTGCACCAACGGCAGAAGTGTCAGGATAAGTATGAGGAAGTATGCACGTTTCATATGTTGCCGATCAGTGAATTTAGAGGTATGTCCTTGTATTCCACAGTCTTGCCTATCCCGCCGCGCAGGGTGACCCGGGCGCTCACCGAGACGGTGAACTGGCTGTAGTCGACTTCGTTGCTGAGGACTTTGAGCAGCTCGAAGGGGTTGAAGCCTTCGGCTATCTCGCCCTTGAGCGGGACGGTGTATGTCTTGTCGGTGCGGGCGGAGACCATCAGCTGGTCTGAACTCAGGTGCAGGGCTTCCTGATCCCGCATCTTGAGCGTGGCGTGGGCATCGGTCACCTCGAATCCCACTGCAGGGTTGTGTATGCCGATCTCCACCAGTGCCGTGATGCCCGAGAGTCCCTGCGGAGCGATGGAGACGATCTTGAAGGACGTCACGCTTATGTCCTTGACCTTCCCGCCGCAAGATGACAGCAGGAGTACAAAAACAGCGAGAATTATGACTCTTAACCTCTCCATATAGACCACAAATATACGAAAAATCTATATCTTTGCTCCGCGTTATGAATAAGGTATACATAGAGACATACGGCTGCCAGATGAATGTGGCAGATACAGAAATCGTCTTCTCCATACTCGGGAAGGCAGGATATTCCAGGACGGAAGATATTAATGAGGCCGATGTGATAATGGCCAACACCTGCTCCATCCGCGATAACGCGGAGCAGCGGATATGGGGGCGCATCGATTTCTTCAACCTTCAGAAGCGCAGCCGTCCGCAGGTGGTCGTGGGCATCCTGGGATGTATGGCCGAGCGCCTCAAGGAAGCCCTGCTCGAGTCGGGCAAGGTCGATGTGGTGGCAGGACCGGATGCCTACCGCAGGCTGCCGGAGCTGCTGGGCGCCGTGTCCGAGGGACATCCGCAGATCGACGTGATGCTCTCGCGGGAGGAGACCTACGGGGACATCTCCCCGGTGCGCCTCGACAAGGGCGGAGTGTCCGCATTTATCTCCATAATGCGTGGCTGCAACAATGTATGTTCTTACTGTGTAGTGCCTTACACCAGAGGCGCCGAGCGCAGTCGCGACCCTCATACCATAGTCCGCGAGGCCTGCGAGTGCTTCCGCAACGGGTATAAGGAGATCACCCTGCTCGGGCAGAATGTGGACTCCTACCGCTTCGCTGATATGGATTTCGCCGCGCTGCTCTCCGCAGTTGCGGAGGCGGTGCCGGAGGTACGGATCAGATTCTCGACCTCCAACCCACAGGACATATCCGATGCGGTGCTGCAGACAATGGCTTCGCACGACAATATCTGCCACCATATACACCTCCCGGTGCAGTCCGGCTCCGACAGGATGCTGGAGAAGATGCGGCGCCGCTATAGCCGCGAGTGGTACTTGAACCGCGTGGACAGGATAAGGGAGGTCATCCCCGACTGCGCCATCACGACCGATGTGATCGCGGGCTTCTGCTCAGAGACTGAAGAAGATCACAAAGATACGCTCAGCCTCTTCGAGAAGGTGGGCTTCGATGCTGCGTATATGTTCTATTATTCCGAGCGCCCGGGCACTCTGGCAGCGAGGAAATACCCTGACGATGTGGACATTGCGACCAAGACGCGCCGTCTGGAGGAGATCATTGCGCTGCAGAACCGGCTCTCCCTCGAGAGCAACCGCCGCGACATAGGCAAGCGCTTCCGCGTGCTGGTGGAGGGCCCGTCGAAGAAGAATCCCGACGAACTCTGCGGCCGCAACTCCCAGAACAAGATGTGTGTCTGGCCGGACACTCTCCACAGGGCCGGTGACTTCGCCGAGGTCGAAGTCACGGACTGCACCCAGGCCACGCTTCTCTGTAGAGAAGCTCAGTAACCGAAAAAATAGGCCGCTCCGGCAGGGGCGGCCATTGCTTATTAAGGGATCAGTCTACTTATTCAGTTGGAATTTAGTGCAGCCGTCCTTGAAGAAGGCGACGATCTGGCGGGCGGCGGCGAGGCCGGCATTGACGTTGGCTTCGGCTGTCTGCGCTCCCATCTTCTTAGGTGTGGCGAAGACTCTGAGGCCGAACTTCTCCTTGAGGGCGGCGAGGTCGTCCGGGGCCACGTCGGTCGCATACTTCAGATCAGGCCTCTCCTCGAGAGCCTTCTCCAGACCTGCCTCATCGATGACCTCCTTGCGGGCGGTATTGATCAGGGTCGCTCCCTTAGGCATGGACTTGACGAGTTCGTAGCCGATTGAGCCGATGGTCTCAGGGGTGGCCGGGATGTGGATGCTGACATAGTCGCAGCCTGCGTAAAGCTTCTCCACACTGGATACCGGCTCCGCGCCGCCGGCAGCGATCTGCTCCGGCTTCAGGAACGGGTCGATGGCCCTGACATTCATTCCGAGCGCCTTGGCCTTCGCTCCCACCAGCCTTCCGACATTGCCGAAGGCCTGGATGCCGAGGGTCTTGCCCTGAATCTCCGAGCCGGTGGCCGGGGTGAACTGCGTGCGTGCCATATATATCATCAGCGCTATGGCAAGCTCCGCCACCGCGTTGGAATTCTGGCCCGGGGTGTTCATCGCCACCACTCCGCGGGCGGTGCAGGCGGCAAGGTCGAGGTTGTCGTAGCCGGCTCCGGCACGCACCACGATCTTGAGCTTCTTCGCGGCCTGGACGACTTCGGCGGTAACCTTGTCGGAGCGCACTATCAGCGCGTCCGCGTCCGCGACGGCGGCGACCAGCTCTGACTGCTCTGCATATTTCTCGAGGAGTGCAAGCTCGTAGCCCGCGCTCTCGACTATCTCTCTGATGCCCGCCACAGCTGCTGCGGCGAACGGCTTCTGGGTTGCAAGAAGAACTTTCATTATCTGTGCATCGCTTCAAAATCCTGCATGCAGGCTACCAGAGCCTCGACATCCTCCTGAGTGGAGGCGTTGTAGAGAGAAGCGCGGAATCCGCCCACTGAGCGGTGCCCCTTGATGCCCACGATGTCCCTTGACTTGGAGAACTCGAGGAACTCGTCCTGCAGAGCCTCGCGGCCCGGAGCCATCACGAAGCATACGTTCATTATTGAGCGGTCTTCCTTCGCGGCGGTGCCGACAAAGAGGGAGTTGCGGTCGATCTCGGCATAGAGGGTCTCCGCCTTCCTGATGTCGATATCGCGTATCGCGTCCACTCCGCCCACGCTCTTGAGCCACTTCAGGGTCTCGTTCATCACGAAGATGGAGAACACAGGTGGGGTGTTGAACATTGACTTCTTGTCGATATGCACGCGGTAGTCGAGCATCGTAGGGATGTAGCGGCTCACCTTGCCGAGCGAATCCTTGCGGATGATGGCGAACGCCACGCCGGCAGGGCCCGCGTTCTTCTGCGCGCCGCCGTAGATGAGGGCATACTTGCTCACATCGACTCTCCTCGTGAGGATGTCGGAGGACATATCGGCGATGAGAGGCACAGGGCAGTCGATGTCTTCGCGGATCTCGGTGCCGTAGATGGTGTTGTTGGTCGTGATGTGGAAGTAGTCGAGGTCGGCCGGAATCTCGTATCCCTTAGGAATATAGGTATAGTTCCTGTCGGCGGAGCAGGCCACGGCGACCGCGTTGCCGAGCCCCTGGGCTTCCTTGAGGGCCTTGTGCGCCCAGACGCCCGTGTCGAGGTAGCCGGCCTTGTGCTCGAGGTAGTTCATCGCCACATAGAGGAACTCCATACTCGCGCCGCCTCCGAGGAAGACGACTTCGTGCGTGTCAGGAATATTGAGAAGTTCTTTCCAGAGCGCGCGGCACTCGTCCATAGTCTCCTCCCAGCCTTTGGTGCGGTGGGAGATGGAAATCAGAGAAACTCCCGTGCCCTTGAAGTCCTTGAGCGCCTCGATGGTGTTGTCGATGGCCACCTGCGGAAGCAGGCACGGTCCGGCGTTGAAGATATGTAATTTGCCCATAGATTAATTAGTTTTTAATGTTCCGTAAAGATATTGATTTTTTTGATTCTTTCGCAAAAATCCTGCTCGAGAGTGAGCCTGACGAAGACTTCAACCGTGCATTCAGCCCCGAAAGACTGCCCCCGCTGCGGCAGGGAGAGGTCCTTGATGAGTTTCATCACGGCGGGCAGGGAGTCGTAGGCGAAGTCGAGTCTGCGCCACGTGCCGGCGGTCTTCTCCCTGACCGTGGCAGCGGCGAGCGCATCGGCGGTGGAGGTCCTGTAGGCCCGGATGAGTCCCGGTATGCCCAGCTTGATGCCTCCGAAATAGCGCACGACCACCACCAGCACATCGCTCAGCCCCGCGGAGTCTATCTGCCCGAGTATCGGGCGGCCCGCCGAGCCTGCCGGCTCCCCGTCGTCGCTGGCCCTCCACTGCGAGCCGTCCAGCCCGAGGCGGTAGGCGTAGCAGTGGTGCCGCGCGTCGTGGTATTCCTTGCGGAGCGATGCGACTATTTCCTTGACCTGCAGCTCGTTCTCCACGGGGTAGGCCAGCGCGATGAAGCGGCTGCCGTTGTCCTTGAAGAGGCCTTCGGACTGCGCTGCGATGCTTTTGTATGTATCATTTGCCGACATAGCTCACCAAAATTAGTGAATATTTAGTATCTTCGCAATATGGTTTACAAATATAGAATCACCCTGCAGGGGATCAAGGGATTTTTCAGAGTCTATCTCGTCAACGCCGAGAATTCGCTCTATACATTTCATAAGCAGATACGTTCAGACCTGGAGTTCCCGGTGGATCAGCCGATTCTCTTCAAGGCGCTGGACGCCGCGGGGCAGGTCGTTGCCCGCTATGCCCTGATGGACATCGGCTACGGCGCCGTGGACACTGTCAGCGTCGCGGACACGGTCAAGGCAGGAGTGGCGAGTTTTGTGTATTTCTATGACATCCAGGCCCGCAAGAGCGTAGTCATCACCCTCGAGGGGGAAGCCGCGGGCGAGCAGGTGACCCTGCCTAAACTCGCGGAGTCCAAGGGACCTGTGCCTCTTGAGTTCGAGAACGGCTATGTCGCCTTCGAGGATCTGCCTGCCGAGCGGCGACGGCTGCCGGGCGAATCCCTTCCGGACGATGAAGACGATGAGGATGACGACGAAGATGATGAGGACGATGAAGACGATGACAGCGAAGAGGAAGAAATAATATACGACGAGGAGGAGGCCTGAGCGGGTCTCCTCTTTTTATTTGCTTTCTTGCAAAATAATCGCTATCTTCGACTACCGATTCACAAAAGAATTATTATGGTACGCATCAAACCTTTTGCGGCATTGCGTCCGCCCAAAGAGATTGTCACCGAGGTGGCAGCTCCCCCTTACGATGTCCTCGACTCCCGGGAAGCCCGGAAGATGGCCGGAGAGAAGTCTCTCCTGCACATCACCAAGCCGGAGATAGACTTCGATCCTATCCTTCCGGACCACGACCCGAGGGTCTATGACAAGGCGGTGGAGAACTTCCGCCTCTGGCGGGAGCGGGGCTGGCTGAAGCGCGATGCCAAGCCGTGCTACTATGTCTATGCGCAGACGATGGGGGACCGCACGCAGTACGGCCTTGTGCTCTGCGCGCACACCGATGACTATGCTTCCGGCGTGATCAAGAAGCACGAACTCACCCGCAAGGACAAGGAGGATGACCGTATGGTGCACGTGCGCATCCAGAATGCCAACATCGAGCCGGTATTCTTCTCCTATAAGGACAATGACGACCTGGCGGCGATCGTGGCAAGGGCGGCCTCGGCTCCGTCGGAGTTCCGCTTCACCGATGAGAACGGCTTCGGACACGAGTTCTGGATCATCGATGACGATGCGACCATAGAGCGTATCACGAAGATATTCACCGAGGAGGTGGACGCCTTCTATGTCGCTGACGGTCACCACCGTACCGCGGCCGCCGCGAGAGTGGGGGCGGAGAAGCGCGCGCAGAACCCGCACCACACCGGCGAGGAGGAGTACAACTACTTCATGGCAGTCTGCTTCCCGGAGAGCCAGCTCAGGATCATCGACTACAACAGAGTGGTCCGCGACCTGGGCGGCAGGACTCCGGAGGAGTTCCTGGAGGCTCTCTCCCGCGACTTCGAAGTGGAGCTCAAGGGGGAAGAGATATACCGCCCGCAGGCTCTGCACAACTTCTCGATGTACCTCGGCGGGCGCTGGTACTCCCTCACCGCCAGGGCGGGACGCTACGATGACTCCGACCCGATCGGGGTGCTGGATGTGACCGTGCTCTCCAATCTCGTGCTCGACGCCCTGCTGGGCATAAAGGACCTTCGCACCGACAAGCGCATCGACTTCGTCGGCGGCATCAGGGGTCTGGGCGAGCTGAGCCGCCGCGTGGACAGCGGGGAGATGCAGGTGGCGTTCGCTCTCTACCCGGTGTCGATGAGACAGCTCATCAATATCGCTGACAGCGGCAAGATAATGCCTCCCAAGACCACGTGGTTCGAGCCTAAGCTGCGCTCGGGCCTTGCTATACACACATTGGATTGATTGACCTATGAAACCGGATTCGGCGCAGATACACCGGACTCTCAAGGAGTTCTTCGGATATGATTCGTTCAAGGCGGATCAGGAGCGGATTATCAACCACCTTCTCGACGGAGGCGACGCCTTCGTGCTGATGCCCACGGGAGGGGGCAAATCCCTCTGCTACCAGCTGCCGGCCATCCTGATGGACGGCACGGCCATCATCATATCCCCTCTGATCGCACTGATGAAGAATCAGGTGGACCTGCTGCGCGGCTTCGAATCCGGTTCGTCCAGCATAGCCCATTTCCTCAACTCCTCGCTCTCCCGCCAGCAGACCGAGGAGGTGAGGGAAGACCTGCTCGCGGGCAAGACCAAGCTTCTCTATGTGGCTCCGGAGTCCCTCACCAAGGAGGAGAATGTGGCCCTGCTCAAGGAGATAAAGATCTCGTTCTATGCCGTGGACGAGGCGCACTGCATCTCCGAGTGGGGGCACGACTTCCGTCCTGAGTACCGCCGCATCCGCGCCCTGGTGGACCAGATCGGCAGGGCGCCGCTGATAGCGCTCACCGCCACCGCCACCCCGAAGGTGCAGAGCGACATCCTCAAAAATCTCGGCATCCCGGACGCTACCGTCTTCAAGTCTTCCTTCAACCGTCCGAACCTCTACTATGAGATCCGCGACAAGGTCGAGCCGGAGAAGGACATCATCAAATACATACGGCAGAACGCCGGCAAGTCGGGCATCATCTACTGCCTCAGCCGCAAGAAGGTCGAGGAGCTTGCGGAGTTGCTCAACGTCAACGGTATCAAGGCTCTCCCATACCACGCCGGACTGGATGCCAGGACCCGTGCGGAGAACCAGGACCGCTTCCTGATGGAAGACGTGGACGTGATAGTCGCCACCATCGCATTCGGGATGGGCATCGACAAGCCGGACGTGAGGTTCGTGATCCACTACGACATCCCGAAGAGCATCGAGAGCTACTATCAGGAGACCGGGCGCGCGGGGCGCGACGGCCAGGAGGGCAACTGCATCGCATACTACAGCTACAAGGACATCCAGAAGCTGGAGAAGTTTATGCAGGGCAAGCCTGTCTCCGAGCAGGAGATCAACCGCCAGCTGCTCTCCGAAGTGATGGCCTACGCGGAGTCGGGCCAGTGCCGCAGGAAGCTGCTGCTCAACTACTTCGGCGAGGAATATCACGAAGATGGATGCAACTGTTGCGACAACTGTCTGCACCCTAAGCCGACCTTCGACGGGCGCGGGGAGATGAAGCTGGTGATCGAACTGATCGAGTCGCTCCCGGAGCGCTTCAAGATAGACCATCTCGCCAACATACTCGCCGGCGTGTCCAACTCCATCATCAAATCCTACCGGCACGACGAACTCAAGTACTTCGGTGCAGGCGCACCCCACTCCGAGAAGTTCTGGGCCACGGTCATCCACCAGGGGCTCATCGCGCACCTGCTCGGCAAGGAGATAGAGACCTACGGACTCATCTTCGTCACCGATCTCGGGCGCAAGTTCGCCGCCGAGCCGTGGAAGATAGAGCTGGTGGAGGACAGAGTGTTCTCCGGCGGAAGCGGGGCGGAGTCCGATGACGAGGATGACGAGGAGAGCGCTGCGGCTTCAGCCGCGATGCGCTCCGGCGGCGGAGGAGACCCGGTGCTGCTCTCGATGCTCAAGGATCTGCGCAAGGACCTCTCGCGCAGGCTCAAACTTCAGCCGTGGATTATCTTCGGCGACCCTGCGCTCCAGGATATGTCCATCCTCTACCCGGTGACCTTCGACGAGCTCAAGAGCTGCCAGGGAGTGGGCGAGGGCAAGGCCCACAAGTTCGGAGCGGAGTTCATCAAGCTGATTGCCAAGTATGTGGAGGAGAACGACATAGTCCGCCCTGAGGACTTCGTGGTCAAGTCCGCTCCCAACAAGTCCGCCGACAAGCCGTTCATCATCCAGAGCATCGACCGCAGGATGTCCCTCGAAGACATCGCCCAGGCGCGCGATATGGATATGGAGGAGCTGATGGGTGAGATCGAGGCCATAGTCTCCAGCGGGATGAAGCTCGATCTCGACTATTACATAGAGGAGAACCTCGACGCCGACATCGTGGAGGACATCTACAACTACTTCAAGGAAGAGGCCACCTCCGACGATGTGCAGGAGGCGATGAAGGCCCTCGGCCCCGACTACTACGAGAACGAGATCCGTCTCGTCCGCATCAAGTTCCTTTGTGAGATAGCGTCGTGATACCTCAGGAGACAGTAAGCCTTATCCTCGACACCGCCCGGATCGAGGATGTAGTCGGCGACTACGTGACGCTCAAGCGCCGCGGAGCCAGCCTTGTGGCCTGCTGCCCCTTCCACAACGAGAAGACCCCTTCCTTCTACGTAACCCCCTCCAAGGGCATCTACAAGTGCTTCGGCTGCGGCAAGGCTGGCACTGCGGTGGGCTTCGTGATGGAGCAGGAGCACTGCTCCTACGTCGAAGCGCTGCGCTATCTGGCCAGGAAATACCATATCGAGATCCGCGAGGAGGAGGAAAGCGCCGAGGACATCGCCCGCCGGCAGCGGAGCGAGAGCCTGCTGCTTGTCTCGGAGTTTGCCGAGAAGTTCTTCGTCTCGCAGCTCGACACGCCCGAAGGGCGCAGTGTGGCGCGGGCATACTTCCGGCAGAGGGGCATCGAGGACGGAACCATCGTCAAGTTCGGCCTCGGCTGGGCGCCGAGCGGACGCAGAACTCTGGTCGATGCCGCGCTTGCAGCCGGCTACAAGATGGAATATCTGCTTGCCGCCGGGGTGGCGGTGCAGCACGAAGACGGCAGCATCTCGGACAAGTTCCGCGAGAGGGTGATGTTTCCGATCCACTCCGTCAGCGGGAGAGTGATCGCCTACAGCGGACGCACCCTGCACTCCGACAATCCGGCGAAATACGTCAATTCTCCGGAGACGGAGATCTATGTCAAGAGCCGCAACCTGCTGGGCATCTTCTTCGCCAAGGCGGAGATGTCCCGGCTGGACAGGTGCATCCTGGTGGAGGGCAACGTGGATATGGTGATGATGCATCAGCTGGGCATCCGCAATGTGGTCGCTTCCTGCGGCACCTCCCTCACCGTGGAGCAGATACGTCTGATCCGCAAGTTCACGGAGAATGTCACCATAATGTATGACGGAGACTCCGCCGGCATCCACGCCGCTCTGCGCGGCATCACTATGGTGCTCGCCGAGGGGATGAACGTGCGCGTAGTGCTCCTGCCGGACGGTGACGACCCCGACTCCTACTGCCGCAAGCACAGCCTCGAAGAGGTGCAGAAGTTTATCGCCGACGGCGAGAAGGACTTCATCTCCTTCAAGACCGACCTCCTGCTGCAGGAGGCCGGCGGCGACCCGCTGAAGCGGGCCAACCTTATCAACGACATCGCCGACACGATTGCGGCGATCCCCGATGCCGTGAAGCGCAGCACCTATGTCAGCGCCACCGCAGAGAGGTTCAGGGTGGAGGAATCCATCCTCTTCGACCGCATTGCGCAGGCTAGGCGCAGGATAACCGAGGCGCAGGAGCGCGAGATTGCGCGCGAAGAGCGCCGGCAGTCGGCAGGGGAGGGATCGACAGCCACGCCACAGTCTGAGCCCCGGCCCATTGCTGCCACCGCGCAGCCCTGGACCGAGGAGAATGCTACGCTCGCCCCGGCGGAGAGAGATCTGCTCTACTTCCTGCTCACGCACGGCTGCGACGAGCTGGACTTCGAGAGCGATTCGGAGTACTACGGCGGCGACGAAGACTACAAGCCTACAGTCTGCGACTTCATCCGCGACGCCCTCGAGAGTGACGGCACGAAAATGGCAAATACAACCTACGCCGCAGTATATGACGCCTATGTCGGGCTCTATGACAAGGGACTCCCGCAGGAGGCGATAGTGAAGGCGCTGCTTGACTCCCCGGACCGCAGGACGGCCGCGGTGGCCGCAGCCCTCTCCACGGAGAAATATACGCTGTCGGTCAATGCCCTCAAGGGCGCGATGACCACCGTCTCCACCTGGCTGGTGAAAGAGCTGCCGAAGGCGATAATGGTCTATGCCGAGAGGCGCCTGCAGGACAGGGTCAACGCCCTCCGCAGGCAGCTCAAGGATGCCGGTGAGGCAGAGCAGCTGGAAATCATGCAGGAGATGAAGAAGCTCCAGGCCGCCCAGAGGCGGATCAAACAGAAGACAGGAAGAGAAAAAATAGAAAGTATATAGAGAATATGGAAAAGAATTTCAAGAGAACGCTTGTTACCTGTGCGCTGCCGTATGCCAACGGTCCGGTGCACATCGGACATCTTGCCGGTGTGTATGTGCCCGCCGACATCTATGTCAGGTACCTCAGGATGAGAGGGGAGGATGTTTTGTTCGTCTGCGGCTCGGATGAGCACGGAGTGCCTATCACCATCAAGGCGCGGCAGCTGGGATGCTCGCCACAGGACATCGTGGACAAATACCACGGCATCATACGCGACTCGTTCACCGGGCTCGGCATCGACTTCGACGTCTATGGCCGCACCAGTTCCAAGGTACACGGGAAGAACGCATCCGAGTTCTTCCGCAAGCTCTATGACGAGGGCAAATTCATCACCCGCGAGAGCGAGCAGTACTACGACCCCGAGGCTAAGACCTTCCTTGCCGACCGCTACATAGTCGGCACCTGCCCTAAGTGCGGGGCCGAGGGAGCCTACGGCGACCAGTGCGAGAAGTGCGGCAGCACCCTCAGCCCGGAGGAGCTCATCAACCCCAAGAGCAAGCTCAGCGGCGCAGTGCCTATCAAGAAGAAGACTACTCACTGGTACCTCCCGCTGCAGGACTACGAGCAGTGGCTCAGGGAGTGGATACTCGACGGCCACAAGGAGTGGCGCAGCAATGTCTATGGCCAGGTCAAGAGCTGGCTTGACGGCGGACTCCAGCCGCGCGCGGTGACCCGCGACCTCGACTGGGGCGTGCCTGTGCCGGTGGAAGGTGCCGAGGGCAAGGTGCTCTATGTATGGTTCGACGCGCCTATAGGCTATATCTCCAACACTCAGGAGCTTCTCCCGAACGACTGGGAGAAATGGTGGAAGTCCTCCGACACCAAGCTGGTGCACTTCATCGGCAAGGACAACATCGTCTTCCACTGCATCGTCTTCCCGTCCATGCTCAAGGCCTACGGCGACGGCTACATCCTTCCGGAGAACGTGCCTGCCAACGAATTCCTCAATCTAGAGGGCGACAAGATCTCAACTTCCCGCAACTGGGCGGTCTGGGCGCACGAGTACCTGCGCGACTTCCCGGGCAAGGAGGATGTGCTCCGCTACGTGCTCACCGCCAACGCCCCGGAGACCAAGGACAACGACTTCAGCTGGAAGGACTTCCAGCAGCGCAACAACAGCGAGCTCGTGGCCGTGTTCGGCAACTTCGTCAACCGGGCCGTCGTGCTGACGCACAAATACTTCTCCGGCAAGGTGCCATCCTGCGGCTCCCTGCTTGACATCGACAAGGAGGTGCTCGCGCAGATCCCTGTGCTCAAGGCTTCCCTCGAGAAGAACATAGAAGAATACCACTTCCGCGAGGCCCTCAAGGATGCGATGTCCATCGCCCGTCTCGGCAACAAATACATCTCCGACACCGAGCCGTGGAAGGTCGCCAAGACCGACCTCGACCGCACGGCGACGATCCTCAACATCTCGCTGCAGATCTGCGCCGATCTTGCCGTGGCTTTCGAACCATTCACTCCGTTTGCGGCCGAGAGGCTGCGCAGGATGCTCGGAGCCAGCCTCGACGCCGGCACCGACCATCGTCCGGAGAGGGATGGCGCCGCTATGCACACCCGTCCTGCAGGCACTCTTGCGGCAGCCGAGGGGTCTTCAGTGGTGCTGAACTGGGCAGTGATGGGCCGTCCGCAGATACTCCCTGCCGGACATCCGATCGCCGAGGCCGAACTGCTCTTCGCCAAGATCGAGGACGACGCCATAGCCGTGCAGCTCGAGCGCCTGGACAGGATACGTGCCGAGCGGGAAGCTGCCGCCAAGGCAGAGGCCGCCAAAGCCGTCACCCCGCAGAAGGAGGAGTGCAGCTTCGAGGATTTCGACAAGATGGACATCCGCACCGCCACCATCCTGGAGGCGGAGAGGGTGCCGAAGACCGACAAGCTCCTCAAACTCACCATCGACACCGGTATCGACCGCCGCGTCATAGTCTCCGGCATCGCCGAGTTCTACTCCCCGGAGGAGATGGTCGGCAAGCAGATATGTATTCTTGCGAACCTCAAGCCCCGTACCATCAAGGGGATAGAGAGCAAGGGAATGATCTTGATGGCAAGGCAGAACGACGGCAAGATGCGCTTCATCACGCCGCAGGAGAGCCTTGTCAACGGAGCTGAAATCGGATAATTTATGAAAGTACTGGTAGTTGACGATGAGAGGGCGATACGCAACTCTCTCAAGGAGATCCTCACGGACGAAGGTTACGACGTGGACACCGCCGAAGACGGTGCGGTCGCGATCCAGGCAGTCGAGAAGGACAAATATGATGTGATCTTCTGCGACATCAAGATGCCGAATATGGACGGTATCGAGGTGCTGGACCGTCTGATGCAGATGGGGGTTGACTCGGCTGTGGTGATGATTTCCGGACACGGCGACATCGACACCGCCGTGGAGTGCATCAAGAAAGGGGCCTTCGACTTCGTGCAGAAGCCGTTGGATCTCAACAGGATACTGATCACGGTCAAGAACGCCTCCGAGCGCCAGACCCTCAGCAGCCAGAACAAGGTCCTCAAGAAGAAGGTCTATGGCGCCGATATGATCGGCGAATCCGCTCCGATGATGCACATCCGTGAGATGATAGACAAGGTCGCTCCGACCGACGCGAGGGTGCTTATCACCGGTCCGAACGGCTCAGGCAAGGAGCTCGTGGCCCGCAACCTGCACCAGCGCAGCTCCCGCAGCGCGATGCCGTTCATCGAGGTCAACTGCGCCGCAATCCCGAGCGAACTCATCGAGAGCGAGCTCTTCGGACACGAGAAGGGCTCCTTCACCTCCGCGGTCAAGCAGCACAAGGGTAAGTTCGAGCAGGCCGACGGAGGGACCCTCTTCCTTGACGAGATCGGGGATATGAGCCTCGCAGCCCAGGCCAAGGTGCTGCGCGTGCTGCAGGAGCGCAAGCTCTCCCGCGTGGGCTCTGACAAGGATATCGAGGTCAATGTCAGGGTTATAGCCGCGACCAACAAGGATCTCCAGAAGGAGATTGCCGCCGGCAACTTCCGCGAAGATCTCTACCATCGCCTCAGCGTCATCCTCATCAGAGTCCCTTCGCTGGACGAGAGGCGCGACGACATCCCGATGCTCATACAGCACTTCCTCGAGAAATACACCGACGGCGGCAAGGCACGCAGCTTCTCCCCCGAGGCGATCGAGCTGCTCTGCCAGAAGAGCTGGCCGGGCAATATACGCGAGCTCGACAATGTGGTGGATCGCCTGCTGATCCTCGGTGACGATGTGATCAGCGCGCAGAATGTGCGTGATTTCGTAAATATTTAAGTTTTATGTCTGTGAAACTCAAGTCTTTCGCACTGATTTCGGCGCTGCTCGCACTCTTATGTCTGAGCGCTGCCGGGCAGGGTAGGCTCTATACCCGCAAGGCTCGCCTTGAGGACTTCCCGACCCGTACCACCAAGGTGGTCATCGGCGGTTCGTCCTTCCTCGATCTCGCCTTCAGGGAGGAGATCACCACACGCTGGAGGATTTCTCCCTACGAGTTCTGCACTCCGGAGGACTATGAGGCTCTCAAGACTGACAGCTCGCTCTACTTCCTCAACATCGCCTCCGATGCCGGAGTCGCTTTCTTAGTCCTCACCAAAGGGGGGCTCGAGGACGAGAAGGACAACCTCAAGAAGCCGTTCGAAGTAGTCCGCATCCCCATCGCGAGCATCGACGAGCCGAGCGGCAAGGAACTGATGTTCATGGGCGCTTTTGTGGACATAATGCAGGCTTTTGTGGAGGATGCGATGCTTTCTGACCAGGCGGCCTACGCCGGACTGAAGTGGTACAACTCCCGCAAGTTCAGCGGGATGCAGATATGCGTCAACGACTCTGACCGTATCGACACGCTCTACCTCGCCGGCTCGGAGAACACCCTGCTCGGCATCACAGTGGTCCCGCATATGGTGCAGTTCGGCAGCCGCTGCTACAAGATGCTGATCTCCGCCGACAGCCACGAGCTCTACTACTTCGCCTCCGTGAAGTATCGCGGACCGATGGATACCAGCTTCACCGACAAGGAGATAAAACAATTCAACAGGAGAAATGGAGTCGCCGCTCAACGCGTACATAACGAAATATAGCAGCCTGCCGTCCGAGGCGCTCGGCTGGATCGAGAAGCAGACCAATATACGCACCAATTATCCCCGGATGCTCTCCGGTCCGGTGCAGGGGGAGCTGCTCAAGATGCTGGTGGAGATAAGCGGCGCGCGCAGAGTGCTCGAGATAGGCTCGTTTACCGGCTATTCCAGCACCTGTATGGCGCTCGGCCTGCCTGAGGGCGGGCACATCGATGCGCTGGAGATCAACGATGAGCTCGAAGACCTGATGCGCGAGGGCTGGGAGCGGGCCGGGGTGTCCGACAGGATCAGCCTGCACATCGGCGACGCGGTGGAGACTCTCCGCTCGCTGGAGGGGGAGTACGACTTCGTCTTCATCGACGCCAACAAGCGGCAGTACCTCGAATACTATGAGCTTACCCTTCCGCTGCTCCGCAAGGGCGGGGTCATCGTCGCCGACGATGTGCTCTGGGACGGCAAGGTGTATGCCGGGAGCCCGTCCCGCGACGCGCAGACCCAGGGTCTTCTCGCTTTCAATGCCGCTGTGGCACAAGACCCTAGAGTTGAGGTAGTTATGCTGCCTTTGCGCGACGGTCTCTCCATTATCAGGAAATTGTAATTATATTTGCAGTCTTATGCCGGATTATATAGTATCAGCCCGCAAATACCGCCCGGACAGTTTCTCCACCCTCATCGGTCAGGACAATATCGCCCGGACGCTCAAGAACTCCATCCTGCGGGGGCAGCTGGCCCACGCCTATCTCTTCTGCGGCCCGCGCGGAGTCGGCAAGACTACGGCCGCCCGCATCTTTGCGAAGACCATCAACTGCGCCAACCCGGGTCCGGACCTTGAGCCTTGCGGGGAGTGCGACTCGTGCCGCTCGTTCCAGGAGGGGCACTCCTACTGCATACACGAGCTGGATGCCGCTTCCAACAACGGCGTGGAGGACATCAAGGCCCTGATGGAGCAGGTGCAGATCCCTCCGCAGCTGGGCCGCTACTCGGTCTATATCATCGATGAGGTGCATATGCTGAGCACGGCAGCCTTCAACGCTTTCCTCAAGACGCTCGAGGAACCGCCCGCCCACGCCATCTTCATCCTCGCCACCACCGAGAAGCACAAGATACTCCCGACCATACTCAGCCGCTGCCAGACCTACGACTTCAAGCGCATCAGCATCCCGGATATTGTCCGCAACCTGCGCGACATCGCGGGTAAGGAAGGCATCAGCATCGACGACGAGTCGCTGCACATCATCGCCCACAAGGCCGACGGCGCCATGCGTGACGCGCTGACGATATTCGACCAGACGGTAGCGTTCTGCGGTGCCGACATCCACTCGGCGGAGGTGATGCACAACCTCAATGTGCTTGACTATGAGTACAGTTTCCGTCTGGTGGACAGTTTCCTCACCGGCGACTACGCCACGGCGCTCAGGATATTCGACGAGGTGCTCGGCAAGGGATTCAATGCCCAGTACTTCATCGCCGCGCTGAGTTCGCATCTCCGCGACCTGCTCGTGAGCCGCACGGGAGGCCTGGAGAGCCTGCTCGACCTGCCGGATTCTCTCCGCAGCCGCTATGCTGAGCAGTCCGCGCGCTGCAGTGTGAAGTTCCTCTACGATGCACTCGGCATCACGACCCAGTGCGAGGCCGGCTACCGCGCGTCGACCAACCAGCGGCTGCATATCGAATACGCGCTGATGAAGCTCGCCTTCCTCAGTGCTGCACCGGCTGCCGATGCCCGGACGCCTGTCGCCGCCCCGGCAGCTGACACGACTCCTGCCGCTCCGCCTCAGGCACAGAAAGCTCCTGCGGCAGCAGAGGCCGCTCCGGCCGCTGAGCCTGCACAGCCTGTCCCGGCACCTCAGCCTGTAGCCGCTCCCGCACCCCAGCCTGCCGTTGCGGCCCCGGAAGCCGCTCAGCCTTCAGCCCGCCGCCGCCCTGCGAAGACCGGCTCCAATCTCTCGCTGAGCTCGCTGTTGGACGACGACAAGATGCAGTCCCAAGTCCCTGAGATCCAGCCTGATGCGCCGGTTCTGCCTTCGGAGGAGCTGATCCGGGAGAAGTGGGCGAAACTTCCGTCCCGCTTTGCCTCGCAACCTCGCCTCGCCAGCGCCCTCGCCAAGTCCGCGGTCACGGTCTCCGACGAGCCTGGACGCAAGCTGGTGGAGTTCTCCGTGACCAACGAGGCCCAGAAGAAGTGGATTGAGGAGAAGGTGCTGCGCGACCTTGAGCGCGAATTCTGCGCCCTGATATCCAACAGGGCCGTCAGGCTCGCTCCGTCAG
>CAVEAQ010000007.1:0-30514 GCA_963613775.1 bacterium | reverse complement strand
TCGCTTTCGTTTGGGATTGCAAAGGTAGTTACTTTTTTTTAATCTGCAAACTTTTTATCAAAATTTTTCAGATTTATTTCGAAAGAACTTTTGCTTTCCCGCTCCGTTTCCGAAAGGGGATGCAAAGGTAGTCACTTTTTGGTAAACAGCAAATTTTTTTGAAGTTTTTTTTCAAAAAAAAGTATCCCCGACCGCCGTCAGAGCCTGTTTTCGACTCGTCAGCGACCGGGGGAACCTATTCTAAACGATTGACTTCTACATCATTCCGCCGCCCTGCATCGCAGGGGCAGCCGGAGCCGGCTCCGGGATGTCCACAATACCACATTCGGTGGTCAGGAACATACCTGCGACTGAAGCCGCGTTCTCAAGGGCCACACGGGCAACCTTGGTAGGATCGATGACGCCGGCCTCGAACATATTGACATACTCGCCGGTGCGGGCATTGTAGCCATAGTCACCCTTGCCTTCCTTGATCTTCTGGATGATGACGGCACCGTCCACGCCTGCATTGGCAGCGATCTGACGGAGAGGCTCCTCGATGGCACGCGCCACGATGCGGATACCTGTGGTCTCGTCGTCGTTGTCACCCTTGAGGCCTGAAAGAGCCTCCACGGCGCGGATATAGGCCACGCCGCCTCCCGGGAGGTAACCCTCCTCCACAGCCGCACGGGTTGCATTGAGGGCATCCTCGACACGGTCCTTCTTCTCCTTCATCTCGACCTCGGTCGTAGCGCCCACGTAGAGCACTGCCACGCCGCCGGCGAGCTTGCCGAGACGCTCCTTGAGCTTGGACTTGTCGTAGTCGGAAGTACTGGCCTCAATCTGCTTGCGGATGGAGTCAATCCTCTCCTTGATGGCATCCTTGGCGCCCGCACCGCCTACAATGGTGGTATTCTCCTTGGTGATGGTGACCTTCTCGGCCTTGCCCAGCATGTCAGGAGTGGTATTCTCAAGGGTGAATCCCCTCTCCTCGGACACTACTACCGCACCCGTAAGGGTCGCGATGTCCTGGAGCATATCCTTGCGGCGGTCTCCGAAGCCCGGAGCCTTGACGGCAGCGATCTTGAGCGAACCGCGGAGCTTGTTGACCACGAGAGTGGTAAGGGCCTCGCCGTCTACATCTTCAGCGATGATAAGGAGCTCCTTGCCTTCACGGGCGATAGGCTCGAGGATAGGAAGAAGATCCTTCATTGAGGAGATCTTCTTGTCGCAGACGAGGATGTAAGGGTTGTTGAGATCCGCTTCCATCTTGTCGGAATTGGTCATAAAGTAAGGGGAGATATATCCGCGGTCGAACTGCATACCCTCGACCACCTTGACCTCGGTCTCGGTGCCCTTGGCTTCCTCGACGGTAATCACGCCGTCCTTGCCGACCTTTGACATCGCGTCAGCGATGAGCTTGCCGATGTGCACGTCGTTGTTGGCTGACACTGTGCCGACCTGCTCTACCTTGGAGTAGTCGGTCCCGACTTCCTGGCTGTGAGCCTTGAGGTCAGCGACTACAGCGCCGACTGCCTTGTCGATACCGCGCTTGAGGTCCATCGGGTTGGCACCTGCGGTGACATTCTTGAGGCCCACGTTGATGATGGCCTGCGCGAGCACGGTAGCGGTAGTGGTACCGTCACCGGCCTGCTCGTTGGTCTTGGAAGCGACTTCCTTGACCATCTGAGCGCCCATATTCTCGAAGCGGTCCTCGAGCTCCACTTCCTTGGCGACGGTAACGCCGTCCTTGGTGACCTGAGGAGCGCCGAATTTCTTGTCAATCACCACATTGCGGCCCTTAGGGCCAAGGGTGACCTTAACTGCATTTGCAAGAGAGTCTGCTCCGACCTTCATCTTGGAGCGGACATCGACATCAAATTTTATTTCCTTTGCCATAATTGTTCAGATTTAAGCATTACAGAATTGCGAGAATATCGGACTGCTTGACAATCAAGTACTTCTTATCCTCGAAAGTAACTTCGGTACCGGCATATTTGCCATAGATGACCTGGTCGCCGACCTTAACCTCCATCGGCTCGTCTTTCTTGCCCGGGCCCGCCGCTACAACGGTACCCTGCTGAGGTTTCTCCTTGGCCGTATCCGGGATGTAGATACCTGCCGCCGTCTTGGTCTCGGCCTCCTTGGGCTCGATCAGGACCCTGTCTGCTAATGGTTTGATCATAATTGTTATTGTTTTGATTAATATTCGTTCGTACCCGGACCAGCCGGGCGAAACTCAATTAATCAATGTCCGTGCCACTGACAAATTGTCGCAACTGCCAGAGCACGATCCCCACAGAGACGGAGACGTTGAGAGAATGTTTGGAGCCGAACTGCGGGATAACAAGGGACAAGTCGGACGCATCGACGACATCCTGACGCACGCCGTCCACCTCGTTGCCGAATACGAGCGCGAAACGTCCCCCGCTCAGCGGGCGGAAGTCCTGCAGCTCGACGGCCCGCTCGGTCTGCTCTATACTTATAATAGTATAACCCTCCTCCCTGAGGGAACGTACCGCTTCCAGGGTATCGTCGTAATGCACCCAGGGGAGGCTCACCTCCGCACCGAGGGCGGATTTGTGGATCTCGGCCGAAGGCGGGCAGGCACAGATGCCGCAGAGATACATCCGGTCTGCCTTGAAGGCGTCGGCACTGCGGAATGCGCTGCCCACATTGTGGGCGCTGCGCACATTGTCCAGCACCACCACCACCCCCGATGGCGGGAGCAGCCGGTACTCCTCGGGCCTGATGCGGCCCAGTTCGATATTTCTGAGTTTCCTGTCGGTCACGGCGCAAAGGTACTGAAAAATCACTATCTTTGCCCTCACTGAAACACCATTTATGAAACAGGACATCCAAATAATCGACCTTATCAAGAGAGAGAGAGAGCGTCAGGAATCAGGCCTCGAACTCATAGCCTCCGAGAATTACGTCACCGAAGAGGTACTTAAAGCAATGGGATCCATCTGCACCAACAAATATGCTGAAGGATACCCCGGCAAGCGCTATTACGGCGGATGCGAGGTCGTCGACCAGATCGAGCAGCTCGCAATCGACAGGCTCAAAGCGCTTTACAACGCCGAGTGGGCGAATGTGCAGCCACACTCCGGAGCGCAGGCCAATATGGCGGTGACGATGGCGATTCTCCACCCGGGCGACACCTTCATGGGACTCGACCTCAGCCAGGGCGGCCACCTCACCCACGGCTCTCCGGTCAATGCTTCCGGAATTCTCTATCACGCAGTGCCTTACGGGCTCAATCCGGAGACCGGGACGATCGACTACGACAAGATGGAGAGCATCGCCCTCGAGTGCAGGCCGAAGCTCATCATCGGTGGCGCGAGCGCATACTCCCGCGAGTGGGACTACGCGCGGATGAGGGAGATTGCCGACAAGGTCGGTGCGATACTCTGGATCGATATGGCCCACACGGCAGGCATGATTGCAGCGGGGCTCCTCAAGAACCCTGTGGAATACGCTCACATCGTGACATCCACCACCCACAAGACGCTGCGCGGTCCGCGCGGAGGCGTGATCCTGATGGGCAAGGACTTCGACGACCCTCAAGGTCGTACGACCCCTAAGGGCGCGGTGAAGAAGATGAGCCAGATACTCGACTCCTCCGTCTTCCCGGGAGTGCAGGGCGGTCCGCTGGAGCACGTCATCGCCGCCAAGGCGGTAGCGTTCTTCGAGGCCAGCCAGCCCGAGTTCAAGGAATACCAGAAGCAGGTGATGTCCAACGCCAAGGCTATGTGCGGGGAGTTTATCCGCCGCGGCTACAAAATCGTCAGCGGAGGCACCGACAACCACCTGATGCTTGTGGACCTCAGAGGCAAGTTCGAGGAAGTCAGCGGCCGCGTGGCCGAAACCCAGCTCGAGAGAGCCGCCATCACCGTCAACAAGAATATGGTACCGTTCGACACCCGCAGTGCATTCCAGACCTCCGGCATCCGCATCGGCACCCCTGCCGTCACCTCCAGAGGCTTCGTCGAGAGGGATATGGTAGAGATTGTCGGGCTTATCGACGAGGTGCTGACCTCCTGCGCACGGCATATAGGAGCGCTCACCCTCAAGAAAGCCGACACACCCACTCCGCAGCAGGCCGCAGAGCTCGAAGAGCACAGCAAGTTCCTTGAGGGCATAAAGAAACGCGTCAACCAGATGACTGCCGGCGTGCCTCTCAACAGATATTAATAAGCTGTCACTTACATTCGGCAAGTCCCGTTCTTCGAGGCTTGCCGAATTTTTTTTAACATTTCCCGATTCACAGCGTCTATTATGTGACGCGTCGATAAAAAGACAAAGAATATGTACAAGAAATTAATAATAGTAATGATTCTGGCACTGGCGACTTTCACGCTGAGCAGTGCCGCCACAGACGGAGGCAAGAAGGTGCCCCGTTCGGAGATTAAGTCCATCGTCAAGGAATTCAAGCGCTACGACGACTTCGAGAGCATCACCATCGGAAAGTTTATGATGAATCTCATCAAGAGCATCGAGAAAATGGATGTCGAAAATATGGATGATGACGACAGCAAGGATTTCGAGAATATCATGAATCTGATGAAGTCCCTCGATGGAATGATTGCAGCGGACTACGAGGACTGCAGCGAGGATGTCAAGACAAAGTTCAACTCCAGGATGACCAAAGCCCTTGAGGGAGTGGAGCTCCTGATGGAGAGCAAGGACGGCGGAGACCATGTCTATATCTACGGCGGTATCACCAAGGGCGGAGAGGAAATCAAGGACCTTATAATATACTCCCCGGAAGAAGGCAATTTCATGTGCCTGCTAGGCACGCTCAAGGTGGAGCACCTCGCGGAATTCGCCAAATCATCCGACTAAATGACGCGGGAGCAGTTTGTAAAGCTCTATCTGCCGCTACAGGAAGACCTCTACCGGGTAGCCTACTATATCCTTGAGTCGCAGCAGGATGCCGAGGACGCCGTCCAGGACCTCTACCTCAAGCTATGGAACTGTCCCGATGCGCTCGACAGCGTGGGCAACCCGAAAGCCTTCTGCATCACCCTGATACGAAACATCTGCCTCGACCGCCTGCGCAAGACAAGGCGCGGAAGCGCTGACAATCTGCCGCAGGCAGTCTCAGACGAGACTCCACAGGACGAGAGAATGAGCCAGAGGCAGCAGCTTGAAGCGATCCTCGGACGGATATCACGACTCTCCCGGAGGGAGCAGGAAGTGCTGAAGATGAAAGTATTCGATGAGATGAGCTACGAGCAGATCCAGGCCCGCACGGGGCTTTCCTACCTCAACCTGAGGGTCGTGCTCAGCAACGCAAGAAGAAAATTGAAATTGATATGAAGAGTATAGAAGAACTCGAACGGCTCAGTGCCGAAGAGCTGGAGCGTATAGCCTCCGACAGCAGCGTGGCAGTGCCGGAAAGCCTGGACCGGAAGGTCTGCAGCGCACTCACCGCAGCTGAGCTTGAGCGGCAGAGCAGGAAACGGAAAGTCTGGAAGATAGCCCTCGCACCGGCGACAATCGCCCTGGCGGCAGCCCTGGCGGTCGGAGTCAACTATCTGCATATCAATGCGACGCCAGCCGACACATTCAGCAGCCCGGAGGAAGCCTACGCCCAGCTGGAGGAGACGTTCAGCTACATCTCAGGCAAGATGACAAGAGGAGTGGAGCTTGCGGATGCGGCCCGTCCGGAAATAAGCAAAGCATCCGAGACATTAAGCAAATTCCATAAAAACAGCCAATAATGAAGAAGTTAGCCATAATCGCGGGCCTTCTGCTCGCAATCTGCACCTCTACATTCGCCCAGAGCGGCAAGAGCATCTACAACAAATACTCCGACAGCAAGGGAGCAAGCGCCGTCTATATCTCGCCGTCAATGTTCAAGCTCATCGGCAAACTCCCGGACATCGACGTGGCGGACGGAGAAGTCAACCTTACCCCCGTAGTCAAGAGTCTGGAAGGGATGTATCTGATCTCCATCGAGGACAGCAAGGACAGCAAGAAGCTCAAGGAAGATGCGGAGGCGATGGTGAAGTCGGGCAAATACGAGCTTCTGATGGAGACCAAAGAGGACGGAGAGACTGTCAGGATCCACGTGATCAACTCCGGAGAGTATGTCACCAGCCTCGTGATACTCACCTCCGAACGCGACGAAACGACTTTTATCGCCTTCGACGGCAAGATACGTCAGGAGGATATCGAGAAACTGCTTGCCGCGTCGATCAAGGACAAGGACTGACAGGCCCGGAGAGCATAAAACTGATTTAGGGAAGCCCCTCCGGAGGGGCTTCCCTAAATATATGCAATGCGCAGCTTATTCACTGCACATCACTCAGAACCGGCTAGTTGCTCTGCTCGATTGCAGCCTGGGCTGAAGCGAGACGTGCGATCGGCACGCGGAACGGAGAGCAGCTCACGTAGTCGATACCTATCTTGTTGAAGAACTTGATGGAATCAGGATCTCCGCCGTGCTCGCCGCAGACGCCGCACTTGAGGTCGGCGCGCCTTGCGCGGCCGGACTGTACGCCATATTCCACGAGCTTGCCGACGCCCTTGGTGTCGATGGTCTGGAACGGATCCGCATCGAGGATCTTGTGGCCGAGGTAGTTGCCCATAAAGGTGCCGACATCGTCACGGGAGAAGCCGAGAGTCATCTGGGTGAGGTCATTGGTACCGAATGAGAAGAACTCTGCGGTACGGGCCATCCTCTCTCCTGTCAGTGCGGCGCGAGGAATCTCGATCATAGTACCGAAATGGTAGACGATAGTCTGCTCTGTATGAGCCTCGACCTCGGACTTGATGCGGTCGCAGATGGCCTTCTGGAAGCTCAGCTCGCGGGCAGAGACCGTCACAGGGATCATAATCTCAGGCTGCGGATGCATACCTTCCTTCTGGAGCTCTGCCACAGCGGTGAAGATGGCCCTGTACTGGGTCTCGGCTATGAGCGGATAGGTCACGTGCAGACGGACGCCGCGAAGGCCCATCATAGGGTTGACTTCGTGCAGGCTTTCGCCTCTCTTGATCACTTCTGATACGCTGATACCCAGCTCTTTGGCGACTTCTACCTCCTTCTCCTTGGTCTTAGGGATAAACTCGTGGAGAGGCGGGTCGAGCAGACGGAAGACTACCGGCTTGCCGTCCATCACGCGAAGCGTGCTCTTGACGGAAGCCTTGATGAACGGCTCGAGCTCCTCGAGAGCGGCCTTGCGCTCATCATCGGTGGTACAGAGGATCATCTTGCGCAGCTTGGCGAGAGGGACCTCAGCGTTCCTGCCGTAGAACATATGCTCGATACGGAAGAGTCCGATACCCTCGGCTCCGAATGAGAGAGCCTTCTGGGCGTCCTCAGGAGTATCTGCGTTGGCACGTACGCCGAGACGGCGGTACTTGTCGATGATATCCATAAACTTGATGAAGAGCGGATTCTCGCTTGCATCCATAGTGTCAACCCTGGAAGCGTAGACGGCACCCTTGGAGCCGTTGAGAGAGAACCAGTCGCCCTCCTTGTATACAGTCTTGGAGTCGGCGCCGAACCTGACGGTCTTCTTGGCGAGGTCGATGATCATCGAGTCGCAGCCTACGATGCAGCACTTGCCCCAGCCGCGGGCCACAAGGGCAGCGTGCGAGGTCATACCTCCGCGGGCGGTCAGGATACCGGCGGATGCGCGCATACCCTGGATGTCCTCAGGAGAGGTCTCCTCGCGGACGAGGATCACCTTGCGACCTTCCTTGGCAGCGTCCATGGCAGCCTCGGAAGAGAAGACGAGAGTACCTACGGCTCCGCCCGGAGATGCAGGAAGTCCGTGTGCGACCACCTTGGCGGCCTTCTCGGAAGCTGCGTCAAGCACAGGGTGAAGGATCTCGTCGAGCTGCGCAGGTGAGACTCTCATCACAGCGGTCTTCTCGTCGATCATGCCCTCGGAGAGCATATCCATCGCCATCTGGAGGGCGGCGAGTCCGGTGCGCTTGCCGATGCGGCACTGGAGCATCCAGAGCTTGCCTTCCTGAATGGTGAACTCTATGTCCTGCATATCGTGGAAGTGAGCCTCGAGCCTCTTGCGGATGTCGTCGAGTTCGGCATATACCTCAGGCATAGCCTTCTCGAGAGAAGGGAGAGACTTGTTGTGCTCGTTTTTGGTGGCCTCGTTGAGAGGGTTAGGAGTGCGGATACCGGCAACTACGTCCTCGCCCTGGGCGTTGATGAGCCACTCTCCGTAGAACTTGTTGTCCCCGGATGCAGGGTTGCGGGAGAATGCCACACCGGTGGCGGAGGTGTCACCCATATTTCCGAACACCATAGACTGCACATTGACGGCAGTTCCCCAGTCATCAGGAATCTTCTCGATACGCCGGTAAGCTATGGCCCTCTTGCCGTTCCAGGACTTGAAGACGCCTCCTATGGAACCCCAGAGCTGAGCCTTGGCGTTGTCAGGGAACTCGACTCCAAGAACCTCCTTGACCTTGACCTTGAACTTCTCGCAGAGGTCCTTGAGCTCCTCGGCGGTGATGTCGGTATCTGAAGCGTAGCCCTTGGCCTCCTTGAGGTCGGCCATCATCTTGTCGAGCTGCTGGCGGATGCCCTTGCCGTCCTCAGGCTCAATGCCTTCGGCCTTCTCCATCACGACGTCTGAATACATCATGATCAGGCGCCTGTAGGCATCATAGACGAAACGCGGGTTGCCGGTCTTGGCAATCATTCCAGGGATAGTCTCGGAGCAGAGGCCGATGTTGAGGATGGTATCCATCATACCCGGCATAGAACTTCTCGCACCTGAGCGGCAGCTCACCAGAAGCGGATCCTTAGGATCGCCGAACTTCTTGCCCATAAGCGCCTCGGTGGCATTGAGCGCGGCCTTGACCTCCATCTTGAGGTCCTCGGTGTAGCCGCCGCCGAGCTCATAGTACTCGGCGCAGCACTCGGTAGTGATTGTAAAACCTGCCGGTACCGGCATGCCGAGCCTGCTCATCTCGGCCAGATTGGCCCCCTTTCCTCCAAGGAGCTCACGCATCGAGCCATCGCCTTCAGCAGTCTTGCCGCCAAAGCGATAAACTCTCTTCTTCGTTTCAAACATATTAAGAATCAATAATTGGTATTATCAAACTATCTTGCAAATTTACTATAAATTATCATTATAGCAACTTTGCGGCCAGCTCCGACAGAGCGCTTCTCTCTCCCTTGCGCAGGAAGACGTGCTGGAAGAGCTTCTGCCCCGCCATCTTCTCGCCGAGGTGCGTCAGGCCGTTGGACCACTGGTCCAGATAAGGCTGGTCGATCTGGAAGATGTCGCCGGTGAAGACCATCTTGGTCCCCTCGCCGGCACGGGTGATGATGGTCTTGATCTCGTGCGGGGTGAGGTTCTGCGCCTCGTCGATGATAAAGTAGCACTTCCCGAGACTGCGGCCGCGGATATATGCGAGCGGCTCGATGATGAGTTTCTGCTGGGTGAGCATACTCTCGATGCGGAGAGCCTCCTTGGAACTCGGGCGGAACTGTTCCTTGATGACGTTGAGGTTGTCCATCAGCGGCTGCAGGAACGGGCTCATCTTGGCCTTCTGGTCGCCCGGCAGGAAGCCGATCTCCTGGTTGCCGAGCACCACCGCCGGACGGGAAAGGACGATCTGTTCGTATTCCTTCTCCTGCTCCAGGGCGGCCGCGAGAGCGAGCAGGGTCTTGCCCGTGCCGGCGCCTCCAGTCAGCGAGACAAGCTCGATTTTCGGGTTGAGCAGCGCATCGAGCGCCATCGTCTGCTCCTCGTTGCGGGGGCGTATGCCGTAGGCTTCCCGGCTCTTGACCAGCACCAGGCTGTCCCTGTCGGCATCGTACCGCGCGCAGACACTTCCTTCCGCGCCCGTTGTCCAGCGGCACTTGTAGAGCCGGTTAGGAGAGGGACGCTCCTTGCCCAGAGCAGATCCCGGCACAGAGGTTTCCGGCCCGTAGCAGAGCGTCTGCATCTGCTCGGAGGAGAGGCTGAGGGTCTGCACCTCCTTCTGCGAATTCTCGATCTTCCGCTCTTCGACCTTGTCCGTCAGGTAGTCCTGTACCTCCATCCCGGCGGCCTTGGCCTTGAGGCGGAGGTTGACGTCCTTGGTCACGAGCGCGACGAAGGTGACGGGGTTATGGTCCCGTACCCACATCGCCGTGGCGAGGATACGGTGGTCCTGGATATCATCCACGAACATCTGCGCATACTCGCCGGTGAACGGGCGGTTAGGCTCCACCTTGATGAGTCCCAGGCCCTTGCCGATCGGGAGTCCTTCCCTGCCGAAACTGCGCCCCTCCGTGATCCGATCTATCTCCCGCATAAATCCGCGGGCGTTGTAGGCGAGCGCGTCGTTACCCTTCTTAAACTTGTCGAGCTCCTCGATCACCGCAATCGGGATGACGATATTGTTGTCCTGGAAGCGGCGTATCGCACGGTAATCGTGCAGTATGACATTGGTGTCCAGGACGAAGATTTTGGGTTTGCCCATAGGTATATCAGTGTTAATCCTCCCCTTCCGCGTTGCGGATCAGGGATTCGAGTATTGTCTGTATGCCAGACTTGGCCGATGACTTCACCCTCACGCCGGTGCCTGACGGATCCGGGTGACCAAGCGGGAAGTATGCCACGTCCTGCAGTAGCAGTTCGGCGTCCATATAATCGAAGTCGGAGTCGCGGATCTGTATTATGACCCCCGGCACCTCGGCGAAGAGTACTCGCAGCGCGTGCTTCTCCTGGTAGGAGTGCATTATGGCGGAAATGTCCGCCTGGACGGCACACGAGCCCTCCGCCATCCTGCTGAGAGCAGGGAGAAGCCCGCCGTCGGCGACCGTGGCCCCGGAGAGCAGCAGTCCGTCTTCAACGAACTCCCTCACCACCTCGAAGCAGTCTATGAAGCAATCTGCATCGGTGATCTGCACCGGCGCGCCGCCTATGAGTGACTCCTGCGCGAGAAGGGAGCCTCCGAGCCGGAAATCGGCGGTATCGAAAGGAATATAGACAATCCAGCTCTGCGGGTCAGGGGCGAGTGTGGCGGGACAGGCGCGGGCCGAAGAGAAACTCGGCGCCACGGAGCGGAACGGATCCTGAGTGAAGAAGTCGTCCGTCTCGGAGTTGCGGGCGACGAGCGCCCTGAAGCTGACACCGCCGTCGGTGCTGCTGCGCGCGTAGCTCACGTCCGAGAACCTCAGCCCCAAGGTATCGATGTAATCTGCAGCGCCCGTCACCGACTGGTAGAACGCCGCCAGACCGCCGACCTTCCGCTCGTTGCACTTCCACAAGGCCGAGAGGCTGAGGTCGCCGAGGCGGAAAGAACCCTTCTTCCAGAGAGCATCTTCCAGCGCCGCAGCCATACGGAAGCGGGTGAACGAGTCCGCGTATGCAAGAGGTGCCCGCCTGCGGGCAGAGAGGGCGGTCTCAAGACTCTGCGCGATGTCAGCAGAGTCCATATCGAAGTTGCGGGCGACCGGATCCACTGTCTCATCGACGGCGCAATGCTCCTCCGCTCCCTGCGGCGCACGGAGATCCGCGTCGCACAAAGGCTGGAGCAACCGTGCCGGAGTGCACTCCTGACGGATGCCGTCGATGACGAAAGACGAATACAGAGCCGATGTCTTTTCTGACATAGTTTAATCTAATAACGCGTAAAAATAATTAAATTTGGCTCAAGTTGCAAATTATGGAATACTCTAAAGAAAGATATAACGCGCTGATAGCCTCTCTCTTCGAGCGGCATCCGTCGGTGCAGAAAGTCGGATTCGCCACCGGGGCATACAAACCGGGGCTGGAGGGGATGCAGCGCTTCGACCGCGCCCTCGGCGAGCCAGGCAAGAAATTAAGTACCATACATATAGCCGGCACCAATGGCAAGGGTTCAGTGAGTTCGATGCTCGCAGCGGCGCTCGCCGCCACGGGGCTCAGGGTCGGGCTATACACCTCCCCGCACCTCGTGGACTTCCGGGAGCGGATGAAGATTGTCAGCGGCGGAAGCTGGACTATGGTAAGCGAAGAATATGTCTGGGATTTCCTGGGTTCCGCCCCGCTCGACGACCTCTCGTTCTTCGAAATCACCACCGGGATGGCATTCAGCTGGTTCGCCTCGCAGGAGGTGGATGTGGCGGTGATCGAGACCGGACTCGGAGGCAGGCTGGACAGCACCAACATCATCACCCCTGAGCTCAGCATCATCACCAGCATAGGTCTGGACCACTGTGCGATGCTCGGAGACACGCGCGCCAAGATCGCCTCCGAGAAGGCGGGCATCTTCAAGAGCGGCGTCCCTGCACTTGTCGCCAGCCGCGACGGGCAGACGGCTCCCGTCTTTGAAGGCAAGGCCGCCGAGGTACACTGCCCGCTCTTCTTCGCCGACGACTTCGCCGAACCGGACTTCAGCCTCGACCTTGAAGGGCCATATCAGAGGGCCAATCTCCACACCGTACTCGCCGCGCTGGAACTCCTTGGGGTCGAGCCTGATACCGAGGCCCTGAAGCACAGCGGACGGATCACCGGCTTCCGCGGGCGCTGGGAGAAGCTCTGCGACAAACCGGAGACCATCTGCGATATCGGGCACAACCCCGATGCGCTGCGCATCAACTTCGCCCGTCTCAAGGAGAGCGGCAGGCCGCTATATATAGTGTATGGGATAATGGCGGACAAGGACCTGGATGCCATCAGGCCGCTGATGCCCGCTGATGCCCGCTACTACCTCGTCGCCCCCGCCATCAGCCGCTCGCTTCCTGCGGATGAGCTCTATACCCGCACGGAGGGCCTCACCCGCGAGCGCTACGGCAGCGTAGCTGACGGAGTCAAGGCAGCGATGCAGGATGCCGCCAAGGTGCCGGACAGCCTGGTCTACATAGGAGGAAGCAACTTCGTGGTCTCCGAATGCATCTCTTATCTGGAAAACAACTTCTGAGATGAAACGATTATTACTTTTTATACTGGTCCTGATGAGTACAAGTTTAACCTCCGCCGGCAGCGCCAAAGACAACAACGGGCACAGCCTCACTACCCTCTGGGCCAGGTACGACAAGGCCGAGCGGGATGACCTTCCCAAGCAGCAGGCCACCATCCTCGAGCAGATCAAGAAGGAAGCATCGCGTAAGCGCCTGGCCTGGGACTTCTACGATGCTTGCCGCGAATATGTGTCCGTCAAAGCTTCCGCCAACTGGAAGCTCCGCGACAGCCTCGAAGAAGCCAGAGCCAAGGAGCTCAAGGAGTTCGGTGAGCCGATAGTGCTGTATTTCGACGGGCGGAGCGGGGATATCGATGAACTTCTGGCATATGTCAGGGAGCACCGCAGCCGTCTGGAGGAGAGCTGCAATCCCGAGTTCTACAGCCGCGACCACTTTCTCAACCGCTTCGAGTTCGGCGAAGCCCTGCCCGGACTGCTGCGCAGCGACTGGGACTATGTGCTCTGGAGCCTTTGCGGGAGGGACAGAAGCAACTCAGTGACAGCCGCCCTGATGGCGGAGCGCTTCGGGGGCAGTTACCCTTTCAATGCGATGTATGAATACGCCGCCACCCCTTCTGACGCAGAGTCGATGCGGGCGTTTGCCGGCAGGCACAGCGGGGACGCCGTCGGAGTGTTTGCCGAAGCCTGGCTGCTCCAGGACAGGTTCGACAGCCTCAACCGCAACGGCGGCACTTCCTCCGACTACCTCTCCCTCAACGATGACTGCAGCAAACTCACAAAGCGGATCGGCTCCTACAGCGGCGAGGAGAAGGCCATAGCCTCCTGCAGCGCCACCGCGAAGAATATAGCAGGATATCTCAAGGCCAAGAGCCTGCGCGCCTCAGCGGAAGACGGGACAGTGACCGTCCTGCTGCAGAACCTGGGCAGCGTGAGAGTCAAGCTCAAGAGCGGCAATACTGTCTTGATGGACAAGACCCTGAACAATACCGCGAAGAGTTTCTATGTCCGGGACACGATCACAGCAGGACTCCCGAAGCTGGACGACGGCACATATGTGATCGAATGCCGCTCCGGCAAGGAGTCGCTGAACTTCGATTACGACAAATACACCCTCTCGATGGCGAGCAGACGGGATTCCCGCGGGCTAGGAGTCTATGTGGCCGACTATATCAGCGGCGAACCGGCCGCGAAATGCACCCTGACGCTCTACGACAGGGACGACAAGCCGATCGCAAGCGCGGAGGACTTCTGCCTCGACGGCTTCACCACCGTGCCGGAGACGCTCGGGAGCAAACTCTCCGAAGGCAGATGGGGCTACAGCATCCAGGCAAGTTTCCGGGACAGTGACGGCGCTCTCAGGAGCAGCCGCAAGCATTCTGTATCAGGATCATCATCAAGCCGTTCCATATCAAGCGAAGAGGACAGGACAGGCTGCGTGCTCATCACCGACCGCAAGGCATTCAAGCCGGAGGAGGCCGTGCACTACAAGGTGATCCTCTACAAGGGCACATATGAATGCAGCGCAGCCGGTGCGGGGGTCAGCCTCCTTGCCACCCTCAGCGACGCGGAGGGCAAACAGCTTGCCGCTCAGGAGCTTGTCACCGGAGAATTAGGCTCAGCGGCAGGGGAATTCACGCTCAGCAAATCTTCCCGGGGCGGGCTGTATTCGATTGAAATCTCCCGCGGCGGGAAGCATCTGGCCGGGACCTCGGTGCTGGTGGACGAATTCGTCACGCCAACCTTCGACCTCAGCTGGACTCCCGACCGCAGGCTCTATCTAGCCGGAGACGGGGTCAGCGTCCGGGGCAATGTGAAATCATATTCCGGACACAGCCTGAGCTCCGCTACTGCCGTCTATACCGTCAGGGAATACGGCACCGTCCGCGACTCCGGCACGCTGAAGCTCGAAGCGAACGGGGATTTCGAAATCGCTTTCAAGTCCGGTGACAGGAATTACACCTGCTACACCGTCACGGTCAAAGTCACCGATGCCACCGGGGAGACGCAGGAATTCTCCAAGTCAGTGAGCATCTACGGCAGCCTGAACTTCAGCACCCGCATCGACGGCACGGAGGAGGGCTCGTTCCGACTCAAGGAGAGCGACGAAGGCAGGAATGTCATCATCTCCGGGCCGCTCAGCTTCAGAGTCTCCTCGTCAGAGGAGGCCGGGGAGGGCACATTCCATCCGAGTTTCAGCTGCAGCTACACCCTCAGGCGCGGAGGCGAGACGGTCGCTTCCGGGGCCGCGAGGGGGGGAGAGCAGGTCTCAGTGAGGCTGAGCGGGAAGCAGGCCGGGCTCTATATACTTGAAGTAGAGGGCCGTGCAACTGCCGACAACGGCGCAGAATACACAGAGAAGGACATCACCGATATAATGTATGTGCCGGAGGGTGCGGATGCGCTTGACGATGATGTCCGCTGCTTCTTCAGGGAGACCGGGGGCGATGCGCTCTCGCTGCAGATCGGCGCAAGCTGCGGTCCGGTGTGGGCTGTGGCCGAGCTCTGGGGCAGCGGCAACGTACTGCTGGACAGGCAGATGGTAAGGCTCTCCGGGATCAGGGGCAAGAAGGGTTCACTCACTACGGTCAGCTTCGTCCGCAAGGCGGATTACCCATCTGAGCTGAGGCTCAATGTCCTGTGGTTCAGGGACAAGGAGGATTACCGATACTGCAGGTCATTCTCCCTGCCGAAGACGGAATACAGCCTGCCGCTGAGTTTCAGCCGCTTCCTTGACACCACCTCGCCGGGCAAGGATTACAGCTTCAGCATCCGGACCCTGGCCGGTGTCGAATGTGCCGCCAGCGTCTTTGATGCCGCCACCGAAACGCTCCGCGCCAATGTCTGGAGCCCGGTCCGCCCGGTGGAGAGACCGCTGCCGTATGTCAGCTACTCCGCCACGGAAGGAGTCAACGGCAACGGCGGCCACCCTGTAATCGCCTACGGCTCGCGCCGCTTGAGCCTGATGACCAAGAACAGTCCGGTAGCTATGGCCGCGGTCGAAGAAGCCGAGGTGGCGTATGATTCTGTGATGCTTTCCGCAGCTCCGGAAGATGCCTCCAACGCCAATGAAAGTGCCGGGCCGGGCGGCTATATTCGCGAGAATTTTGCGAATACGATAGCCTGGGAGCCGTTCCTGCGCTCCGATGCAGACGGCAACATCAGCTTCAGTTTCCGCAACGCGGACAAGCTCTCAACCTATTATGTGCAGCTCTACGCGCACGACAAGTCGATGCGCAATGCGACTTTGAGGCGCGAGATGAAGGTGACTCTCCCTGTCAAGATTGCGGTCGTGGAGCCGCAGCATCTCTATGAGGGCGACCGCTATGTGTCGCGGGTCACAGTGTCCAACGGCAGCGATGCCGAGGTCCGCGGCACCGTCTCCGCCCGCTTCATCGAGGGATGCGGCTACGGTTCGGCCAATGCTCTGGCATCAGAATGCAAATACTTGAGCATCAAGGCAGGAGAGAGTGCAAACTTCGAATGTTCCATCATCGCTCCCGCCGTCTCCCAACTGGGACTGCTCGTAAGCTTCACTCCGGAGGATGCGACCCTGGGCTCCGATGCTGTATTCGTCAGCATCCCAGTATCGGAGGCCGTGCAGACCGTCACCGAGGCACATTCGGCTCTCCTGTCAGCAGGCGCCGACCGCGAGTCTCTGATCTCTTCGCTGCGCTCAGAATTCGTCAACCTTCCGGGTGCGGAAGCTTCCGTGAGGGAGATCAGCATTCTGGATATGCTGCGCGAGGCTGTGCCGACAAAGCTGGAAGCCAAGGGAGAAGACCTGCTTAGCCTTAGCGAAGTCCTCTACGCGGACCATCTGCTGAGCAGGATTCCGGGAGCTGTTCGCCTGAGCGACGAGGCCCGCAACGAGCTGGTCGGAAGGATTGTGGCCTGCCACAACTCCGACGGAGGCTTCGGCTGGTTTACCCAGATGCATTCTTCGCCTGTGATCACCGCAGTAGCTCTTGAACGATTCGCCCGAATGGGCTCCGACTGCCCTGAGGAGATCGGCAGTCTGCTGGAGAGCGCCGTGCGATATACTGACACAGCTTTTCTCTCCGACTCCGCAAGGCCTATATGGTGCGGAGGCATCAGTCTCGGGCAATATCTCTACCTGCGCTCGCTGTATGCTTCCATCCCTTTGGACAGCAAGGCTTTCCCTACCAAGACTCTCAAGGAGCTGCGCAAGAGCGCCAAGGCATATCTCGTGCCCTCAAAGGAGCGCGGACTCAACGGGGAGATTCTCGAGAAGGCACGCAGGATGAAGACTCTCAAGAACCTTCTGGAGAGCGACGGAGGCACCGCCCTTGCTTCGTCCTTCGGTATCAGAGCATTCTCTGCGGGCAGGATGCGCAAGTCACTGGACAAGGATATCTTATCCCTCACCGAATACGCGCAGCCGCACCGCTCCGGCGGCACCTACTATCCTAACGCGGTGATGCCGTGGAGAGGCCTGCTGGAGAGCGAACTCTATGCACATTCCCTGCTCTGCAATCTGCTCGCAGACTGCGGCCAGAGCGGAATTGCCGAAGGGATAAGGCTCTGGATTATGGTGCAGAAGGAGACCCAGAAATGGGAGGACGACCCGGCCTGTATCGAGGCTATAGCCTCGGTGCTGGACGGCAGCGAGGCGACCCTGCAGACCAGGGTCATAGCGCTGAGCGGCACTGTCCGCAAGCCTTTCAGCGAGATCGAGGCCGCAGGCAACGGCTTCTCCGTCAGAGCCGAATACTGGCGCGACGGGAAGTTGCTCAATGAGGGGGACACCCTGCAAGTGGGCGACAGGATTACGGCCCGCTACCGGATCTGGAACGAGGAGAACCGCAGTTTCGTCAAGCTGACAGCTCCGCGCTGCGCGGCCCTCCGTCCGGTCGAGCAGAGGTCCGGAAACTACGGCTGGCGGGCGCGACCTCTCTCCGTCAGAACTTGGGTAAGCTTCACGCCGCAAGGCTACAGGAGCGTGCTCTCAGACAGGACTGAGTACTGGTTCGACAGTTACCCTGAAGAGGACACCACCGTCAGCGAGGAGTTCTTCGTGACGCAGGAAGGCCTCTTCCAGGCTCCCGCTGTGGAGATCGAATCCCTCTACGCCCCTCACTACCGCGCCAACGGATATTATATGACCTCGAGGTCGGAAGTGCGCATCCAGCCCTGACGGCCGTCGGAGAGCTCGATGTTGCGCCACTGCCCCACCTCGTCGAGGAGGCGGACCTTGGTGCCCTCGTGAAGGATGAAAAGGTCCTTGGCGGACTCTTCGGACGGGGAGCTCTTGACGGAACTTACGGCCTTGACTACGATGGCGCTGTCCGCTGCCTGATAGTCAGACTTCTGGCTCACTGCCATCGAGATGCAGAGCACGCAGAGCAGCAGGGCGGCTATGCCTGCTGCAAACCCTGTCTTGCGCGCAGCCGTAGTGCGGCCGAGCAGGAAGAGCAGAGTCATAGCGAGAGCAAGAGCGAAGAACACGATCCCTATCACGGCCCAGACATCGGAAGGCATCACCCGACAGAGATTCTGCATCCAGACGGAGAGGAAGAAAGTAGGCACGGACTCTATCTTGTCCTGCAGCTGAGCGCGGGCGAACTCCAGATTGAAACGGGCATCGGAGTGCGAAGGATTGAGCTTGACCGCCCTCTCGTAAGCGAGAATCGCGTGCGCAAGATCATCGGCACGGAAGCAGGCGTTGCCTATATTGTAGTAGAGGTCGGCAGACTCCAGTCCGAGATCCAGGATAGAAGTCCAGGCATCCTCGGCGCCCGTCCAGTCGCCCTGCGAGTAGGCCTGGACTCCGGCAGTCCAAAGCGAATCGGCAGGTGAGACCTCAGCGGCATCGAGACCTGCAGGCGCAAGGGCGAGCAGGACTGCGATTGCGGCTGCGGCACCGGTGCGGCCCGCAGTGCGGTGCTTTCTATTCATACTTTCATCGATTTCGGAAATCACTTTGACTGCCTTCTCATACTCGGCAGCCATTGCCTCGCCCCCCTCTGACGGTGCGTATCGCGCATATTCACAAGCATTGAGCAGGGCGATATAGTCAGAAGCAAGAGCCTCGCTCACGCCGCCCTCCACAAGCCTGGCGGAGATATTCTCCTTACTCATATCGGAGATGTCCATATTGAGCTTGTCGGAGACATAGCCGAAGAGGGTCTTGTGCAGCTCCTCGTAGAACGCTGTGTAGAGGCTTTCTTTGAGGAAGGACTCGGCGCGGGCGAGCCGCTTGCGCGCCATCTTGTTGGCGGCGCGGTTCTTGGTGCCCACTACATCGGCCTTCAGCGCAGCGCTTCGGCGCATTATGAAATATACGGCCGCAGCAGCGATCAGCAGACCAGCCATCAGCAGGATAAAGAGAGGAGTCCCGACGAAGAACGAGCCGGAAGCGCCCAGCGAAGGTCTGGCGGTGGAGATGTAGCGGATGTCGGTGCCAATATTGCGTACATCCTTCCCGGAAGGGCTCATCACCTGCACCTCGCCGGATCCGGAAGCCTGTGCATTGTTGCCCTTGGCGACCTTGATCTCCAGCGGCTGACTGGTGAGAGTCACATATTTGGAAGCCTTGTTGTCGAAATATGAGTACTCGACCGGGCCTATCACGAACTCTCCTGCACTGCGCGGGATGAACGGATACTCAAACACTTTGCCTCCCCGGATATCGGAAGTCCTGACATCATAGGCCTCGAAGTCGGGAGGGAAACTGATCTTAGGCGCCTCAAGCAGAGCCACGTTGCCCGTGCCGGTCACGGTGAGCTTGAGCGAAGCCGCATCGTGGGTCATCAGGGAGTCGCGGGTCAGCTCTGCACTCATCCTGAACTGACCGACCCCGCCCCCGAAGGAGGCGGGCGCTCCCGCCGGGAGCGCGCTGACCCTGACGGTCAGCGGGTCGGTCACGACCCTCTTGCGTATCGTCTGATAGTCGTCCTGGAAGAAATCGTCGAAGATACTCCCTGTAGGCTGCCTGCGGGTCTTCACATTGACCTGGCAGACGAGTTCTGCGGGAGAGATCTTTATTTCCCCCGCCTTCTGCGGAATCAGAGTCCAGCTGCGGAGTACCGCGGCATTGTATATCTTCTCGCCCAGCTTTTCGCGGTGGAACTCCACGTTGGTCGGGGCCTGCAGCTCCTGACTCCAGAAACCGTTGAAATCAGGGAACTTGGCATTCTCGAATCCAGCCAGATTGACCTCCCTCTGATAGAACTTCAGGGTCGCAGTCACGGGTTCGCCCACCATCAGGTTGCGCTTGCTGAGGGTCAGTCTCATAAACATATCCTCAGACGACACGGTCCCGGCAGCAGCCGCTTCGTCCTGCGAAGATGAAGACGATGACGAGCCGGACTGTGATGAGGCGGAAGAGCCGTCTGCTACCACCTCTATCTCAGGCGCGTCGGAAGTATATTTCTTGCCCTTGACCGTGGCCTGCGCCGCCTGAAGCGTAAAATGCCCGGTCTTCTTCGGCATCAGGATGTAGGTGTAGCTCGTCTGGGTCGTCCTGGTGGTGACCCCGTTGACTATCGATACGGAAGAGGAGCGGCCCTTCTGCGGACCCCACACCAGCTGGAAGTCCTCGCCGGCCTCCCATACGAAGTCCGACGGGGCGTTCTCCCCGCTGATTACGAATGTCACATTGAACTGCTCATTGACCCCCACAAGATTAGGCGCCTGCACCTTGATGGTCGTCTGGGCGCCGGCTGCAATAGCCATTATGGAAGCAAACAGTATTGCAAAGAGTCTTCTCATCACCAATTCTTCTCTTTTTGTTTAGACTTGAGCAGAGCCGCCTTCTCCTTGTTGACCTTGTCCTGAGTCTCCTTCTCCTTGGCCTGTACGGCCTTCAGCATCTGCTGGGCCTGCTGCGGAGAGATCTCCGACTGAGCCTGCTGATCCTGCGGCTGACTGCCGTCCTGCGGCGGCTGCTGGTTATCCTGATTATTGTCCTGATTCTGACCGTTCTGATCCTGCTGCTGATCCTGATTCTGGTCTTGATCCTGATTGTTCTGATCCTGGCCTGCACCGCTGCCCTGGTTCTGCCGGTTCTCCAACATCTTCTTGGCGTAGATATAGTTCTCCTTGGCATCCAGGTCATCCGGGTCCTGCAGCAGGGCCTCACGGAAGCTCTTCACAGCCGAAGCGTAGTCCTTGCGCTGGAGAGCCACATCGCCGGCGTTGTAGTGGTACCGGGCCGGAGCGCCCTCGGAATCCACGGCAGAGAGAGCCTTCCGAGCCCCTTCATAGTCCTCCTGACGGTAGAGCGCCGAAGCCAGATTGTACTGCGCCTTCATCGAAGTCGAGTCCTTGAGCACAGCCTTGCGGTAGTCGATCTCCGCCTCCTTGAACTTGTCCTTGCGGAACTTGCGGTTGCCAGCCCTCACGTCGTGCCTGTCAGCCTGACCGGCAGCCGGAAGCACAAGCAGCATCAGAGCCGCGACAAGTATGGGTTTAAAAGCACCAGACATCAGAATAACCTCCTTTTGGACTTCCTCTCGCCAATCAGCATCTCGATCACAAACAGCAGGAGAGCTGCGGCGAAGAAGTACATATATTGTTCGTCATATTCCTCGAAGACCACAGAGTTGAACCTCTCGTCCTCGAGTTTGCCGATCTCGTCCACGATGGGATTGAGGCCGAATTCCTCATTGCCGGCGTGCACATAGGCTCCGCCGCCTGCTGAAGCGATCTGCTTGAGAGTCGCCTCGTCGAGACGCGACACCACTATCTCGCCGTCCTTGTCCTTGAGGAGTTCACCGTCGATCTTGAGAGGCTGTCCCCTCAGCGTGCCGACGCCTATCGTATAGACCCTGATACCGGCTGAAGCCGCTTCCTTGGCAGCCTCCACCGCATCGTCCTCGTGGTTCTCGCCGTCGGTGATCACGATGATGGCACGGCTCTTCTCGCTCTGCGCGCTGAAGCTCTTGGCGGCCGTGTGGATGGCATCGCCGATGGCCGTACCCTGCACCGGGATCGACTGTGTGTCAATCGTATTGAGGAACATCTTGGCAGATACGTAGTCGGTCGTGACCGGGAGCTGCACAAAGGAAGTCCCGGCGAAGATGACAAGACCTATGCGGTCGCCCTGCAGTCTGTCCACAAGGCGCGAGATGGCAAGTTTGGCGCGGCTCAACCTGTCCGGGGAATAGTCCTCGGCAAGCATCGAGTTGGACACGTCGAGACAGATCACTATCTCCGCTCCCTTGGTCTCCCTCTCCACGAGTTTCGCACCCAGCAGCGGACGGGAGATTCCGATGACGAAGCAGGCAAGCGCGAGGCTGTAAAGCACCATCCGCCACCAGCCTTTGGAGGACGACCACGACGGCATCAGTTCCCTGACGAGAGACTCGTCTCCGAAGATGCGGAGTCTGCGGCGGCGAAGCACGCGCAGCACCCCGTAGCCCACGAGCAGCAGCGGTACAAGCAGCAGCAGCCAGAGATATTTCGGTTCAGCAAAATAAAGCATTACGGCAACCTCCTTGACATTAGCGCTCCGAGCAGCAGCTCAAGCAGCAGGCAGATGAGCGCCGCAAGGGCATAACCCCCGAAAAGTTCCTTATACACAGGGAAGCTGTCCACCGTGGTGCGGGCGGTCTCCATCCGGTTGATCTCGGAATAGATCTCCGCCAGCTTGGTGTTGTCAGTGGCCCTGAAATACCTGCCCCCGGTGGTCTCGGCCACCGTCTTGAGCAGTTCTTCGTCAATCTCGACCTGCATATTGCGCACCTCGACTCCCCAGGGCGTCATCACAGGATAAGGTGCAGTGCCGTTGGCTCCCACCCCTATCGTGTAGACCCTCACGCCGTAGGTCTTGGCAATCTCGGCAGCTGTCTGCGGGGCAATCTCGCCCCTGTTGTTGACACCGTCGGTAAGCAGGATCACCACCCTGCTCGGCGCATCGGAGTCCATCATCCTGGCGACCGCCGTGGCCAGTCCGTTGCCGATGGCGGTACCGTCCTCGATAAGGTCGGTCTGCACCTCCTTCATCAGGTTGATCAGGGTCGCCCTGTCGGTGGTCAGCGGACACTGCGTATAGCTCTCCCCGGCGAACACCACGATGCCCATCCTGTCGGAAGGGCGCTGCGAGATGAACTCTATCGCTATGTCCTTGGCCGCGGAGATGCGGTCAGGAGTGAAGTCCCGCGCGAGCATACTCGTGGAGACATCCATCGCGAAGACTATGTCGATGCCCTCGGTGTCGCGCTTCTCGACGTCAGTGGACGAGCGCGGACGAGCCAGAGCAATGATTATCAGCGACAGAGCGGCGATCCTCAAGGCGAAGGGGATGTACCTTATCACCGCGAGCGGCGAGAGTCCCGCCTTCATCCACGGCTGCACTGTGGAGACCCTCAGATGCGGCCGGCGCTCATTGAGCTCGATATAGACATAGCGGGCGAGGAGCAGCAGCGGCACCGCCAACAGCCAGAGCAGACGGGGATACTCAAAGAACATCCTTCTCCTGCCCCTCCTCAGGCTCCACCCTATATGTCGAAGTCACGAAGCGCACCGCTGCCGGGAGCGCCGAAGCGTTCTCCTCGTCGCTGGCCGCGTGCTTGGCGAACTTCACGAAATCAGCACATTCGAAGAGCTCGCGCATCTCCGCGAACATCTCCGGAGTGATGTCCTTATCCGTCTTGAGCGCATCGAAAAGCTCGGCCGTAGTCATCTCCGGGGCATCGATGCCGAAGCGAGCCTCAATATAGTCCTTGAGGGCATCGGTGATGCCGGAATAGAAGGCCTTCTGCTTGTCCGGAGCCCAATATGCGCTATTGCGGAACTTGTCCAGACGGCGCAGGGCCACGATGTGCGCAGGATCGTCGCAATGTGCCACATCGGCCGCATCCCGCTTGCGGGAGCGTATCAGGCAGACGGTGAGGATCCCCAGGACAATCAGGAGCCACGCGCCTGCGGCCCACGGAAATATCTCCTTGAATGTCAGCGGGTAGCGCATCTGTCCCTTGATGTCGTGGATGACGAATGTCGCCGTGTCGACAGGCATCGACTTGACTTCCATCTCCATCGCGTCGAAGAGCAGGGTGTCCACCGCCCCTTCGGTGCTCATACGCCTTACGGCTATCTGAGGCAGAGTGTAATGTCCCTCCTCGAAGGGAGCCAGCACTATGCTGCCCTCTATGTCAACCAGGCCTCCCCGGCGCTTCAGAGTATCTATCTTCCAGCTCCTGACAAGGGTCAGGGTGTCGTTGGAAGCTTCGCTGAAGTCCTGCAGGGCAAGTCCTGTCCCCGCCTTGACGCTGTCGAGACGGAATCCGTATTCCAGCTGGTCTGCAATCAGGATGGAGTCGCGCGGAGTGACGGGCCGCAGAAAGGCCTGCCCTCCCGGCACGATGTCGAGCATTGCGGTCAGTATGATGATCAGAAACTTCATCTATGAGCGAAAAGCGCCATCAGCCCCTTGACGTAGTCGGAGTCGGTGGCAATGTCCACATTGTCAATTCCGTATTTGTTGAAGAGCACCCTCTCCCGCTCGGAGAGGTCGGCAAACCAGCGGGCGTAGGTGTCGCGCACACGGCGGCTGTCGGTGTTGACCCACGATGCGCGGCCGGTCTCGCTGTCTTTGATGTGCACCAGGCCCACTGCGGGGAGTTCTCTCTCTCTGGGGTCGTGCACCTTGATGACACTCAGATCGTGGCGGCCGGCGGCCACCTTGAGACCCTCTTCGTAGCGCGGATTGCCCACGGCGTCCACATCGAGCAGGTCGCTCAGCAGGAATGCCGTACACTTCTTCTTGATGGCGTTGGTGAGGTAGCGCAGCGCCTCGCCGATGTCAGTACCGTCGGAGGTCGGCTGCAGCTCGAGCATCTCGCTGATCACGCGGAGCAGGTGGGAGCGACCCTTCTGGGGCGGGATGAACTTCTCGACGTGGTCGGAGAAGAAGAGTACGCCCACCTTGTCGTTGTTGAGGATGGCGCTGTAGGTCAGCACAGCGGCGATCTCCGCTATCCTCTCGCGCTTGGTCTCCCCCGCCGTCCCGAAGAGTCCGGAGCGGCTGACATCGACCAGCAGCACGACCGTCAGCTCCCTCTCCTCCTCAAACACCTTGATGTACGGCGAGCGGAGGCGGGCGGTGACGTTCCAGTCCATAGAGCGCACATCATCCCCCCACTGGTACTCCCGGACTTCGCTGAACGCCATACCGCGGCCCTTGAAGGCCGAATGGTACTCTCCGGCGAATATCTGGTGCGAGAGAGCCTTCGTCCGTATCTCTATCTTCCTGACTTTCTTCAGGAGATCCGAGGTGCTGCTATGGGACAATGACGGCATTGATGATCTGTTCGATGATCTGCTCGGGCACGACGTTCTCTGCCTCGGCTTCGTAGCTCAGGCCTATACGGTGGCGGAGCACTTCCGGGCACACGGCGCGCACGTCCTCAGGGATCACGTAGCCGCGGCGCTTGATGAAGGCATAGGCCTTGGCGGCCATCGAAAGGCTGATGCTCGCACGCGGCGAAGCACCGTATGAAATATAGTCCTTGATGGAGGCAAGTCCGTATTCCTCAGGGGTGCGGGTCGCATAGACGATGTCCACGATGTAGCGCTCGATCTTCTCGTCCATATAGACTTCCTTGACCACCTTGCGCGCCTTGACGATATCTTCCTGGCTTACAACCTTCTGAGCTGTCGGGAAGTGACCGCTGTTGTTCATCCTGACGATGAGCTTCTCCTCATCGCGGCTCGGATAGTTTACGACCACCTTGAGCATGAAACGGTCCACCTGAGCCTCCGGCAGCGGGTATGTGCCCTCCTGCTCGATAGGGTTCTGCGTGGCCATCACGAGGAACGGCTCCGGCAGGCGGTAGGTCTCGTCGCCAAGGGTCACCTGCCTCTCCTGCATCGCCTCGAGCAGGGCTGACTGGACCTTCGCCGGCGCACGGTTGATTTCGTCCGCGAGCACGAAGTTCGCGAAGACAGGGCCCTTGTGGACCTCGAACTTCTCGTTCTTCTGGGAGTAGATCAGGGTGCCGGTGACATCGGCAGGCAGGAGGTCAGGGGTGAACTGGATACGGCTGAACTGCGCGTCAACCGCCTTCGCCAGAGTGCTGATGGCGAGGGTCTTGGCGAGTCCCGGCACACCTTCGAGGAGGATGTGGCCGTCGGCGAGCAGGGCTATCATAAGGTTCTCGATGAGGTGCTTCTGCCCCACTATCACCTTGCCCATCTCCAGCGAGAGCAGATCCACAAACTCGCTCTCCTTCTGGATGCGGTCGTTGAGCTCCCGGATATTTACACTTTCCATATATTTATCTATTTTTGCAATCGTTATGCGTTACCGTATCAAACTCTCATACTGCGGCGGAGCCTTCCACGGATGGCAGATCCAGCCGTCGGATCCGAGTGTGCAACTGTCCCTTGAGAGCGCTCTCGGGACCCTGCTCCGACACCCTGTTTCCGTCACCGGTGCGGGACGCACAGATGCCGGGGTGAACGCCGTCGGATACATCGCTCATTTCGACGCCGCCGAGGGACTTGATACGCGGCAATTGGTCTGCAAATTAAATGCCATCCTGCCCCCCGCCGTGGCGGTCCTCTCGGTCTGCCCGGCACCGTCCGGCTTCCACGCCAGATTCGATGCTACAAAGCGCGAATATACATATTTTCTGCACAGGGTCAAAGACCCGTTTGTGGAGAACTTCTCATACCTCTACACCTACCCGCGCCTCGACTTCGAGGCGATGAACGTGGCGGCATCCCACCTTAAAGGGCGGCACGACTTCCGCTGCTTCGAGAAGAGCGGCACCGATGTCAAGACCTCCATCTGCACGGTCACGGAGGCGTTCTGGGCGCCCTACGCCCCGACGCTGTCGGCCTTCGGAGCTGTGCCTGGAAGTGCTGCAGCCCAGAGCGGCGAGCCGCGCTACTGGTACTTCCGCATCAGCGCCGACAGGTTTCTGAGGAATATGGTCCGCGCCGTGGTGGGCACGCTGCTGGAAGTGGGCCGCGGGAAGCGGAGCGCGGAAGATTTCGGCGCACTGGTCCTCGAGGCTGACCCGGAGCGGGCACGCGAAGTAATGCGCAGCTGCGCCGGGGAGAGCGTCCCCGGGCACGCCCTCTTCCTCTCCGGGGTTGAGTATCAGGAAGATGTAGACTCCCCCGCAGGGAAATAATTTTTCGCTCCGGGCGCATCTATTCTTCCCGAAAATAGTTGTATATTTGCAAGTTATTATAATACGTAGACACAATGCTTTTCAATTTGCTCCAGACAGACATCGCGGAAGCCGTGCCGGTACCGCAGGAGATGTCCTATTCTCTCTTTGAGATGGCCGCGAAAGGCGGCTCTCTTATGTGGGTTCTGCTTGCGCTTTCCATCATCGCCATCTACATCTTCGGCAAGAAGTGGTGGCAGATACACCAGGCCGGCAAAATCGACAAGGATTTCATGATGGATATCCGCGACTACATCCACGAGGGTAAGCTCAAGTCCGCCAAGACGCTCTGCAGCAAATACAACACCCCTGTAGCAAGGATGGTGGAGACCGGTCTGGAGCACAACGGCAGACCGCTCAACGACATCAAGATCGCCGTCGAGAACACCGGCAACATCGAGGTGGCGAAGCTCGAGAAGAGCCTGCCTTACCTCGCCACCATCTCCGGAGGCGCGCCGATGATCGGATTCCTCGGCACGGTGCTCGGTATGGTGGAGGCGTTCTTCAATATGTCCAACGCCGGCAACAACATCGACATCACCCTCCTCTCCAGCGGTATCTACACCGCGATGATCACCACGGTCGGAGGCCTGATAGTCGGCATCCTCGCCTACTTCGGATACAACTACCTCACCACCAAGGTGTCAGGTCTCGTATATACAATGGAAAGCGCCACCATCCAGCTGCTGGATGCACTCGAGACGCCATTTGAGAACAAGGAGACGAAATAATGGCACTCAGAAGGACGACCAAGGCAGAGCCGAATTTCTCGATGTCCTCGATGACGGACATCGTGTTCCTGCTGCTCATATTCTTCCTGGTGACCTCCACGCTGGTAAACCCCAACGCCCTCAAGCTGCTGCTCCCGAAGAGCACCGGACAGGTGGGCGCCAAGGCTACTGCGAGCGTCTCCATCAAGGACTGGGGCGGCGACAGCTACACCTTCCACGTCAACGGTGACGAACATCCGGTATCGCTCGGAGAGGTGGAGGACGAGCTTGTGGGGCTGCTCCAGAGCGAGGATGATCCGACATTCGCCATCTACTCCGACGAGAGCGTGCCTATCGGCGAGATAGTGCAGGTAATGAACATAGCCAAGCGCAACCACTACAAGGTGATACTTGCAACCCAGCCCGAATGATGGGACAGGACCGCAGACAGGACGACAGAAACGAACGCCGCGCAGCTCTCATGGGCATAGCCCTGACGGTAGCGGCCCACGCGGCATCGCTGGTGCTCGTCTCGTACTCCGGTCTGAAATACATATACCCGCCGCCTCAGGAGAAGACGATGCTCATCGACTTCTCGGAGGAGATGACGGTGCCGGTGCAGGAGCTTGAGGGCCAGGCTCCGCGCTCCGAGACGCCGGACCGCGAATCCCCGGTCAATCTCGTGCAGAAGAGCGAGTCGCCGGAGGTAGCGGACAGGGAGAACCTCACCCCGGAGACCAGGCCGGACGATTTCGGAGACGCATCCGCAGCGCAGCCCGAGCCGAAAGAGGAGCCGAAACTTGATCCGCGGGCCTCGTTCCCGGGGATGGCCAGGAAGGACACGACCCTGACCGCAGGACACGCTGCAGAGCAGAGTTCCGCCCGGATGAAGGAGGGACAGAGCGACGGCAACACCGACCGTGGACGCACCTACGGCAGGCCCAACGCGCACCTCAAAGGGCGCAATGTGGTGGGCAATCTGCCGCGGCCTGCATACAATGTGCAGGAAAGCGGCATAGTCGTTGTAGACATAGTAGTAGACAATTACGGCAATGTGGTTGAAGCCAAGCCGGGAGGCGACGGCACCACTGTATTGAACAAGGCTCTTCTCGCCGCGGCGAGGAAGGCGGCGATGGAGACTCATTTCAACCTGAGCGCCGACGCGCCTGCGATGCAGGAGGGCACAATAACTTATTATTTTAATCTTAAGTAGTGATGGACCAGTTTACAAAGGAAGGCCGAAAACTTAGACCAAGGAAAGCTGCTGCACAGAGTCAGGATCATTCCAGCTTCGAAAAGGTAGAATTCCATTTCGGCGAGAGAAAAGACAACGCAGGCGAAGGCGGAGAGCGCCGCAGCTACGGTGAGAGCCGCAGTTATGGCGAGCGCAGGCCGCGCCAGTATGGCGAGAACCGTGGAAGCTACGGCGAGAACCGCGGCGGCTATGGAGAGCGCAGACCGCGCCAGTACGGTGAGAACCGCGAGGGCGGAGAGCAGCGCAGAAGCTACGGCGAAGGCGGCAGCTACGGTGAGCGCAGACCGCGCCAGTATGGCGAGAACCGAGGAAGCTACGGCGAGCGCAGACCGCATCAGTACGGCGAGAACCGCGAGGGCGGAGAGCAGCGCAGAAGCTACGGCGAAGGCGGCAGCTACGGAGAGCGCAGGCCGCGCCAGTATGGCGAGAACCGTGGCGGCTATGGTGAGCGCAGACCGCGTCAGTACGGTGAGAACCGCGAGGGCGGAGAGCAGCGCAGAAGCTACGGCGAGGGCGGCAGCTACGGAGAGCGCAGACCGCGTCCGGCCGGCGGACGTCAGTCCTTCGGCGGGGAGCGCAAAAACTTCGGGGGGAAGCCTTTCGGAGCCAAGAAGGGCGCCTCGGGCAGAAAGGGCGGTCCGAAGCCGGTTCCACACTTCAACAAAGAGACCAATGAGGGCATCAGCCGCATGATCGAGCGCCGTCCGGTAGTGAACGGCAACGAATCGGCCGAGACCTTCAATTCACCGATACAGGACGTCGTACGCCTCAACAAGTTCATCGCCAACTCGGGCGTATGCTCACGCCGCGAGGCCGACACCCTCATCCAGGCGGGCGTAGTGACCGTCAACGGCGAGGTTGTGACCGAACTCGGCACCAAGGTCAACGTCAACACCGACGACATCCGCTTCAATGGCGAGAGGCTCAAGGGCGAGGAGAAGGTATATATCGTGATGAACAAGCCGAAGGGCTTCGTCACCACCGCCAGTGACCCTCACGCCGAGAAGACCGTGATAGACCTGCTCAAGGGCTGCACCGCCCGTGTCTATCCAGTAGGCCGTCTCGACAAGAACACCACCGGCGTGCTGATGCTCACCAACGACGGTGAGATTGCGGAGCGCCTGACCCACCCTGCCTACGACAAGAAGAAGATCTACCAGGTGGCCCTCGACAGGGAGCTCAGCGAGGAGGATCGCGACAAGATCCTCGCAGGTGTGACCCTCACCGACGGTGAGGTCAACGCCGACGAGCTCGAGTACATCGACGCCAACGACAGGCGCAAGCTCGGCATCGAGATCCACTCCGGCAAGAACAGAGTCGTACGCCGCATCTTCGAGTCCCTCGGCTACAGCGTCAAGGCCCTCGACCGCGTATACTTCGCCGGCCTGACCAAGAAGGGCCTCAAGAAGGGCGAGTGGAGATACCTCAGCGAAGGCGAAGCCAATATTCTGAAGATGGGGGCTTACGTATAATGGCTCACCGTTCAGGATTCGTTAATATCATAGGCAATCCGAATGTCGGGAAGTCCACGCTGATGAACGCGCTGGTGG
>CAVEAQ010000006.1:0-31327 GCA_963613775.1 bacterium | reverse complement strand
TAGGCCTGCCGCTAGCGTTCATCCTGAGCCAGGATCAAACTCTTCTTTGTATATTCTCTATACTTCTAGCTTGACCCCGACATCCTATTCGTTATTTTTCATAAAGAAATCAACGCTCTCGATTCTTTGTTTCTCGGTACTTGCTTGTACTTATCTTTCAGTATTATCAATGAACTTGTCCCTGCCTCTCGGAAAGGGATTGCAAAGATACACGACTTTTTTATTCCCACCAAATTTTTTTGAACTTTTTATTCTATATTTGTTTCCGAACACTAAAAATTTCGAGAATGGAAAACTACAAACTGACCCAACCTCGCTATGAGTCAATGAAATACCGCAGATGCGGGAAGAGCGGACTGCTCCTGCCCGAAATCTCGCTCGGCTTCTGGCACAACTTCGGCGAGGACGCTTCTCGCGAGAAATGCCGCCAGATCGTGGAGTTCGCCTTCGACAACGGCATCACCTACTTCGACCTCGCCAACAACTACGGACCTCCTTACGGAGCCGCCGAGACTCTCTTCGGCGAGATCTTCGCCCAATCCCTCAAGGCGCATCGCGACGAGGTCATCATCGCGACCAAGGCCGGGCACGATATGTGGCCGGGACCGTACGGAGAGTGGGGCTCACGCAAGACGATGATCTCCTCTCTTGACCAGAGCCTCAAGCGGATGCAGCTCGACTATGTGGACATCTTCTACTCCCACCGCCCGGATCCCGTCACTCCGCTGGAGGAGACTATGCAGGCGCTGGTGGACATAGTGCGTGCCGGCAAAGCCCTCTATGTGGGCATCTCCAAATATCCGCCTGAGATGGCGGCGAGGGCCTACGCCTACCTGCGGGAGCAGCACGTGCCTTGCCTTGTATATCAGGGACGTTACAATATGATAGATACCGGGATGGAGCAGGAGATCCTGCCTCAGGCCGCCGCCGAGGGTGCGGGCTTCGTGGCCTTCTCCCCTCTAGCCCAGGGCCTGCTCACCGACAGATACCTGCACGGCATCCCGGAGGGCTCGAGGATGACCCACAGCAACTTCCTGCGTCCCGAGATGCTGACCTCGGAACTTCTCGCACAGATCAGTGCCTGGAACGATGAGGCCGCTCAGGAGGGCGTGACTCTCGCGCAGTACGCCCTGCGCTGGATACTCCGCCGCCCGGAAGTGACTTCTGTGATCGTGGGAGCAAGCTCGGTCGAGCAGCTCAAGTCAAATCTTGTCGCGATCAAGTAACCTGAACGCGGCCGCTTCCCTTATATGGTCCGGACTGATGCTCTCCCCGCCTTCGAGGTCTGCGATGGTCCGGGCCAGTTTGATTATCCTGAACCACGCCCGCAGCGACATCCCGGAGCCGCTCATTATCTTCTCCAGCGCCGCGGTGCACTCCGCGCTCAGCGGGCAGTATTTGCGCACCTGGCGGTTGGACATCTCCGCATTGGTGCCGATGCCCTCGTCCCGGAACCTCCTGCGCTGGATCTCCCGGGCCGCGAGGACCCTGCGGGCTACCTGGGCACTGCTCTCCCTCTTCCCGCCGCGGGTCGCGACCTCCGGCGGCACAGTATGCATCCAGACTTGCAGATCGATCCTGTCCATTATCGGACCTGAGAGTTTCGAGAGGTAGGCAATCCGTCGAGAAGGGGTGCAGACGCAGCGGTCGCCCTCTCCGTAATAGCCGCAGGGGCAGGGATTGGACGCGGCCACCAGTGCGAAGGACGAGGGAAACTCCACCTTGGTCTTCAGCCTGGAAATGGTGACCTTGCGGTCTTCGATCGGCCCCCGCAGGGCCTCCAGCACACTCCGCGGCATCTGTGCCAGTTCGTCCAGAAACAGCACCCCGTTGCTGGCGAGTGTCACTTCCCCGGGGATTATGTTCTCCCCGGCACCGCCGCCGATGATGGCCGCCATCGAGGCCGAATAGTGCGGGGCGCGGAACGGCCGCTGCCGTATCAGCCCGCGCTGCCCCCGGCGCAGACCTGCGACCGAATAGATACGGCTCGTCTCCAGCGATTCCTCTCGGCTCATAGGCGGCAGGATCCCCGCCATAGCCTTGGCAAGCGAGCTCTTCCCCGAACCTGGCGCACCTATCATAATCATATTGTGTCCTCCGGCCGCGGCGATCTCCACGGCCCGCTTCGCCCCCTCCTGCCCGATGATATCGGAGAAGTCTATACAGTCCTCCGTCCTGCTCTGCTCCGCGGCCTGGCTCTGCGCCTCCGGCGAGTTGCGGGCAAGCAGGCCCGAGCAGTCCTCCCGGCCCTCCAGGATGCGGACGACATCCTTCAGGTCTCTGACACCGTAGATCTCCGGCCCGTCGATATCGACTGCCTCCAGCGCCGACTCCGCCGGAAGTATGACCCCCTTGAGACCGGCGCGCACGGCGTACTCCACGAATGGAAGCGCTCCCTCGATGCCGCGCACACTGCCGTCCAGCCCAAGCTCTCCCATTATCAGGTACTTCCCTGCATCGTCCATAGTATATTGCCCCGATGCGGACATTATCCCTATGGCAATCGGCAGGTCGTAGCCGCTACCGCTCTTGTGCATATCGGCCGGCGCGAGGTTGATGACTATCTTCTTGCCCGGCACCCTGAACCCGAGCGCCTGCAAAGCGGTGAAAGTCCTCAGCAGGCTCTCCTTGACCGCAATGTCGGCCAGCCCGACCAGATGCACTCCGATCCCGTGGTCGATGTCAGTCTCCACGGTGACTCCCACCGCTTCGGTGCCCACGCATTTTGCAGCATTGATTTGTCTAAGCATCGTGTGATTATTTTTATATTTGCCTTTGAATTTGTTAACGATATGCAGCATACCATATTGATAGAGTCCCTCCGGCAGATAGACAGCGCGGCGGAGGAGTTTCTCCGCCGGACTGCGGGACACAGTCTGATCGCGTTCTACGCCCCGATGGGCGCCGGCAAGACCACCTTCATCTCCGCCATCTGCCGCTGCCTTGGGGTCCGCTCCGATGCGGTGGGATCTCCTACCTTCGCCATCATCAACGAGTACCGCACTCCCTCCGATGAAGCCATATATCACTTTGATTTCTACCGTATTACTAAGGATGAAGAAGCACTTGATATCGGCCTCTACGACTACCTTGACAGCGGCAGTCTCTGTCTGATGGAGTGGCCGGAGAACATCGAGTCCCTGCTCCCGGAGGAGACGCTCAAGGTCAGTATCACCCCGCTTCCGGACGGCTCCCGCGAGGTCAGTTGGTCCGACTCGCAGTAAGCTCCGCTCTGATGCAGCTGAGGTAGCCGTGCAGGGGCAGATCAGTCTGCCCGCCGGCATATAGCACCCGATGTGCATCTCCCGACCTTGAAGTCAGTGCCGCGCAGAACTCCCCGTCTCCGACAATGGCGGTGCAGGAAGGCGACATCAGCATCCAGTCCGGACTGTCGAATACTGCATCCGGAGTCCCGGATGCGAAGACCCTGATCCCGCCGGAGTCTTCTTCCCTGACCGCGAAATCCCTGTCCCTGCCGTGCAGGACGAGGGCGGCCCCCTCGCAGAGCTCGACCAGGGTCTCCGGGTCGTCTTCGGTCACAACGGCCGATATCCCGGCATCTCCGCCGTAGGACATCCAACCCGAGGTGGAAACCCGCCCGTCATCCTCAATCCAGATCCGCCCGTCCTCAAGCAGATACCACAGACAGGAGAGCTCCGCATCCCGCGGCTGTCCTTCGCAGATCTTGACATCTTCTATCCAATATCTCCACTGCAGGCCGGTCCTGGTCTCAATCCCGTCCTGCACCATATAATAATATTCATCCGGAGCATCACCGGAGCGATAGCAGAAACATATTTTGTCGAGATCCCTGTACAGGGCCCCGTAAGGCCTGTACGACGGATCGGCAAGGTCGCCGAACACGCTTCCGCTCTCGCGGCGGAAGACAATCTCCCCGTTCTTCCTCAGGCTGAACCCTTCGCCGCCCCGGCTCTCGGAGAGGGTGTAGATGTCGTTCCCGGCAGGCAGCAGGCCCCGCAGTATCTCCTTCCCCTCGAAGCTGAAGAGTGTCTGTCCGTCCCGTCCCAGCACGGTCCGCCCGTGCGAGACGGCCTCGGTGTAGAGCCGGCCGCCGATGATGTGGTGGCTGTCCAGATCGGGACCCGCACATTCGGCGGAGGAGGGGATGCTCAGTATCGGCTCGAAGTCCCTGTAGAAGAGGATTTCGTATTCGATGGCGCCGTAGGTGCTGTCCCTGCGCCAGTCATAGCTGTCCGGGAAACGGACTGCCGAGAAGTAGAGTGTCGTGTCCGTGACGGTCCTGGAAGATCCGTCTCTCTCTCCGGAATCCACTTCTCCCCGAGTCCTGTCGCCGCAGTCCGATCTCGATCTGCCTGCGGAGAGTCCGCCCCCGAGATCCACGCAGGAGGCCGCCGCCAGCAGGGCCGGAAGGGCAAGTAGGCTGATTGTTGAAGCTCTCATAGTCATCTGTCGTTTGCCGCAAACGAAGCAAAAAAAAACGGCATCCCGTGTGTAAAATCCTCCGGATGCCACAAATAATTAAAGTTTTTTATGTCTTTTGCTGTTTCTTTAGAAGTTGAACCTCAGACCGGCGTCGAAGTTGACGCTCACAGGCTTGTCGGTCCTGACGCTCTTAGGCTGGTCGCACGGGAAGTAGTAGCGCAGACCCGGGTCGATATAGAGTCCGAGCATCCTGCTCAGTCTGAACTCCAGCCCGAGACCGGCCCCGACCGAATACTGGAGCTTCTCCACCTTGTCGCTGCAGCTGACATTCGGCGAAGCGTAGAGGGTGTATCTGTTGGAGATGCAGTACTCCGCCTCTCCGAGGCCATAGACGTAGAACTTGATTTTGTCGAAGTCCAGCACGTCGTAGTACAGCCCGACCGGCACACCTATATATTGTAGGGTGTGGGAGACATTGCCGGCAGTCCCGTTGTACTTGCCGGTGAATGTCCTCGTGAGCAGGGAATAGTCGATGCCCGTCCCGATGGAGAGACCACCGACCAGATAGAACCGGACTCCGAGTCCAAGCGTGAACGGCACCCCATAGGTGGAAGTGCTGAGTTCTGAAATGCCTGAGGTACCATCGCCCGGTGCCATGGCGGCATAGGGCCTTGAGGTGCGCATATCGGAGTCGTTGCCTCCGACTGCACCCTTGAGATAGAGGGATGTGCCACGTGCGGATCTTCCCCTGCGCGCGTCTTCCGCTTCGAGCAGGGCGAAGCCGTCTTCCTCTGCTGAATCTTCTCCTGATGAATAGTTGTAAGCTGCGTCAGGGCGGCTGCTCACGCTCGCCCGCTTCTCTGCGGCCGCCTCCTCCCGCTCTTCGGCAGGCTCTGCGACTATGGCCGCTTCGGCGCTATAATCGTCGGCAATAGCTCCATGATTGTTGTCGTCTGCGACTGCAGTCCCTCCCGGAAGGGAGGCTTCTCTGCGGCTAGGTGCTGCGCTCCGGGGCTCCTCCTGCTGAGTGGCCGCTTCGGCGAGAAGGCCGGTAGCCGCCTCCGTCTGAAAGTCCTGAGAGCCCTGAAGGCTCCCGGGGGCTTCGGCTACCAGAGCCACATCTTCCGACGAAGGTATCTCTTTCGGCTGAGTCCCCACAAGGAAGACTCCCAGTCCGAGAGCTGCGGCAAATGCAAGAGCGGACCCCGCCCACCTCATCCACGCCGAGCTTTCGCTGCTCGCTGCGGAAGCGGCGTCCAGACGGGAGGATATGCCTTCCCAGACGCGATGTGAGGGCTTCACCTCCGCGTCTTCGAGCATAGACCTCACTTCGAGGTCGAAATCCTTAAACTCTTCCTGCATCTTGACTCTTAATACCTTTCTTTGATCTTTGACTGCAACAGCACTCTGGCTCTCTGTAGCTGGGAGCGGGATGTCGTCTCGGAAATCCCCAGGGCCTCCGCGATCTCCTTGTGCGAATATCCTTCTATCACATACATATTGAAGACCGTGCGGAATCCCGGCGGGAGCGCCGCGACCATCTTGAGAAGCTCGTCGTGCCCTATCTTCTGTACGGGTGTCGGCTCGTCTCCCATAATGTTCCAGGCGGCGGTGAGGTCCTCCGTGTTCTTGAGGGCGTCCTTCTTCCTGAGACTCATCAGAGCAGTGTTGACAAAGATCCTGCGTGCCCAGCCTTCGAAGGAACCTGCTCCCGCGAAGCTGTCCAACTTGGAGAAGAGGGTTACAAACCCGTCCTGAAGGATATCCTCAGCCGCATCCCTGTCTCCCATATAGCGCAGGCAGACGGCGAACATCTTCTTGGAGAGGGAGTCGTAGATGGCTTTCTGCGATCTGCGGTCTCCCTTTTTAGCCCCTTCGATCCAACCCGCTTCCCGAGTATCAAGATGCTTCCTGTTACCGAAAAGTTGCATCGTCGTTTTGGAATATTAGGTGCTAAAGTAGCCAATTTTTCTCATAAAATTGCATAATTTTGCGATTGGTATGAGAAAGTTCATCATTTCATATATCCCTCTCCTGCTGATGTGCTTCTGCCTGCACGCCCAGAATGTGGCGGACAGCGGGCTCTTCCTGGACGCCGTGTCGGAGTACTCCGCCGGTAAATATCAGCAGGCCAAGGACAAATTCTCCTCCCTGCTTGAAGCCGCACCGGGCGACGATGCCGTCAACTACTACCTCGGTCTCTGCGAGCTCTCGCTGGGAGAGAACGATGCGGCAAGGGAGCACCTGCAGACTGCGGTGCAGCTCGACTCCACCAACAGCTGGTACCTCAATGCCCTGGCCACTCTCTACAGCAACGAGGGCAATCGTCCGGTGCTCGCCGACATCTGCACCAAGCTTGTCAAGATGTCCCCGTCTCTATACAACACTCCCTACACGCTCACACTCATCGCGGATGTGCGCTATCAGCAGCGGCGCGACTCGCTCGCCCTCGCCTACTACAACCAGGCGCTGGAGCTTGACCCGGACTACGCACCCGCCGAGCTGGGACGGATGGAGCTGCTCCGTCTGCAGCGCAACTATCCTCCGTTCTTCGCCTCCCTCGAGCACTTCCTGGCCAACGAGGAGGTGCGTACCGACATCAAGAGCGACTACCTCGAGTCCATCATCGACAAGCTCGACTCCCGCTTCTGGTGGGTCTGGGGAGAGCAGCTCAAGAAGCTTGTGGATTACTGCCTGGAGAACTATCCCGAGGACCTCAAGACCCGGGAGCTCAAGATCCGGCTCCTTTCCATCGAGAGCCGCTGGGACGAGGTGCTTGAGGCCTGCGGCACACTGGCGACCCTCGCTACTGAGAAGGGTGACACGGAGCGGCTGCTCTTCGCCTACTCCTACGAGGGTGACGTGGCCTATAGTCAGGGAGACCGCAAGCGGGCCTACAAGGCCTACGACAAGGCGCTCAAGGTGGATGGGACTTATGCCCCGGTGCTCAACAACTTCGCATACTACCTCTCCGTGGAGGGCAAGCATCTGCGCAAGGCTCTCAAGATGAGTAAGATAGTTGTCGATGCACAGCCCGACAACGCCACTTACCTCGACACCTACGGCTGGATACTCTACCTCCTCGGCCGCGCGAAGGAAGCCAAACCGTACTTCAAGCACGCGATGATCTACGGCGGCAAGGAGAGCGCCGTGATACTCGGACACTACTCCAAGGTGCTCGAAGCTCTCGGCGAGAAGGACCTCGCCAGCTACTACAAGTCCCTCTCCGAGCAGAAATCCGGCAAATGAAGCCCGCCGGTCGCATATTCTTCGCCATCGTGCTAGCTCTCTCCCTCTGCATCCCCGCAGCGGGCCAGGACACGGCCGCTCAGGAGAGCCGCAAGGCTCAGCTGGAGAAGGAGATAGCCCAGATCCAGAAGCAGCTTAGGGAGAACACCAGCAAGAGCCGCAGCGCCCTCAACGATCTCACCCTCATCCGCAAGCAGATCTCCAACCGCAAGGCACTCCTGCAGGAGAGCGAGCGCGAGATCCGCATACTCTCCGACAGCATCAAAGCGGCTCAGCGGCAGTACAATGCTCTCAAGGCGAGGCTCGACACGATGACGGTCTACTACGAGAGGCTGATCCGCGGGGCGTACCGCAACCGCGACGCGAGGCTCTGGTATGTCTATGTGCTCTCCAGCGGCAACATCGCCCAGGCCTCCCGGCGCTACTCCTACCTCAAGAATATGGCCGCCCAGATGAATACGCAGGCATTGAAGATCAAAGACTTGCAGGCGGAGCAGGAGCGGCGTCTAGCTTCGCTCCAGGCGATGAAGCGGCGCTCCGAGAGCGTCAAGGAGGAGCGGCAGCGCGAGCTGGACAATCTGAGTACGGAGGAGAAGCGCTCCGACGCGCTGGTGGCAAGTCTCAAAAAAGACAAGAACAAATATCAGAAGCAACTCAACTCCAAGCGCCGCCAGGTTGAGGCGCTCAACAGGGAGATAGAGCGCATCATAGCCCAATATGTGGAGGAGAGCAGCCGGAAATCTTCCGGAGGGAAGAAAAGCGCCAAGGTGGACTATACGCTGGCTGCGGAGTTCGAGGCCAACAAGGGCAAGCTGCCGTGGCCGGCAGACGGTCCGGTGGTGGAGAAGTTCGGCAAGCACAAGCATCCGGTCTACACCTCCATCGATATGCCGTTCAGCAACGGCATCGGCATCTCCCTCTCTCCTGGAGCGGAAGTGCAGGCGGTATTCGACGGAGAGGTGCGCAGGGTGATAGTGATGCCGGGCTACAACCGCTGCGTGCTGATCCAGCACGGCAACTATTTCACCTTCTACTGCAAACTGGATTCGGTAAGCGTCAAGGCCGGCGACAAGGTGAAGACCGGCCAGGTCATAGGCCGCGTGGATACGATCGACGCTCAGACGCAACTGCACTTCCAGGTCTGGAAGGAGAAGACTCCCCAGAACCCGGAAAGTTGGCTAAGTCCAAGATAATCAGGATTATTCCCCTGCCACCCAGACGAGTACGTGACGGTCGAAGGTCATATACTCCAGATGCAGCTCCTCCTCGAATCCGTCTTTCTGGATGAAGGTGGCTTCGAGCTCGCCCTCGCCGCGGAGACGGAAGTCATCGATCTCGATCTGCTCGGCGAAGTCCACGTTGTGCTGGGACATCTTCTTGTAGACAGCCTCCTTGGCGCACCAGTAGATGGCGAGCTGCTCATTGCGCTTGTCCTCGTCCAGCCCGTCGATCTCCTCCTCGGAGAGGGCCTTCTTCTCGACGGCGGAGAAATCCCTGTCGAGGGACTCGCAGTCGATGCCGACTTCCTCGGTGTCGTTGAGGATGACAGCGACATACCTGTCGGTGTGTGTGATGCTTATGTTGGTGGCTGAGTTCTCGATGTAAGGCTTGCCGTTGTCGTGGTGGCTCAGATACACCTTCTCTTCGAAGAGGGCATCCAGCAGCGCCCTGACGGCAAACTTCTGCTTTCTGAGCGATTCGCTCTTGATATAGGAAATTTCTTCAAGTTCGTCTGAAGGAACGGAGGAGAGCTTGCGGAGCTCCTCTTCTGTCTCTGTGATCTGCCATACCCCCAGTTTCGAGTGGTAGTCGTCGTCGAGATCCTTTATAAGATATAGTGCCATAAAATTTTTATAACGCCGCAAAGATAATGATTTTTATTATATTTGTCCCACTTTTTGAAAACGACAAATTTTTAGATATCATCATGAAATATCTCACTAATGAAAAGTTGGTCATCGTTGGCGCCGGCGGAATGATCGGTTCCAATATGGCCCAGACAGCCCTTATGCTCGGGCTCACCCCTAACATCTGCCTTTACGATATCTTCGAGCCTGGCGTACACGGCGTGGCAGAGGAGATGTATCACTGCGGCTTCGAAGGCGCAAATGTCAGCTGGACAGTTGATCCTGCAGTCGCCTTCAAGGATGCCAAGTACATCATCTCATCCGGCGGAGCTCCGCGCAAGGAGGGTATGACCCGTGAGGATCTCCTCAAGGGCAACTGCCAGATCGCAGCGCAGTTCGGTGACTATATCAAGCAGTATTGCCCTGACGTGAAGCACGTTGTAGTGATCTTCAACCCTGCCGACGTGACGGCTCTCACCGCCCTCATCCACTCCGGACTGAAGCCTGAGCAGCTCACCTCGCTCGCAGCTCTAGACTCCACCCGCCTCCAGAGCAACCTTGCCAAGGAGTTCGGCGTGCCTCAGAGCTCCGTGTGCAACGCCCACACCTACGGCGGACACGGCGAGGCAATGGCAGTATTCGCCAGCAAGGTCACCGTCGACGGTACACCTCTCGCAGAGAAGCACCTCTCCGAGGAGAGATGGGCTGAGATCAAGCACGAGACCATCCAGGGCGGTTCCAACATCATCAAGCTCCGCGGCCGCAGCTCCTTCCAGAGCCCTGCCTACAACGCCGTCAAGATGATCGAGGCTGCAATGGGCGGCGAGAAGTTCACCTGGCCTGCAGGCTGCTATGTCAACTGCGACAAGTGCGGCTTCAAGAACGTGATGATGGCTATGCCTACAGTGATTGACGCTACCGGCGTCCACTACTCCAAGCCGGAGGGAACGGCTCAGGAAATGGCTGACCTCCAGGCATCTTACGAGCACCTCTGCAAGATGCGCGACGAAATCGTCGAGCTCGGCATCGTGCCTCCTGTAGCAGAGTGGAAGAAGTCCAACCCGAACCTCTAGTCCAGGCGAGATACAAACTATAAGCCCGAGGCCGCAAAGCCCCGGGCTTGTTATGTATATGGTAAAACTTTATTCCCCCTTGTCGTACATCGCGACCACATCGGCGGTGAGTCCGGTGGAGGAGAATCCGCCGTCGTGGTAGAGAGTCTGCATCGTGACGTGGCGCGTGAGGTCGGAGAACAGGGTCACCAGATAGTCGGCGCAGTCTGAAGCGCTTGCATTGCCGAGCGGCGACATCTTGTCGGCGTAGCCGAACATCGACTGCATCCCGGCGATGCCGCTGCCTGCAGTCGTGAGGGTAGGGGACTGGGATACTGTGTTGATGCGCACGTGGCGGCGCTTGCCGTAGATGACCCCGAAGCTGCGGGCGATGCTCTCGAGCAGCGCCTTGGCGTCCGCCATATCATTGTAGCCCTCGAAGCTGCGCTGTGCCGCGATGTAGGTGAGCGCTGCCACGGAACCCCACTCCCGGAGCGCATCCTTGCTGTAGAGCACTTTCAGCAGCTTGTGGAAGGAGATGGCGGAGATGTCGAGCGTCTTGCCGAGGAAGTCGTAGTTGAGGTCCTCGTATGCGCGGCCCTTGCGGATATTGGGGGACATACCGACGGAGTGCAGCACGAAGTCGAACTGCCCGCCGAAATGCTCCATTGCCTTGTCCACCAGGGCGCCCAGATCCTCGAGCGAAGTCGCGTCGGCCGGCACTACAATTGCCCCGCATTGCTCGGCGAGTTCATTGATCGTGCCGAGTCTGATGGAGACCGGAGTGTTGGTGAGCACCAGCTCCGCCCCTTCTTCGCGGGCCTTGAGCGCCGCTTTCCAGGCGATGGACTGCTCGTTGAGCGCCCCGAAGATGATGCCTTTCTTGCCTTTGAGTAAACCGTATGCCATAATATTCTACTTCTTTAAATGTTCATTCGGTACAAGCATAAATGTCAGCTTGCCCTGGCAGCAGATGTTGCCGTTGACCTTGGCCTGAGCCTCGATGAATACTGCCGGCCCCCTGCGCCCCACGAGCCGTGAATGGGTGCAGACGGTGTCGCCCGGGAAGACTGAATGTTTGAACTTCACCCCGTCCAGGCCGGCGTAGAGCGCGGTGTTGGTCTTGAGCTCCTCCGCCGGGATGAGCAGGAAGCTTGCCTGTGCCATTATCTCGCAAAGGATTACTCCCGGCACTACCGGATAGCCCGGGAAATGTCCCGTGGTGAAGAATTCATCCTCCTTTATGGTGTACTCCGAACATACGTCATCTCCGTCCCTCTCGGATTTGTCTATAAGGAGCATCGGCTCCCTATGGGGCAGGATCTGCTTGATTTCTTCTCTGTCCATATTGAATCTGCTTTTGTGACCTACAAATATAATTTTTTTTAGCGCCCGTCGTACCGTCTCAGCGCCACGCAGACATTGTGCCCGCCGAAGCCGAGGGAGTTGGAGATTGCGACATCCAGCGGCCTGAGGCGCGCCTCCTGAGGGGTGTAGTCGAGATCGCATTCCGGGTCGGCTTCGCTGAGGCCTATGGTCGGCGGTACGATCCCGTCCCTGAGCGCGAGTGCGGATGCGATCAGCTCCGCGGCTCCGGTGGCTCCGAACATATGCCCGGTCATCGACTTGGTGGAGCTTATCGAAGCGCGTCGGGCGTCCTCATCTCCGAGAGCCAGTTTGATGGCGTTGGTCTCTGCAACATCGTTGAGGTGTGTGCCGGTGCCGTGCGCATTGATGTAGAGGTTCTCGCCAGGGCGGTAGTCCGCTTCGGAGAGCGCGTCCTTTATCGCTTTGGAGGCCGGGATGCCGTCCTGGCGCGGCGCGGTGTAGTGGTAGGCATCGCAGGTGCAGCCGTAGCCGCTGACCTCCGCGATGATGTCCGCTCCGCGTGCAAGTGCGTGCCCATACTCCTCAAGCATCATCAGCGCCGATCCCTCCGCCATCACGAAGCCGCCTCTGCGGCGGTCGAAGGGCAGGCAGGCCTTCTCCGGGTCCTCCTCGGTCGTGAGGGCCTTGCAGTTGGCGAAACCTCCGATGGCGAGCGGGGTCAGGACGGCCTCGCTGCCGCCGCTGAGGATTGCGTCGGCGCGTCCGTAGCGGATCGCCAGATAGGCTTCTCCGATGGAGTTGGTGCCGGTGGCGCAGGCTGCCACGTGGGTGAGGCAGGGACCCTGCGCGTTGTAGCGGATGGCGATGTTGCCTCCGGCGATGTTGGGGATCATCATCGGGATGAAGAGCGGGGAGATCCTCTCCGCGCCCTCCTCGAGCATCACCTTGGTCTGGGCGACGAAGGTGTTCATGCCACCGATGCCCGTGCCGAGATAGACTCCGAACCTTTCCGGAGAGATGTTCTCACCCGACACCAGGCGGCTTGAAGCCATCGCCTGCGATGCCGCCGCGAGGGCGTACTGGCTGTAGAGGTCGTTGCGCCGGCGCTCTGCGGCGCTCAGTCCATATGCCGCAGGGTCGAACTCCTTGATGGAGCCGGCCACGTGGATGGGCAGATTCCACTCCTGGAAGCGGTCCAGCCTGCCGATGCCGCAGCGCCCCGACTTGAGGCTGTCCCAGAATGTCGGGACGTCATTGCCGACCGGGGAGATGACTCCCAGGCCGGTGATGACTACTCTTCTGCCCTGATTATTCATACATAAACCTCCTGATGCTTCCCTTCGGGGTCTTTACGAACGGCTCGAAGCGGAGTTCGTAGGAGCTTACCTGGGAATATCCCGGGATCTTCTTGTTGAGCGCCGCGATGTTGGCGTCCATCACGCTCTTGAGTGTCGCGGCATCCATATCTGCGGTGAGGTTCTGGTTCGGCACGATCAGCGCCACGAGCTTGCTTTCGCGGGCGACGATGAGCGACTCTCCCACGTCAGGCAACGCGTTGAGCACCACTTCGATCTCCTCCGGGAAGATGTTCTGCCCGTTGGAGGAGAGGATCATGCTCTTGCAGCGGCCCACGATGAAGACGCTCCTGTCCTTGTCCACGGTGCCGAGGTCGCCGGTATGGAACCAGCCGTCTTCAGTGAACGCCGCGCGTGTGGCGTCAGGGTTCTTGTAGTAGCCCTGGAATACCACATTGCCTCTGATGAGAATCTCGCCCGGGATGTGCTCCTGGTCGGTGGAGTCAATCTTGAGATCCACTGCTTCGTCAACATATTCGCCGCATTCCTTGAGCTTGTATTTGCCCTTGTGCCCGAGGCAGATGGTGGGTGCGGCTTCCGTCATACCGTAGCCGGAGACGAACGGCAGCTGGAGTTTCTCCACCATCAGCTTCTCCAGGTGCTCCGGGATGGCAGCGCCTCCGGTGACGAAGAGGCTCACATTGCCGCCGAGGGCGTGGAGGAAGATGGTTGCGAGCGCCTCGCAGTAGTCGCGGTTGTTCTGGTAGTCCTCAAGCTTTGCCGCCCCGCTCTTGCTGTGGATGAATTCTCCGATGGAGTCTTCGAGAAGCTTGGTGAGGATGAGCGGCACGGCAAAGAATACATAAGGCTTGTATTGCCTGAGGGCAGGTTTGAGGTTTGCCGGTACCGGCGGGATGCAGAGCACGACAAGGTGCATTCCGTAGCACAGCGGAGCCAGCATGTCATAGACCATACCGAAGATATGAGCGTACGGAAGTACGCTGACATAGTTGTCTTCGCGGCGGTATGGGAAATGTGCCGGGATGAGCTGTATGTTGGCCGAAAGGTTGCGGTTGCTGAGCATCACTCCCTTAGGGTTGCCGGTGGATCCGGAGGTGTACATTATTGCGGAGAGGTCGTCGAGCGAGCCGGCCTCATAGTGGATGTCTTCGGGTTTGAGTCCTGCAGGGTGCGCTTCGGCGAAGATGCTGTCCTGGCGGGCATAGACATCGGCGAAGCCGTCGCGTGCGGCGAGGAGCTCGAGGCTCTTGGTGTCAATGACCCCTATAATATTGGTGAGGGCGTTGAAGTCAATCTTGTCGAAGATGGCCTTTTCGGTGTAGAACAGCCGTGCGTCGGAGTGGTTGACGAGATTGGTGGTGTCGTCAGCGGTGAATCCGTTGAATATCTGTACTGCCACGAAGCCTCCCGCCTGTGCGGCGAGGAATACCTTCGCCCAGTTGGAGCTGCTCCTGGCGTTGATGACAATCTTGTCTCCTTTCTTGAGTCCGGCGGCTCTCCAGCAGAGAACCATTCGCTCGATGTCAGCGGCGAGTTCGCCGTAGGTCACGCTGCTCGTGCGATAGTCGTCGAGAGCGGCCTTGTCCCAGCATTCCTTGACAGAATTCTCAAATCTGAGAATGAAGTTGTCTTTTTGTGTAAGTTCGTACATCGTTGTAATTTGTTAGGAAATTTTTCGCGCCGAAGGTAGGCACATAAATTATAAGCCGCACCGCTCCGGGAGGCATTTGTGGCTAAAACCGGTCTCCGCGTGGCGTGACGAGGGAATTGTGGCGACTGCCGACTGTGCGCGGATTTCACCCCAAAACGGCATTCTACGCACTTCTGGGGCCTGTGGCGAAATCCCAGGAGCTTATTGCCTAGAGGTAGAAGTCTTCAGTGAGACGGCGGTATTCTTCCGAGCGCGCGCCGTCCCGCAGCAGCGTGATTTCGCTGATTTCAGGCTGCACGGACTGCTCTGAGAGCTCGATTACGCTGCGTCTGGCAGGTTTGCGCTCCGTGGTCCTGATGTGCAGGAGCCGCAGTGCGTGCAGCCCGTACGAGGCGGCGCATCTGCGTACTCCGGTCATCTGCTCCGTTGGCAGGATCATCGCGAGCCGTCCGCCGGGTGCGAGCTGCTCCGAGGCGAATTCCAGGATCTCCCTGTACGAGAGGGAGTCGTTGTGCCGGGCGGCCGCTTCCCGCTCGTCGGGGTTGCGCAGCGAAGAGTCGTAGTATGGCGGATTGGAGAATATAAGTTCAAACTTCTCCTCCGGCCTGTATTCCGAGAGGGGAGTGCAGAGCGCGGAAAGCCTGTCCGCCCAGGGAGAATGCCGGAAATTGTAGTCTGCCTCGGCGGCGGACTGCGGGTCGATCTCGATGCCGGTGATGTGCAGCAGCCCGCTGCCCGAACTGCGCTGCGCCGCCATCAGGGCTATCACCCCCGTACCTGTGCCGATATCGAGGGCTCTGCGATCGACTGGGAGCACTGTCATCGCGGCTCCAAGCAGCACCGCATCGGTGCCGACCTTCAGCGCCGAGTCCCGGTTGCGCACTTCGAAGCGGCGGAAGCGGAACGTATCTTCGCTCATCGGATTATCTGCCCGTCCTTCATCGTGAGACAGCGGTCGCAGAGAGAGGCGAGCTCAGGGTCGTGGGTGACGATCACTATCGTCTGTCCGAGATGGTCGCGCAGGTCGAAGAATACGCGGTGGATCTCCTGCTTGGTGGCGGAGTCGAGGTTGCCGGTCGGCTCGTCGGCGAAGAGCACCGCCGGGTCGTTGATGATGGCGCGGGCAATCGCTGTGCGCTGCTGCTCGCCGCCGGACATTTCGGCGGGTTTGTGGTCTGTCCTCTCCCCGAGACCGAGGCTCTCCAGGATGCCGAGCGCCTTCCTGCGGGTATCGCGAGCCGGCTTGCCCGCTATCAGCGCCGGGATCATCACGTTCTCCAGCGCGGTGAACTCCGGCAGCAGGTGGTGTGCCTGGAAGACGAAGCCAATCCTGCGTCCGCGGAAGGCGGCGAGGGCGTCGCTCCTGAGTCCGAGGACATCCTGCCCGTCTATCACCAGGCTCCCGCAGTCCGGGGAGGACAGGGTGCCAAGTATCTGGAGCAGAGTGGATTTGCCGGCGCCTGACGCCCCGACTATCGAGACGGTCTCGCCCTCGGAGGCGGAGAAGTCTATACCCTTCAGCACTTCCAGCGTGCCGAAACTCTTGTGTATGTCGTGTGCTTCGATGATCATAGCATGTCGAACTTCCAAAACACAAATTTCGCAAAATTTTTGCTTTTCTTCCAAAACTGGCGTATATTTGCAGTCCCAATCAAGGGAATTCGGGGTGTGGCGCAGTTGGCTAGCGCATCTGGTTTGGGACCAGAGGGTCCTGTGTTCGAGTCACAGTACCCCGACATTTGAGGAGAGATCGACCTTTCGGCCGGTCTCTTTTTTTGTCGTATATCCTGCGCCCGGGGGTGTCTGCTGCACTATCTCCCAGAATTTTCCTATCTTTGTGCCGATGGACAGGCCTGGCTCATATCCTGAAGGAAGCGTCTACAAGATAGACTTCTTCGCGCTGCTGCTCTGTATGGCGGTAGCGCACGCCATCATCGGCAACCCGTTCTTCGGAGCGTCGGTCTATCTCTTCGCCGACATAGTCAAGGCCTTCTTCCTCTGCAATCTGGCGAGGCTCCGGCACCGTGACGGCGCCAACTACTTCTCCTCCCTCGTGCTCGCCCTCGTATTCATCGGCGGGATGTCGGTGGCCTTCCTCTACCCGCCGCTGATGAACCAGCCCAAGGCCAACTACGTATCCCTCTTCGCCCTCTCGCTCCTGCTCAGAGACTACCTCTGCGCCGTTCCGCTTGGCGAGAAGAGACCTCGCGGCAGGCACTGGCCTTTCCTGCTGCTCGTGCAGATCTGCTTCGATGCCTTCTGCGCCTTTATGATTGCCGGCAGGGTGGGGCGGGACGAATTCATCGTGATGACCGCCCTCGTCGTGCTGACCGGAGCGCTGCGCATCTTCTACCCTGAGTTCCATATCTCCACCGACTCCGGCTACCTGCACAACAAATACGAAGCCCTCGCCTCCTACCGGGTGTTCGAGGATATGAACCTCTACTCCACCGTCGCCCTCAACCTCGGGGTGATGGTCTTCTTCCTCTTCATCCTTTCGCCTCAGGTCACGGAGTTCAGGGCCCGCATCTACGGGGCTCTAGCCGTGTGGCTGCTGGCAATCTATGCCGTGCTCTTCCTCTCCTCGATATTCATCAGGAAGCGTATGGCGGGTCTCGCTCTCGCCGAGTTCATCCTCGGGGCGGTGACCTGGTGCCTCGGGGCGGTGTTTATGTTCCGCAGCGCACGACTGCTCTCCAGGATGGCCTGGACGGTGATATGGGGCGTCGGAATGGCGCTCATCTCCTCCGCCATCAGGAAGTTTCACCTCGACTTCGAGGCGGTCGGGAGCATCGCTGAGGGCGAGCTGGACCGGACGGAACTCGAGATAAGCAACACCATTGCCGACACGGTGGCGTCCATCATCTCTTCCGTGGTGATGCTGCTGCTGATGGCGTTCTGGACCTATATCGTGCCGCTTGTGCACCGTCCGATCGACTTCGGCGGCTGGATGCTCCAGCTCCCGCTGCTCTTTATGCTCGTGGCGATATTCTTCGCCTGCCGTCAGCCGCTCGACTACCGCAACCGTGAGAAACTTATGCGCTTCATCGAGGCGCGCTCCAAGACCGAGCAGATGCGCGACAACCTCCAGGGCCTCTTCGTCCGCAAATACCGTATGCGCTTCGGTGTCAAGATACTCTGCACCCTGGCCCGTCCGTTCCTCCACCTCAGGGTGGCCGGGCGCGAGCACCTCAGGCGCGAGGACTATCCGTCAGTATTTGTCTGCAACCACGGATTCATCTACGGCCCGATCTCGGCCGTAATCTATCTGCCGACCTACTTCCGTCCCTGGGTCCACAACGTGATGCTCAATCCCGACACGGCCTTCCGCGAGATGTCCGGGTCGCTCGCATTCATCAAGAAGGCACTGGGTAAACGCCTGGGTGCTTGGGCAATCCGGCGGCTCACCCGCGCCGTCTGCTGGGCGCTGAACTCCTGCAACCCTATCCCGGTGGTCAGAGGAGCCTCACGCGAAGTGATGGCCACTTTCAACGAGAGCCTCAAGGCGCTGGAGGACGGCGACAATATCCTCATCTTCCCTGAGAAGCCGCGCAACCTGCTCAAGGCCGTGCCGGATGCGGACTACAATCCCGACAACGTGCGCTCGTTCTATACTGGATTCGCCCACATCGGCAAGATGTACTACGACCGCTGCGGGAAGTCGCTGCTCTTCTACCCGCTCTTCTCCGACCGCGACAGCCACAGCTTCCGGATAGGGGAGCCGGTACTCTACGATCCGGGCCTCGATCCGCACGAGAGCAAGCGCCGCCTCGCCGAGCAGCTGCAGGAGAGAATGGCTGAACTGGAGTCAGAGGGGAAGCGGGGCTAGAACAGCCCGAAGATCAGAGTCCAGGCGAGGAACCTGAGCGCCTTGCCAACAAGCAGCAGCACGGCAGTCCAGCCCGGCGGGGTGCGGTAGAAGCCGAGAGCCAGCACGAAGACGTCGCCCACCACCGGCACCCAGGCTATCAGCGCCAGCCACACACCGTATTTATCAATCTTGGTCTTCTGCTTCTCCAGGGTCTCCGGCTTGACCTTGAACCACTTTTCGATCCACTCCCAGCGCCCGAGCCGCCCCATATAATAGGTGATCAGACTACCGATCCAGTTGCCGGCCGTGCCCACGATGAAGCAGGCGAGCGGCTTCTTGATAGCCGCCAGTACAGCGATATACAGTGCGTCTGAGCTGAACGGCACCACAGTCGCAGCCAGGATGTTGCCTATGAAGAGGCCCAGCAGCCCCCAGTTTTCAAGTCCGAACATAGAACTGCAAAGGTAGCAAACTTCCCGAGGACTGTCAAAATCACAATAAATGGTTATTGCCACCCCTGACGCGAAGCTCTAATTTTGCCGGACAACTAAGACGTTATGGACAAAGAACAGAAGACCGACCTCGCGCGGATCATAGTCTCCGCAATGCTGCTAGCCGCAGCCGTGATTGTAGAGAAGACCTGCACGCTGCAGACCTGGCAGCTGCTGCTCATATACCTCGTGCCGTACCTTGTGGCCGGCGCCGATGTGCTCAGGGAGGCGGGCGAGAGCCTGATCAAGCTGGAGGCCCTCGACGAGGACTTCCTGATGAGCGTCGCCACCCTCGGCGCCCTCGCAATCGGCTTCCTGCCGGGAGCTGAGAGCCAGTTCCCGGAGGCGGTATTCGTGATGCTCTTCTTCAAGGTCGGCGAACTCTTCGAAGGCGTGGCCGAGGGCCGGAGCCGCAAATCCATCTCGCATCTAATGGATATCCGCCCGGACACCGCCAATGTCCTCCGCGACGGCAAGACTCTGACAGTCAGCCCCGAAGAAGTGCAGGTTGGGGAGAGCGTAGTCGTCAAGCCGGGCGAGAGAGTGCCGATGGACGGAGTGGTCACCGAGGGCGATTCGAGCCTCGACACCGTGGCGCTGACAGGCGAGAGCGTGCCGCGCGGCGTCCACGCAGGCGACGAGATATTCTCCGGCTGCGTCAATCTCAGCGGTCTGCTCACCGTCAGGGTTACCAGGCCTTTCGGCGAATCCACCGCCTCCCGTGTGCTGGATCTGGTGGAGAACGCCGCCGGCAACAAGTCCCGAAGTGAGGCTTTCATCACCCGTTTCGCGCGGGTATATACCCCGATTGTAGTGGCCTGTGCCGTGGCGGTGGCAGTGCTGCCGCCGCTGTTTTCCGGAAGTTTCGCGGGTGCATTCCCGACCTGGCTCTACCGGGCGCTCACATTCCTGGTCGTTTCCTGCCCTTGCGCGCTGGTGATTTCCGTACCGCTGACATTTTTCGGAGGCATCGGGGCCGCTTCCCGCAGGGGAGTGCTGGTCAAGGGCTCCAACTACCTCGAGGCTCTGGCAAACACCGGCACGGTCGTGTTCGACAAGACCGGCACGCTCACCAAAGGAGTGTTTGAAGTCACAGTAGTGCATCCGGAGAAGATAGACGAGACATCACTGCTGCACCTTGCCGCCCACGTGGAGCGATACTCCACCCATCCGATAGCGGCATCGTTGCGGGCAGCCTACCCGGGTGAGGCTGACGACTGCTCGGTCACCGACATCAGGGAGATTGCGGGACAGGGCGTGAGCGCCCTGGTCAACGGGCAGACGGTGTGCGTGGGCAACTCCCGCCTGATGGACGCGGTGGGTGCAAAGTGGCATCCGTGCGAGAAGGCCGGCACCACGATACACGTCTCTATAGACGGAGAATATGCCGGGCACATAGTGATTTCCGACAGGGTCAAAGACGATGCAGCCGAGGCGATCTCTTCTCTCAGGACTGCCGGAGTGCGGAGGACCGTGATGCTCACCGGCGACCGTGAGGAGGTGGCGAAATCAGTGGCCGGAGAGCTTGGACTGGATGAATACCACGCCGAGCTGCTGCCTGCCGATAAGCTGTCCCGGTTGGAGGAAATCATCTCCACCGCGCCGAAGGGGCTGCGGACGGCATTCGTCGGAGACGGCATCAATGATGCTCCGGTGCTTGCCCGGGCTGATATCGGCATAGCTATGGGCGGTCTGGGATCCGATGCCGCCATCGAAGCTGCGGATGTGGTGCTGATGGATGACAAGCCTTCCAAGATCGCCGCCGTTATCGCTGTGGCGCGGCGCACGCTGAAGATAGCGCGGGAGAACACCTGGTTTGCGATAGGTATCAAGGTCCTCGTGCTGCTGCTGGCCGGGTTCGGCCTTGCCGGGATGTGGATGGCCGTCTTCGCCGATGTGGGCGTGACGGTGCTCGCGGTGCTCAACGCTATGCGCGCCCTGCGCTAGGAGTCGAGCTTAAGCACGGCCATAAATGCGCTCTGAGGCACCTGCACGGTGCCTATCTGGCGCATACGCTTCTTGCCTTCCTTCTGCTTCTCGAGCAGCTTGCGCTTGCGGGTCACATCGCCGCCGTAGCACTTGGCGGTCACGTCCTTGCGCACCTGCTTCACCGTCTCGCGGGCTATTATCTTGGCCCCGATTGCGGCCTGCACCGGGATGTCGAACTGCTGGCGCGGGATCAGGTCCTTGAGCTTCACGCACATCTTGCGCCCGAAGTCGTAGGCGTTGTCCTCGTGGATCAGCGTCGAGAGCGCGTCGGCCGGCTCCCCGTTGAGGAGGATGTCCAGCTTGACGAGCTTCGCCGGGCGGAAATCGGTGACGTGATAGTCGAATGAGGCGTAGCCCTTGGAGATGGTCTTGAGCTTGTCGTAGAAGTCAAAGACTATCTCGGAGAGCGGCATATCGTAGTTGAGCTCCACGCGGTCGGCGGTGATGTAGTGCTGCCCGACGAGGGTGCCGCGGCGGTCGAGGCAGAGCTTCATTATCGGTCCGAAGAACTCTGACTTGGAGATGATCTGCGCGCGGATGTACGGCTCCTCGATGTGGTCGATCATCGTAGGCGCCGGAAGCCCCGACGGGTTGTGCACATCAAGCACTTCACCCTGAGTGGTATAGACCTTGTATGACACGTTCGGCACGGTGGTGATCACATCCATGTCGAACTCCCTGAAGAGCCTCTCCTGCACTATCTCGAGGTGCAGCAGGCCGAGGAAGCCGCAGCGGAAGCCGGACCCAAGGGCGAGCGAGCTCTCAGGCTCATAGACGAAGGAGGCATCGTTGAGCTGGAACTTCTCCAGCACGGCGCGCAGCTCTTCGAACTTGTCCGCCTGCACCGGGTACATGCCGGCGAAGACCATCGGCTTCACTTCCTCGAAGCCGGAGATGGCGCTGCCGCAAGGGTTTGCGACGTGCGTGATGGTATCTCCGACCTTGACTTCGGCAGCGCTCTTGATGCCCGTGATCACATATCCCACATCGCCGCAGCCTATCTCCTCGCAAGGCACGAGCTTCATCTTAAGATGCCCGACTTCCTCCACCTCGTAGTCCATCCCGGTGGCGAAGAACTTGACCTTGTCACCCTTGCGTATGCTTCCGTTGCTTACCTTGTAGTAGGCGATCACCCCGCGGAAAGAGTTGAATACCGAGTCGAAGATGAGTGCCTGGAGCTGGCCGTCAGGGTCGCCCTTCGGCGCGGGAATCTTCTCCACGATGGCGTCGAGGATCGGGGCGACTCCCTCTCCTGTGCGGGCGGAGACCTTGAAGACATCCTCCGGAGCGCAGCCCAGAAGGTCGCAGATCTCGTCCGTGACCACCTCCACCTGAGCGGATTCCATATCTATCTTGTTGAGTACCGGGATGATCTCCAGCCCGTGGTCGATGGCCATATAGAGGTTGGAGATGGTCTGCGCCTGCACTCCCTGGGAGGCGTCCACCACGAGCAGCGCCCCCTCGCAGGCGGCGATGGAGCGGGAGACCTCGTAGGAGAAGTCCACGTGGCCCGGAGTGTCGATGAGGTTGAGCTTGTACTGCTCTCCGCGGTAGTTGTAGAGCATCTGTATTGCGTGGCTCTTGATTGTGATGCCCTTCTCCTTCTCCAGATCCATATCGTCGAGAACTTGGTTCTCCATATCCCGGGCACCGAGGGTGCTGGTGAGTTCAAGCAGCCTGTCGGCCAGGGTACTCTTGCCGTGGTCGATGTGCGCGATGATGCAAAAATTGCGAATGCTCTTCATACTGCAAAGATAAGTCAATTTTTATTTTTAACTTTGTACCTCTATTATAGAAACACAACATTACAACTAATATGGCAACAATCGAAGAACTCTCAAAGATTTCCTCCCAGGTACGCAGGGACATCATCAGGATGGTTACCGCGGCCAAGTCCGGCCACCCGGGCGGATCGCTCGGCATCACCGACGTGATGACGACGCTTTACTTCAACGAGATGAAGCACGACCCTAAGACCTGGACCCGCTCCGGCAAGGGCCAGGACGTCTTCGTCCTCTCCGCCGGACATCTCGCCCCGATGTACTATGCGGAGCTTGCCCGTGCGGGCTATTTCCCTGTCTCTGAGCTCGGTACGCTCCGCAAGTTCGGAAGCCGTCTCCAGGGACACCCTTGCATCACCGATGCGCTCCCGGGCATCTTCAAGCCTTCAGGCTCTCTCGGACAGGGACTGTCCGTAGCTGCCGGCATCGCGCTCGGCAAGAAGATCGACGGTGACGGCACCCGCGTCTACTGCCTCTGCGGAGACGGCGAGAGCGAGGAAGGTCAGATCTGGGAAGCAGGTATGTGGGCTGTTCACCACAAGGTGGACAACCTCATCGCCTTCACCGACTGGAACGGCCAGCAGATCGACGGCCCGACCAAGACCATCACCGGCATCGAGGACCTCAGCGAGAAGTGGGGTGCGTTCGGCTGGGATGTCATCATAGCCGACGGACACGACTACCAGAGCATCCTCGACGCTTTCCAGGTGGCACACAATGCCGACGGCAAGCCTAAGATGATCCTCTTCAAGACCGAGATGGGCCACGGCGTGGACTTTATGGCCGGCACACACGAGTGGCACGGCAAGGCTCCTTCAGCAGAGCAGTGCGAGGCCGCCCTCAAGCAGTTACCAGAAACATTAGGAGACTATTAGTATGAAGAAATACATTGATACAGGCAAGATCGACACCCGTAGCGGTTTCGGTGAGGGACTTGTGCTTGCAGGCCGCGCAGACGAGCGTGTGCTCGCACTCACGGCAGACCTCAAGGGCTCCCTCAAGATGGGCGCCTTCGCCAAGGAATTCCCTGAGAGATTCATCCAGTGCGGTATCGCCGAGGCCAATATGGTAGGCGTCGCAGCGGGTCTCGCCATCACCGGCAAGGTGCCGTTCATCGGCTCATTCGCCGAGTTCGTGACCGGCCGTGTCTATGACCAGCTCCGCCAGGAGGTGGCATACGGACACACCAACGTCAAGATCGCATCCTCACACGCGGGCATCACCCTCGGAGAGGACGGAGCCACCCACCAGACTATGGAGGATCTCGCTCTGATGCGCGCCCTTCCGGGCATGACGGTCATCGTCCCTTGCGACTACAACCAGACCAAGAACGCCACCATCGCCGCCGCCAAGTACGACGGCCCTGTATATCTGCGTTTCGGCCGTCCTTCAGTGCCTAACTTCACTGGAGTTGACGAGCCGTTCGAGATCGGCAAGGTCTACAACCTCAACGAAGGTACCGACGTGACCATCATCACCTGCGGCCACCTCGTATGGGAGGCTCTCCAGGCTGCCGAGGCTCTCGAGGCCGAGGGCGTGAGCGTGGAGGTGCTCAATGTGGCCACCGTCAAGCCGCTCGACGGCAAGACCATCGCCGAGTCAGTAGCCAAGACAGGCTGCGCGGTAGTGGCTGAGGAGCACAATATGGCCGGCGGTCTCGGTGAGGCTGTCGCAGCGGTGCTCGCAAGCGGCGCACCTGCTCCGGTTGAGTTCATCAACGGTGCAGACCGCTTCGGTCAGTCAGGTACTCCTGCGGAGCTGATGAAGGCCTACGGTCTCGATGCCGCTCACCTCGCAGAGGCTGCCCGCAAGGCCATCGCCCGCAAGAAGTAAAGTTGCTCAGGATTTTTGAGATTGAATTTGCCTTGGATGGGGGAGTGTACCGGGGTACATGACCGAAGACAAGGCGGATTCAAACCAGAAAGACAAGCAAATTACGGTACAGGATCATATCCGCTGCCGCCCCAGGGGTTGCAGCGGATTATTCTTTTGAAGCTGAGCCAGAAGCCTTTCAGCGGTCCATACTTGCGGAACGCCTCGAGCGCATACTGCGAGCAGGTCGGGGTGAATCGGCAGGTCGGCGGCTTCAGCGGGGAGATGCAGATCTGGTAGAACTTGATGAGCAGGATGAAGGGCAGGGTGACCGCCTTCTTTATGACGGCGCGGGCGCTCATCGTTGTGCGGCGGCCTTGCTGATGCGTCCTAGGATGGTCGCGACCTCGCCGCGGATGGTCTCGTAGTCGGCGATCTCCTTACCGGTCCAGACGAGCATAAAATCTACTCCCGGAGCTGTAAGCAGCTGTTTCTGAGTGCGGTAAGCTTCGCGCAGGCGGCGTTTGAGAAGGTTGCGCTTCACGGCGCGCTTGAAGTTGCGCTTGGACACGGAGACCATTATCCGTCCCGCCCTTTCCTCTCCGGTGCTGCGCCAGCAGTACTTGAGGTGAGCGGTACTGCCCCATCTCCCCCCGGAGATGAGTGCGGAAATTGTCGTCTTCCCACACAGCCGTTCCTCCTTCGGGAGGGTATTGGCCGGAGTGGAAAGCATAGCTATTTCGCTGATTTGTCGAGATATACCTCGATCGCGCTGGCTACGGAAGGAGCTTCCGGAGTCGGTGCCTTGACTGCAATCTCAAGCCCTGCGTCCTCCATCGACTTGACGACTGACTTGCCGAAGGAGATGAACTTGATGTCCCCCTGCTCGAAGTCGGGGAAGTTCTCCTTGAGGGATGCGACGTCTGACGGGTTGATCATCACTACGATGTCGTAGGAGTGGATGTCCAGCCCGTGCAGGTCCTGAGGCACGGCCTTGACAAGGGTGCCGAGGGTGTACTTGAGCCCCGCGCTCTCGAAGAGGGTCGTGACGGGCTCGGCGTTGAATCCGGCAGATCCCGTGATGAGGAAATTCTCACCCTTGTGCTTCGGGCCGATCAGCTCCACTACGGACGACGGGGTGCCGTTGCCGAAGAATATTTTGCGCTTGCGATAGACGATATGCTTCTGCAGATACATGGCCACGGCTTCGGTGGAGCAGAAATACTTCATCGTCTCAGGAACCTTGAAGCGCATCTCCTCCGCGAGCTTGAAGTACGCGTCGATCGCGAGCCTGGAGAAAAACACTACTGCAGTATAGTCGGGAAGATTGATCCTTTCGGAGCGGAACTCCTTGGCGGAGAGGGGCTCCATAATGAAGAACGGGTGGAACTCCACCGTTGCGCCGTGCTTGCTCTGGAGAGCTTCGAACGATGCAAGGTTCGTCGGGACCTGTTGTGAAATCAGTATCTTCATCTTCTTTAGTTTCATAATAATACTGCACTTGCCACCACCGCGGCGGCAGGCAGAATTTCAAGGCCGCAAAGATACAAAATTGTTCGCAATGCGGAGTGTCCGGCATTAAAAAAAATCTTCATTTCCCCCACCAGCGAGAAGATGTACGCGGCCCCTGTGCCGATGAGTATGACAAGCCGTATAGCGCTGTCGCTCAGCGTGCAGACCGAGAGTATGCCGACCAGCGGCAGGAGGATGGCGCAGAGCGCTGTGAAGAAGTTGAAGAGCCCGTGGTAGATGGCGGAAGTCCTGTCCTGCCCCAGCCGCGGGACGTGGATGGCCTTGTGGCAGAGAAGTCTCAGCACGACGAACGCCAGCACCACTCCCAGCGTGGCCGCACTGCTCCACACCGGAGATATCCACCCCCAGAACTGAGGTCTGTAGACGGCGTACCGGTCCAGCAGCAGACAGAAGGGGAGCGCTGAGACGAGGGCTATGTCGTTGCGCATGCGCGCCTTGCTGACATTGTATTCCAGACCTATGCTGCCCCTGACGCGGTCGAGAGCATAGACGAGGGTTGGGGCGAGCCGGATGATGTCCTTGAGATTGAGGAGTATGAGCGCCACGGAGAGCAACACCCCTATCCTGTTGGGGAGCAGTTCTCCCCAGACGGCGAGGTCCTGCGGCCCGGGAGCCGGCACCGCCGACATTTCAAGCCGGCCCTGAGTGAAGATGCTCTCCTCTCCTGCCATCAGTTGCCCCTCTTCGCGTTATAGCCCATAGAAGTGAGCAGGGCGACCGCTTTGTCGCGGAGGTCCCCCTGGATGGTGATCTCCCCGTCCTTGGCAGTGCCTCCGACTCCGCAGCGCGTCTTGAGGGCTTTCGCCAGTGCGGCGAGGTCGTCGGACTTCCCGACGAAGCCCTCGACCAGGGTCACCTGTTTGCCCGCCCTCTGGCGGCGGTCGATCCTCACGATAAGCCGCTGCCGCCCCGGCTCAAGCGTCTCAGGCTCCACGTCCTGCGCCGTCTGATATTGAAAATCGGGGTTGGTGGAGTAGACCACTCCGAGCCGTTTTTTCCAGTCCTGCTCTGCCATTTGCAACAATTTTTGCAAAGATACGGATTTTGGGTGTATCTTTGTAGATTATGGATAATAAGAAGTTCAGATTGTGGCACAGGCTGAGCGCGCTGTTTGCGCTTGCCGTGTCGGCCGTCACATACCTGCTGACCATCGAGCCTTCAGTCTCGTTCTGGGATTGCGGTGAGTTCATAGCATCATCCTACAAGCTGGAGGTGGGGCACCCTCCCGGAAACCCGATGTTCCAGCTGATCGCACGCTTCTTTACGATGTTCGGGGACAATATGCACGCGGCGGTGCTCGTAAACGCGATGAGCGCGCTCTGCTCGGCTCTGACCATCTTCTTTCTCTACCTGACGATAGTATGGTTCGTAAAACGCGCCATAAAACCTTCTGCTGACGGCACTTACACGACGGCGCAGGCCATCGCCATACTGGGCTCCGGCCTAGTGGGTTCGCTTGCGTACTGCTTCTCCGACACCTTCTGGTTTTCTGCGGTGGAGGCTGAGGTCTATGCGATGTCGTCCCTCTGCACCGCGCTGGCGTTCTGGCTGATGACGGTCTGGTACGACCGTGCCGATGCGCCGCATTCGCTCAAGTGGATAGTGCTGATTGCGCTCCTGATGGGTCTGAGTATCGGCGTGCACCTGCTCAACCTGCTTGCCATCCCGGCACTCGTGTTTATGTACTACTACCGCGTCCGCGAGGACAGGCCGTACAGCCTCAAGGAACTGCTGCTGATATTCATCGTCGGTGTGCTGATACTGGCGCTGATATACTTCATCATCATCCCGTATCTGCCTAAGCTCGCGGCCTACACCGACCTCTTCTTCGTCAATGTGCTCGGGCTGCCGTACAACACCGGCGCCGCGTTCTTCCTCGTTGCGCTGCTCGCGCTCTGCTTCTGGGGTATTGCCGTGACTCTCAAGCGGGAGAAGGTCTTCCTCAACACCGCCCTGCTCTGCGTCACCACCATCATCATAGGTTTCTCTGTATTCAGCATTGACATCATCCGCTCCTGCGCCAAGACCCCGACCAACGAGTACCAGCCGGACAACGCCTTCACGCTCGTGAGGTATCTCTCCCGCGAGCAGTACGGCTCCACCCCGCTGCTCTACGGGCAGTACTTCGATGCGCCGTTCGACCTCAAGACCTCCAAGTACTGGGCTCCGCTCGACGGGAAGTACAAGAAGGTGGAGGGCCCTGTGGATGCCGAGTACCTGCCGGAAGGCAAGATGCTCTTCCCGAGGATGTGGTCCAGCAGCCCCGACGGGAGGTATGAGGAGTTCTATGAGAGCTATATGGACGGCAAGGGCCGGAAGGTGTCCGGCGCCACGCACCGCAAGCCAACGATGGGCACCAACCTCCGCTTCTTCTTCGACTACCAGCTTGACTGGATGTACTGGCGCTACTTCATGTGGAACTTCGTAGGCCGCCAGAACCAGGTACATTCCCCGACTCCGGGCAACATCTTCCACGGCAACTGGGAGAGCGGCGTGAAGTTCATCGACGAGTTGAGGCTAGGCGACCAGAGCGGCGCACCGGACACGCTCGCCCACGACAAGGGCAAGAACCACTACTTCTTCCTGCCGCTGCTGCTCGGCCTGCTGGGACTCTTCTTCCAGTTCGACAGGGACAGGCGCGGCTGCTGGCTCAACTTCCTGATGTTCTTCATGACCGGCATCGCCATCGTGATCTACCTCAACCAGCCGCCTATGCAGGTCCGCGAGAGGGACTACGCCTATGCGGGCTCGTTCTACTTCTTCAGCGTCTGGATCGGTATGGCCGTGGCGGGGATCTACAGCCTGATAGACAATGCCCTCAAGGGCAGGCACGGCGTGCTGGCATCATCTGCCGTCAGCGTGCTCTGCCTCTGCGTGCCGGCGCTGATGGCTTCGCAGAATTGGGACGACCACGACCGTTCAGGCCGCCGCACCGCGGTCGAGATGGCGGGCAATTACCTCAACTCAGTAGGCCCGAACGGTATCCTCATCACCCACGGCGACAACGACACCTTCCCGCTCTGGTATGCGCAGGAGGTGGAGAATGTGCGCCCGGATGTGAGGATAGTCAATACCTCCCTGCTCGGCACCGACTGGCACATCGACCAGATGAAGTGGGCCGTCAACGAGTCTGCGCCGCTCCCGCTCTCCGTGGGACCGGACCAGTACCTCTACGGCACCAACGAATACATCCCTGTCTACGATACCCGCAACGAGGTGACCGACATCTCTGACGTGATGGCGCTCTTCCGCAACCCTAAGGTGAAGGCGCCGATGACCAGCGGCCGCAGGGTGGACTATATCGCTTCCCGCAAGATCAGAATTCCGGTCAACAGGGACAATGTGATCAAGTCCGGCATCCTTGATGCCAAGTACGCCGACCAGATCCCGGACGAGATCATCATCACCATCCCGAAGGAGAAGGATATGCTCACCAAACCGGAGCTCTTTATGCTCGATCTGCTCTCCAACTACCAGTGGGACAGGCCGATCAGTATGCTCAATATGGGCGGCGACATCAATATCGGCATCAAGGAGTACCTCGAGCACGAGGGATATTCCTACAAACTGATACCGATCAAGAACAAGACCACGACTACTGCAGCCGGATTTGTGGATACTGACGAACTGTACCGCAAGATGACGCAGGTCTACAAGTGGGATGCCGTTGCGGCAGGTGACTATTTCATTGACTATCAGAATATGTACACCCACCTCGGGGTGCTTTCGCTGCGCGGGCTCTTCGTCACCGTGGCTAACGCCTTCATCAAGGCGGAGGAGTACGACAGGGCGCTCGAGATGCTCGACAAGTGCCAGGAGGTGATGCGCCACTTCCCGCTCGAGACGGTGCCGCTCGGGTTCTCCGGCAACGACTATATGGTCGTGAATATGGTGGAGGACTACTACAGGCTCGGGCAGAAGGACAAGGCGCGCGAGCTTGCCTCACGGCTCTCGGAGCAGCTGCTCGTCTCAGCCAAGTTCTACAGCGAGTTCTATGATGTGGCGAAGGACGAGTTCGAGCTTGCCGGCAACTACATCTACTACCTCTCCGACGAGATGCGCAAGGGCGGCGATACCGAACTCTCCAAGAGTCTGACGGACAGCTTCCTCGAGATGCTCGGAGTCTCCGAGCAGACGCAGGGCGGGAATTCCTAGCGGGACATCCTGACGACTACAGATAGCGGGAGGGCTTTGCCGAAGCGGTCAGCGAGGGCGAGCTCTCCCGATTGTATTGATGCGCCGCTTCCCGGATGGAAGGCCTGCTTCACGACGGTCTCGCCGAGGAGCGGGGAGAATCCGTTGGAGTAGAGATTGAGCACAAGATAGCTGTCCCGCGGCGAGAGGATGGAGTTGACTGAGCCGAGCATCTCGAAGAGACACTCGTCGAGTTTCCACTTCTCTCCGTCGGGGCCGTGCCCGTAGGCCGGAGGGTCCATTATGATGCCGTCATAGACATTGCCGCGGCGCTCTTCGCGCCGGGCGAACTTCATCGCGTCTTCCACGACCCAGCGGATGCCGTCGAGTCCGGAGCTCTCCATATTGCCCCGGGCCCAGGTGACTACCTGGCGGACGGAGTCGAGGTGGGTGACATCCGCTTCTGCAGCCTTGGCTGCGAGGGATGCCGCTCCCGTGTAGGCGAAGAGATTGAGTACCTTTGGCTTGCGGCCGAGGACTTCGCCGAGTCTGCGGGTCTGCCGGTAGATGTATTCCCAGTTCGACGCCTGCTCCGGGAATACTCCGGTGTGCTTGAATGAGGTGAGGCCGAGCCTGAGGGTGAACTCAGGTCCGCCCTCGGAGCCGCCGTAGCGGATGTACCACTGGTCTTCGCTGCGCCTGAGATGCTCCCAGGTGCCGCTGTCCTCCTTGCCGGCCTTGGCGAATCCCGCGCCGGGGCGGAAGCGGACGTGGGCGGTCTTCTCCCACTCCTTGATGCTCATCGACTTGCTCCACAGGGCTTTGGGCTCCGGGCGGATGAGGCAGTATGCACCGAATCTCTCGAGCTTCTCGCCGTCGCCGGAGTCGAGAAGTTCGTAGTCTTTCCAGGATTTGAGCGGGTATTCAA
>CAVEAQ010000005.1:0-34347 GCA_963613775.1 bacterium | reverse complement strand
AGATACTCGAGAAGAGGGGAGAGAGCGTGACCGCAGTGGTGTCGCTGATGATTTCGGACGAGACCATCAGGACAAGAATCGCTCACAGGGCAGCCATCGAAGGCCGCGCCGACGATGCTTCAGATGCCACGATCACCAACCGCATCAAGACTTATCACGCTCAGACCGAGCCGCTTATCGACTACTACAAGAAGGCAGGCAAGTACTATGAGTGCGACGGCGACAGCGGCACCATAGACGACAACCGCCGCAGGGTGCTTGACCTGGTCGAAAGCATAGGCTAGCAAACGCGCCAATCAAGAAGAAGTCCGTGAGAACAAAAGCGTTCCCACGGACTTCTTAGTTTGTGAAGCGGTCGGACTAACCGAGCATCTGAGGGAGGAAGGTGCTGAAAATCAGCACCACAAGACCGCAGAGCAGGACGACAACCGTCTTCTTGGAGCAACCCTTCCACTCCTTGAGGATGATACCCCAGACATTGGAGAAGGTCACGTTGAGAGCCATAAGGATGCACCAGCTGAAGGTGATCAGGACAGGGAAGTCGGTGAGGAATCCCTTGCCGAGACTCAGACCGAAGAACTGGCTGTACCAGAGCAGACCGGCGAGCGCGCAGAAGAGGATGTTGTTGCCCCAGAGCGAACCCTGGCGGTAGTCTCCGAAAGTCTTGTTCTTACCGTTCTGGTAGAGGCAGTAGATCGCGTTGGTCACGAAGCCGCCGATGGTCACGAGCAGGGTCGCAGGAAGGGTGGCGAAGATATCCTTGGTCTCGCTCCAGCGGAGCGGCTCTCCGAAGCTCAGTCCGATATTGAAGCAGGCGCTCATGAAGCCGCAAAGCAGTGCCACGACAATGCCCTTGCCGAAGTTGAAGTCCTTGACGGCCTCCTTCTTGGCTTCTTCAGACAGCGAAGCGGACTTCATGCCGCCGGCGATGCCTATGATGGCGATGCCTACAAGTGTCACGACCACTCCGACCCAGATGGCTGTGGTCAGCGTGGCGGCATTCCCTGTGAAAACAGGCCCGAGGATGGCCCCGAGACCGGCACAGGTGCCGAGAGCGATGCTCTGACCGAGAGCGACTCCGAGATAGCGCATGGACAGGCCGAAGGTCAGTCCGCCAATCCCCCAGAGAACGCCGAAGAGTATCGTGAGGAGACTCTCCTTAGGATACTGGGCATAGATCTCGAAGAGGCTGTGGCCGGAAGGTACGGCAAGCAGGGCGCCGAGCAGCGGGAAGACCAGCCACGCGAATACGCCCTGAATAAGCCAATAACTCTCCCAGCTCCACTTCTTAATCTTGTTGATAGGCACATAGCAGCTGGACTGGCAGAATGCCCCGACCGCTATGATCAACAGTCCAAGAAAGATAGAGGAGTGCATATCTGTAACTATCTCTTAGAGGTTACGTCCTTCTCGTACTGCTCGATGACAGAGATGACCTCGTTGCCGACAGGGACGTTGTTCCTTACGCAGAACTCGTCGTAAACGGCGTTCCAAGGCATCGCCTTGCCCTCTTCAATGAGCTGGAGTACCTCGAAGGTACGGCCCTCGACCTCAAGCTTGGAGATCATCTCCTTCGGCTCGAGGAGAGCCTTGATCATGCACTTCTGAGCGGAACGTGCACCGATGACGTATGCGCCGATACGGTTGATGGATCCGTCGAAGAAGTCGAGTCCGTAGTGTACGCGGTCAAGTGCGTCGGCACGTACGATCTCGGAGAAGAGATCCTGGGTGTTGTCGTCCATGATGGTGACATGGTCTGAGTCCCATCTTACCGGGCGGCTGACGTGGAGCATAAGCTCAGGGACAAACTGGAGGACGGCTGAAACCTTGTCGCCAGGGATCTCGGTCGGATGATAGTGGCCGGTGTCGATGGTGAGGATCTTGCCGTTCTTGGCAGCGTAAGCGGTGTAGAAGTCGTGTGAGCCAACTGTGAAGCTCTCGAGGCCGATGCCGAATACCTTGCCTTCGATGCAGTCCTTCATGTTGTCGTACTTCTTGGCGAAGATCTCGTCGAGAGACTCCTTGAGGAGCTTGCGGTAGAGGTAGTGGTTGACAGATACGTCCTTGCATCCGTCGTGTACCCACACGTTCATGATACAAGGGTCGCCCTGTGCCTTACCCATAGCCTCGGCGATCTCACGGCAGCGCTTGGTGTGCTCGATCCAGAAGTCGCGGATCCCCTTGTCAGGATTGGCGAGGGAGAGGTTGCCGCTCTTAGGGTGAGAGAATGAGGTGGAGTTGAAATCGAGTTTGGTGTTGTTCTCCTTGCCCCAGTCAATCCAGCTCTTGAAGTAATCTACAGTCACCTCGTCGCGGTCAACGACCTTGCCCTGGAAGTCACCGTAGATCTCGTGGAGGTTGAGACGGTGGTTGCCCGGGATGATGCTCTTGGCCTTGAGCACGTCGGCGCGGAGCTCATCGATATTGCGGGCTGCTCCAGGATAGTTGCCGGTGGACTGGATACCTCCCGTGAGGGCTCCGGCCTGTACCTCGAATCCCTTGACGTCATCTGCCTGCCAGCAGTGAAGGGAGAGGTGGAAATCCTGCATCTGAGAGAGTACCTTCTCAGTGTCTACGCCAAGTGCTGCATAACGCTCTTTGGCGATTGCATAAGCTTTGTTAACTGATTCTTTCATCGTGGTTTGAGTGTTTATTTTGTTGGTTGATATTCTTTGAGGTCCACGGATGCGGCGACTATGCGGCGCATCTCAGGAAGCGTCTTGACAAGGCCTTGCGCCCTGATCTGGAGCAGTACATTGCCGAGTGCGGTGCCTTCGGTCGGTCCGCAGATGACCGGCATCCGGAGAGCGTCCGCAGTGAACTGCATCAGATATGGGTTGAGGGATCCGCCGCCGATCACGTGCAGGCACTTGATCTTGTTTGGCGACATCGACTGAAGGATGTCGATGATGGCGGTGTAGCGGTGAGCGAGGCTCTTGTAGATGCACCTGATGTACTCGGCAGGAGTCTTAGGGGCGATCTGGCCGGTGCGCTCGCAGTAGTCCCTGATGGCTGCGCACATCGATGCAGGATGGGCGAATGAAGGGTCGTCAGGGTTGATGATGGAGTCGAAGCGGGTGGTCTGGCAAAGGGCCGTGAGAGGTCCTATCTCCGCCGGAACGTCCTTGAACTCAGGACGGCACTGCTCGAAGAGCCAGAGACCGCAGATGTTCTTGAGGAAGCGGGTGGTGCCGTCGATACCGCCTTCGTTGGTGAAGTTCTGCTTGTAGCTCTCATCGGTAATGATAGGCTTAGGGGATTCGATACCCATAAGTGACCAGGTGCCGCAGCTGAGGTAGGCGTAGTCGCCATCCTTGGCAGGCACGGCTGCAACCGCGGAAGCGGTGTCGTGGCCGGCTACTGCTACCACCTTGACATTCTCACCGATGCCGGTGACCTTGCGGAGCTGCTCCGTCAGAGGGCCTACTACGGTGCCCGGCTGGGTGAGCTCTCCGAACTGGTCCCTGCGCAGGCCGATGCTCATAAGGAGTTCCTTATCGAGGTCGCCAGTGACAGGGTTGAGCAATTGGGAGGTGGAGGCAACGGTGTATTCGCAGATGGCCTTGCCGGTGAGCATATAGGTCAGTGCGTCAGGGATAAAGAGGATCTTGTCGGCGTCCTCCAGCGCAGCGCAGCCGTTGTGGCGCAGAGTGTCGAGCTGGAAGAGGGAGTTGAACTCCATGAACTGGATGCCGGTGCGCTCGTAGACTTCGCGCTTGTCGTGCATCTTCATATAGCGCTCGATGGCGCCGTCGGTGTGAGGGTCACGGTAGCAGTACGGCAGTCCGAGGAGCTGTCCGTCCTTGCCGAAGAAGGCGAAGTCGCAGCCCCAGGTGTCGATACCGATGGAGTCGATGGCGATGTTCTCGTCAACAGTCTTCTTAATGGCTGTAACTATCTCATTGTAAAGGGCTGGGAGATCCCAGAAGAGATGTCCTCCGAGAGGAATCATCGGGTTTTTGAAGCGGGTGAGCTCCCGCATGTCAACCTTCTTGCCGTCGTAGGAAGCGACTATCGTCCTTCCGCTGGTGGCTCCGAGATCTACCGCAAGGTAATTTTTGATGGGCATAATGGTTATAAATTATGTTATCGTGTATCTTGACAAAGATACTTCATTTTTGCTTAATTCGCACCATTCCGATACGAAAAAATCGTGCCAGCAACAAAACAATCGCTATATTTGCAGAACAGTATTTTTTATCGAGACCATTTATGCCTGACAGTAACTTCATAGATTATGTCAAGATATACTGCGCTTCCGGGCACGGGGGCGCGGGATCGGTACACCTGCACAGGGCTAAGTACATCCCGAAGGGAGGCCCTGACGGCGGCGACGGCGGCAGAGGAGGACATATCATCCTCAAAGCCAACCCCCAGTTCTGGACGCTCATCCACCTCAAATACCGCAAGCACATCAAGGCCGATGACGGCGAGAAAGGCGGCTCAGCCAACCGCAGCGGCAAGAACGGCGAGGACATCATCCTCGACGTCCCTGTCGGCACGGTGGCGAAGGACGCAGAGAGCGGGGAAGTGCTCTTCGAGATGATGGAGGCGGGAGAGGAACGCATCCTCTGCAAAGGCGGCAGGGGAGGCCTGGGCAACAGCAACTTCAAGACCTCTACCCTGCAGACCCCGCGCTTCGCTCAACCCGGAGAGGACGGGCAGGAAGGCATCTATATCCTTGAGCTCAAACTGCTTGCTGATGTCGGACTGGTAGGCTTCCCGAATGCCGGCAAGTCGACACTGCTCAGCACCGTAACGGCAGCAAAACCAAAGATCGCCTCATACGCCTTCACCACCCTCGAGCCGAATCTCGGCATCGTGCGCTACCACGACGGTCGCTCCTTCGTGATGGCCGACATCCCGGGCATCATCGAGGGCGCCCACGAGGGCAAGGGAATCGGCATCCGCTTCCTGCGCCACATCGAGCGCAACTCCGTGCTGCTCTTTATGGTGAGCGTGGAGGAGGAAGATGTAGCGAAGGGCTACAAGACCCTGCTCAACGAGCTCAAGATGTACAATCCGGAGCTTCTGAGCAAGCGCCGCATCCTCGCGATCACCAAGTGCGACCTCATCGACTCCGAGATTGAGTCCCAGCTCAGAAGGCACCTTCCGAAGGGAGTGCCTCACGTATTCATCTCCTCCAGCACCGGACAGGGCATTGACAAACTCAAGGACGAATTATGGAAAGCATTGCAAGAATAGCGCTCCTGGAGACTCTGGAGCAGGCCGACAAGACGGCGACACTGGCAATCAACTCGCTCCACAGCACCTTGAGCGACTCAATCTGGGTAACCTTCTCCAACAAGGAGATATGGTATCCGCTGTACTTTGTCGTGCTGGTGTTCCTCTTCATCCGGCTCGGCTGGAAGAAGGCTATTGTGGTGACTCTCGCCTGCGTGCTCACAATCGTTGCCTGTGACCAGTTCGCCAACTTCACCAAAGCGTTCTTCGAGAGACACCGTCCCTGCTGGGACGCGTTTATGGCAGGACACGGCCTGCATCTGCTCGAAGGCAGGGGTAACCTCTACGGTTTCTATTCCGCGCACGCGGCCAACGCCATCGGGTTCGCGGTCTGTTCAAGTCTGGGCTTCACCAACGCCAGCAATTTCAAACCGCTGGCCCACAAGGAATACGCCTGGGGCATCCTGATATGGGCTCTGCTCGTGGGGATAAGCAGGATCTTCGTGGGGAAGCACTTCCTGGGAGATGTGCTGGTAGGGTTTGCTATAGGATCTCTCTTCGCCTGGGGCATCGCCTCACTCGCGAAACTGACTATACTAAAGCTGAAGCTGAGATAACGTTTATCTTCTCACCTGTAACCTCCAGAGTGGCAGGCACTTTGCCTTCTATCTCACCGTCCAGTTCGACGATGTCGGCGGAGTATTTGTTCATCGGCATCACCTGCAGGGCGCGGCATTTGCCGCTGAGTATATACTTGGATTCGTTGAGATTGCCTTTATATAGCTTGGGGAGTTCGCGCACCACATAGGCAAGCGGCATCCTGGGGATGACGGCGTAGTCGATCAGACCGTCATTGGGGTCAGCGAGCGGCACCTGGCGCATCCCGCCGCCGCAATACCGTCCGTTGCCGAAAGCCACCGAGAAGCAGGGGCCGGAGAACACCACAGTCCCGTCCGCCACGAGGCACAGGTCTATCGACTTGATATTGAACATCGTATATCGGAGGGCATTGAGATAGATCAGCTTGCCTCTCATACCGCTCTCCTTCTGCGAATTGACTCTCTGACAGACGTGGGAGTCGAAGCCGATGCCTCCGATATTCGCCATATACGACACTTTCTGACCGTCGCAGGTGACCCTGACGACATCCATCCCGGTGGTTGCTCCGCGGCAGATGAGTTCGACTGCATCCGAGGCGTCGCCGGGGACGCCGAAAGTCTTGATCCAGTCGTTGCCGGAACCGATCGGGACGACCCCTATGGTAAACTTGTCAGTGGAGACTTTATGGTCTGTGCACCAGGCACATATCCCGCTGAAGACTTCGTGCAGGGAGCCGTCTCCGCCGACAGCGAATATCTTTCGGTAGCCGTTCTCCGCGGCTGAATATGCGAGCGAGGTGGCGTGCTGCTTGTGGTCAGTGAGCGCGGTGACGAACGGAATACCCTTCCTCTGAAGCTTTCGCTCGGCAGGCAGCCATTCGCACATCGTCTTGCCGGATCCGGCTCGCGGATTGACTATGAAATAACAGTCGGTTTTTGTTTCAGACATGCCGCAAATGTAGGAATAAATTATTACTTTTGTATTCTTCGACAACACGAACATGGGAAAAGTCATAGCAATAGCGAACCAGAAGGGAGGGGTGGGCAAAACCACCACCGCCATCAATCTAGCCGCGTCTCTTGCGGTCCTCGAGAAGCGCGTCCTCATCATCGACGCTGATCCTCAGGCCAATACGACCTCAGGGCTCAACTTCTCCCCGGACAACGACGAGCAGCGCACCCTCTATGAGGTGATGATAGGCAAGATTGACATCGCCGATACCCTGATCCAGACCGAGATCGAGCGCCTGCACATGATTCCTTCCCATATCAACCTCGTCGGAGCGGAGATCGAACTGCTCGAGACCGAGCACCGCGAGTCAGTCCTCAAGGACGTCATCGCCCCGGTCAGAGACAACTACGACTACATCATCATCGACTGCTCGCCGTCGCTCGGGCTGATCACCATCAACTCGCTGACCGCCGCAGACTCCGTGATGATCCCGGTGCAGCCGGAGTTCTTCGCGCTGGAGGGCCTGGGCAAGCTGCTGCAGACCATCCGCCTCGTGCAGGGCGGCTACAACCCGTCTCTGTCCATCGAGGGCTTCGTCGTGACTATGTTCGACGGGCGCACCAAGGTGCATAGCCAGGTGCTCGCCGAGCTCCGCGAACACTTCCGCGAGATGGTGTTCAAGACAGTGATACAGCGCAATATACGCCTCAGCGAAGCGCCTTCGCACGGCAAGCCTATCATCCTCTACGATATTATGTGCAACGGCTCCAACAACTACCTCAGCCTCGCGAAGGAAGTGATGGAGCATAACGGAGAGCAATTATGAGCAAAGAGCCAAGAGGCCTGGGGAAGGGACTGAGCGCGCTGCTCGGTGAAGTGCCGAACGCAGACCAGCTCCGCAAGCCGGTGGGCTATGTCAACAAGGAGGTGGTCGGCACGCGCGGACGTCAGGAGAATACCGCCGACATCCTCAGGATACCGGTCGATATGATAGAGCCGAACCCGTTCCAGCCGCGTATGTCCTTCGACCAGACGGCTCTGGAGGAGCTCGCATCGTCCATCAGGACTCTCGGCCTGATCCAGCCTATCACCGTACGCCGCATCACCGACAACCGCTACCAGATCATCAGCGGCGAGCGCCGCTACAAGGCGTGCCGGCTCGCAGGGATGACCACCGTGCCGGCCTACATCCGCGACGCCAACGAGCAGGGGATGCTGGAGATGGCGATCGTGGAGAATGTACAGAGGGAGAACCTCGACCCTATCGAACTGGCCCTCAGCTACCAGAGGCTCATCGATGAGTGCTCGCTCACTCAGGATATGCTTGCCGACAGGGTGGGGAAGAAGCGCGCCACGGTCACCAACACCATACGTCTTCTCAAACTGCCGGCCAAAGTGCAGCACGACATCAAGGTGGGACTTCTGAGTGCGGGACACGCCAAGGCAATCCTGAGCGTGGACGACCCGCAGCTGCAGGAGAAACTCTGCGACCTTGTGATCAGGGACGGGCTGTCCGTTCGCGAACTGGAGTCACTCGCCCGCAAGATCTCCCTCGAGCCGAAGTCCGACAAGGCTGCCGCCGGGGTCAGGGAGCAGACGCTCCCGGACGAATATTACCGCGTGCTCGAGCACGTCGGGAAGTATTTCTCCAGCAGCATCTCGATGAAGCGCAGTGCCTCCGGCAAGGGGACGATGACCATAAGGTTCAGCTCCGACGACGAAGTAAAGGCATTCGTTAAAGCATTGGAGGAGAAGCAGTTCTGATGAGCCTGCGCAGATATCTCAGATTGCTTGCGGTGGCGGCGGGTGTGCTCCTGTCCGGGGCCGCGGCGTCCGCTCAGTTCAGGGATCAGGCCTTCTCCCAGCAGTACAACGACGACCCGGCATCAGCTGTCGACACCACCGACAGGATATTCTCCCTCAAGGAATATGTGGCCGGCCTCAAACATCAGCAGGAGATCAAGATCGGGACCATGTTCATGGGTTCCGCTGTGCTGGTGGGCGGCTGCCAGATTTACAATAAGGATTATTGGAAGTTGCCGATAGTCTACACGGCCATCGGAGGCAGTCTGGGAGCCGGCATCTATCTCAATACGCACGGCAACCATAATGCCGCCAAATGGTGCTTTGTGGGCGCCGGAGTCGCATATTGGGGCACATTGATGGACGGCGTGGTCAGCTACCGGCCTGCAGAATATCCGCACGCCGGCAAGGCGACGCTCTACTCGCTGCTGGTGCCGGGCCTCGGACAGATCTACAACAGAGAATACTGGAAACTTCCTCTGTATCTGGGTGCTATGGGTTTCGGCATACATTACTACTCCGACTGTGCCCGCAATTTCGAGCGCTTCCGCAGCATCTACAAGGAGGCTACCGAGAGCAGCGCCACCTACACCGGCCCGATCACCGCCGACCAGGCGCTCTACTACCGCAACATCTACCGCCGCTACAGGGATTATGCCCTGCTTGCAGTCGCTGCCGTCTACCTCCTGCAGGTGATGGATGCCAATGTGTTCTCCTATATGCACAATTTCGAGGTCGATGACGATATCTCGATGAGGATGGAACCGACCGTGATGATGCCGGACATGCAGCTGGCTTCGACCGGGGGAGGCTATCCGGCAGTCGGGTTAAGACTCGGCGTAAACTTTTGACAATGAGAAGATTGACTATATTCCTGGCCACTCTGATGATGGCCTTCCCTATGCAGGCTCAGAACAAGGTATCCGAGTTCTTCAAGCGGCCTACGCGCAAGGCGCTGCAGACCGAGAACGCCCAGCTGCGCTCGAGCCTGGATTCGCTTCAGGCGCTGGTGGACAGCCTCGAAGAGCGCCGCTATCTGGAAGATGACGAACTGAGGGCGGTAATCGAGGGGAACGAAGGAGCCGAGGGCGAGGAAGAGATAGAATACACGGCCGAGGTCAGCGACAGCCTCCTCCATCTCTGGTACAAGAACTCCTTCACCGGTGATTTCGACACCGTCACCGAATACGATATGGACTCAGTGAAGTTCTCCTCCAATATCTCCGATGCGGAGATGATAAGGAGGCTCACGGCTATGAACTCATTCATCACGCTTCCATTCAACGAGAACGTCAAGAACTACATCATCCTCTATTCCGAGAGGATGCCGAGCAGGATGGGGCGGGTGATGGGCCTCAGCAGCTACTATTTCCCTATGTTTGAGGAGGTTCTCAACCGCTACGGCCTGCCGCTGGAGCTCAAGTATATGGCCGTGATCGAGTCTATGCTCAACCCTGTGGCCACATCGCGCGCCGGGGCGAGGGGGATGTGGCAGTTTATGTACAGCACCGCACGCAACTATGGTCTGGAGATCAATTCCTTCGTGGACGAGAGGCTCGATGTCGAGAAGGCGATGGACGCGGCCGCCCGCTACCTTCGCGATGCCTACAAGATCTTCGGAGACTGGGCGCTGGCCATCAGTTCCTACAACTGCGGGGCGGGCAACGTGTCCAAAGCTATCCGCAGAGCCGGTGGCAGCAGGGACTTCTGGAGCATCTACCCGTACCTGCCGCGCGAGACGAGAGGCTACGTGCCGGCGTTTGTGGGCGCGATGTATGCCATGACATATTACAGGGAATACGGCATAGTGCCGCAGAATGTGGGTATGCCCGCGCAGACCGACACCTTCGAAATCCACAGGAACCTGCATTTCAAGCAGGTAAATTCGGTGGTAGGTGTGCCTATGGACGTGCTCAAGAACCTCAATCCGCAGTATATCCACGAAATCATCCCTGGCAATACCAAGACAAGCATCCTCAAGCTGCCGTACACCTGGACCAACGCTTTCCTGGAGACCGACCGCGACTCACTCTACAGCTTCAAGGCTGACTCGCTGATGAGCCAGAAGGTGCTCAAGGAAGTCCAGAGCTCCACCGGCAAGGGACAGCAGAGGACGGCCTACCGCGTCAAGAGCGGGGACTACCTCGGCAGGATCGCCTCCAGACACGGAGTGACGGTAGCCCAGCTCAAGAAGTGGAACAACCTCAAGTCATCAAATATCCGCGAGGGGCAGATACTCTATATATACGGAAAATCCTACAAGGGTGGCGGGAGCAGCGCGAAGAGCAGCTCAAGTACTTCTGCATCAAAGACATACACCGTCAAGCAGGGCGATTCGCTCTACAATATAGCCAAGCTTTATCCGGGAGTCAGCGCAGATGACATCAAGAAGGCCAACAGCCTCAGGAGCGACAACATCCGTCCGGGGCAGAAGCTCAAGATACCTCTACCGTAAAAGTTTCTTAATCAGAGGGAAAAGCCTGTAAGGCATATACCTTAAAGGCAAATCTATGCAGGTCGGAGTGTCGAGGACCGACCTGCGGTGTGAGAATGCGAGCAGGCTCTCGCGTCCGTGATAGCGTCCCATACCCGAATTGCCTACCCCGCCGAATGGCAGGCTGGAGTTTGCTATGTGCATTATCGTGTCGTTGATGCAGGCTCCTCCGGAGCTGGTGCGCCGCAGGATTTCCCGCCCTGAGCTTCTTCTGCCGAAATAATACAGCGCAAGCGGCTTCGGGCGTGCATTTATGAAGCCTATCACCTCCTCCCGACTTGAGAAAGTCACTATCGGGAATATAGGGCCGAAGATCTCTTCCGTCATCACAGGCGAGTCGGGGGACACTTCGTCAAGCAGGGTAGGACCGAAGAAGCGGGTCGCCCTGTCGTGCACGCCGCCATAGACGATTTTGCCGTCACGGAGATAATCCTCGAGCCGGTCAAAGGCCTTGTCGCTGACTATGCGGACATAATGCGGACTTTCCTTGACTCCGTCGGCATATAGCTCCGAAACAGCCTTGGCGAATTCGTCAATAAACTGCTGCTTGATCTCTCGCGAGAGCATCAGATAGTCCGGAGCGATGCAGGTCTGACCGCAGTTGAGACTCTTGCCCCACGCGATACGCCTGGCGGCTAGAGCGATGTCGGCATCCTTGTCCACTATGCAGGGACTTTTGCCTCCGAGTTCGAGCACCACCGGGGTCAGATTCTCCGCAGCCGCGCGCATCGCGATCTTGCCCAGGGACGGGCTTCCTGTAAGGAAGATGATATCGTATTTCTCCTTGAGGAGTTCTTCATTGACTTCTCTATGTCCCTGGAATAGTGCCACATACCGAGATTCGAAAGTTTCCTCAATCATCTTGCGCAGGACTTCTGCTACCGCCGGTACGGCCGGGGAAGTCTTGAGCACAGCCGTACAGCCGGCAGCGATCGCACCCACGAGAGGATTGAGCAGAAGCTGGACCGGGTAGTTCCAGGGGGCAACTATGAGCGCCACTCCGAGCGGCTCTGTCAAGATATAACTTCGCGATGGCAGGCAGGTCAGGGGAGTCCCGACTCTCTTGCGGGCAGTCCAGCGCCCGATATTCCTGAGGGCATCGCGTATTTCGCCCCTGACTATGCTGATTTCGGTCATATAGGCCTCTTCACGCGACTTGTGGAGGTCTGTCCAGAGGGCAGAATACAACTCTTCCTCATATTTGCCCAGGGCATCCAGCAGGGCCTGAAGCTTCCTCTTGCGGAAGTCAATGCCCGATGTCGCAGCGGAAAGGAAGTATTCCCGCTGCGCAATCACTGTATCTTGTATATTCATTTTGAATAATATTTCGGCCAGCAGGAGAGCAGGTAGGCCCTGAGGCCGTCCTCGTGACGGTTGGGCTGCGGTTCGTAGAACACCTTGCCCTCGAATTCGCGTGGCAGGAATTCCTGGTCGACAAAATGTCCCGGGAAGTCGTGGGCGTATTTATAGCCGTCGGAGTATCCGAGATCGGCCATAAGCTTGGTCGGGGCATTGCGGAGGTAGAGCGGCACGGCGGCAATTGGGTTGCTCTTCGCCGCCTCAAGCGCCGAGTTGATGGCCATATATGCAGAGTTGCTCTTGGGCGAGCTGGCCAGGTATATCGCGCACTCACTCAGAGGGATACGCGCTTCGGGCATACCGATTTCGTGTACAATTCTGAAAGTGGCCTCCGCAAGCAGCAGGGCGTTGGGATTGGCAAGGCCGACATCCTCGGCGGCAGATATGCAGAGCCTGCGGGCGATGAAGAGCGGGTCTTCGCCTCCCTCCAGCATCCTGGCCATCCAGTAGACGGCCGCGTTGGGATCGGAGCCGCGGATGCTCTTGATGAAGGCAGAGATGATGTCGTAGTGCATCTCTCCGTCCTTGTCGTATATGGCCACACTGTCCTGAAGGCAGGAAGCTACCGCGGCGTCGTCAATCAGCACTTCTGCCCTGCCGGCCTGCGAATCGACAACCAATTCCAAGATATTCAGGAGCTTGCGAGCGTCGCCGCCGCTGTGGCGGAAGAGAGCGCCGGTCTGGGAGATGCGGATGTTGCGGGTCTTGAGGAGCTCGTCTTCGCGGAGCGCGCGGTCAAGCAGCGTCTGCAGGTCACTGACCTCCAGGCTCTTAAGTACGAAGACCTGGCAGCGGGACAGGAGGGGAGTGATGACCTCAAAGGAAGGGTTCTCTGTAGTGGCACCGATCAGCACCACAGTACCGGCTTCGACAGCACCAAGCAGGGCATCCTGCTGAGCCTTGTTGAAGCGGTGTATCTCGTCGATGAAGAGTATCGGAGCAGCCGCACTGGAGAACAGCGACTTGGACTTCGCTGAGTCTATAACCTCACGCACATCCTTTACTCCGGAGCTTATGGCTGACAGGGTGTAGAACTCGCGGTCGAGAGTATTGGAGATGATCCGGGCGAGAGTAGTCTTGCCCACGCCCGGAGGCCCCCATAAAATGAATGAACTCAAGCTGCCTGAATCGATCATCCTTCTCAGGATGCAGCCCTCCCCGACAAGATGCCTCTGACCTACGTACTCCGACAGGTTTTTGGGCCTCATTCGCTCCGGAAGCGGTGGTAACATTCTTGTTATCGATTCTGACACTTTTGTTTTATTAGTTAATATTCAAGCTTTTTGATGTATGAGCGACGTCTTTTGCGACATTCGTGCTCAAACTCCTTAAACTGGCCTTGATTCTTGATGTTGGTCTCGAGAATCGCGTTGGTTTCGGCCCACTTGACGCCGGCGGCGGAGTACTTGCGGAACATATCGGCCTGTACAAGGGTGTTGACTCCGGAGTTGCGATAGTCAGGATGGACTCCGACAAGCAGCATCTCCACTCCTTCCTCCCTCTTGAGGTAAAGCGACTTCAGGAGATACCACCAGCCGAACGGAAAGAGCTTGCCCCGACTCTTCTGGAGAGCCTTGTTGAGCGACGGCATCGTGATGCCGAAAGCCACGATCTCGTCCTTCTCGTTCTCGACGACGCTGACGAAATTGAGGTCGAGGATGCTCAGATAGAAGCCGAGGTACTTGTCGGCCATCTTGTCCGGGAGGACGGTGAAGTTGTAGAGGTCCTTATAGCAGAGATTGATCAGATTGAGAAGCTTGTGGCCATAGTCGCCCTTCTTGACGAGCTTGCGGGTGAGAGGCCTCACGTGCACATTGGCCCTTTCCTGGATGATGTTGGCCATCCTGCCCACGCGGCTCGGGAGTTCTTCGGGGATATAAACCTTATACTCAATCCAATCCGCATCCTTCTGGAAGCCCATCGAATCGATATGGTCCACATAGTAAGGGTCGTTGTAGATGAGCGCCATAGTGTTCATCGCGTCGTAGCCCTCTACCAGCAGGCCCTCGGGGTCGAAATCGGTAAATCCAAGCGGTCCCACAACGGATTCCATCCCGTACTGGCGGCCGAACTCCTCGACCTTGGCCATAAGGGCTTCTGAGACCTCCCTGTCATCGATGAAGTCATACCAGCCGAAGCGGACTTCCTTGTGCTTCCACTGCTCGTTGGCAAGATGGTTTACTATCGCGGCTACTCTTCCGACCAGCTCCCCGTCCCTGTAGGCGAGATAGAGCTTGGAATCGCAGAATTCCTGAGCCGCACCCTTCTTCTGGTCGAGCGTATCCAGCTGATCGAACTCGAGCGGCGGTACGTAATAAGGATTGTGCCTGTATAGCTTCTCTGGGAAATTTACGAACTCGCGCAGTTGTCTGCGGGTGCTTACTTCTTTGATTTCTACTGACATGGTCAAGGTTTTAATATACTGCAGGCACAAAGATACGCCATAATGGCCAAATATCCAATTATGCTTCCCCCTCGCGGGAGAGCTTGGACTGGAGCTTGGCTTTGAAAGGTTCAAGGAAGTTGTGCTCCCACTTCTGCCGCTGGAGAGGCGTCGCTTCGCGCTCATAGAGCGCTTCAGCTTCGGCAATGGCGATACGGAGGCTCTCAATCTTGAATTTCTGCGATGAAGAGGTGATGTAGCTCCGCAGATTCGGGTAATAGAAATAGAGCGGAAGATTGATGACTGTGGCTTTCCTTACTCGGAGCATCACCGCGCTCCACCACGGGAAATCCTCATAGATGATATCCTTGATGAAGCGGATGTCACCGATCCGCGAACTTCGGTAGAGGCAACGCCAGGGCTGGCAGTGCTTCACAGCCCAGCGCTTCTCGATGCCCTCCGGACGGGAATATTCGCTTGCGTAGTCGAATATGTCCCCGACCGGTCTGTACTGCACTTTTGCGAAATCGTATTTGCGGAATTTGACCGTCTGCTGAGTCGGGAGGTGAAGAAGGGCGCGGATCATATTGCGCGTCCTGTAAGCCCGGTCATAGGTAAAAGCGACAAGGTCCGAGCCGTCTTTCTCGATCCTGCGCACGCATATCTCCATCGTCTGCGGATGCAGGAAGTCATCGCTGTCAAGGAAGAGGATATATTCCCCGCGGACCTTTTCGAGTGCAAGATTGCGGGCTCGCGACACGCCTCCGTTGGCGGTGTGTATGACCCTGACCCGCGCGTCCGAGGCTGCGAGCGAGTCAAGCAGGTCGCGGGTGGCGTCGGTGCTGCCATCATCCACGCAGATTGCCTCCCAGTCGGAATAGGTCTGACCGACAAGACTTTGGATGCAGCGGGAGATATATCGCTCCGCATTATAAACAGGTATGACGACTGAGATCATATGTTGTATTTTTTGCAAATATAGCCTTTTTGTTTACATTTGCGCTCCGATAACACCCCTTCCGGAAATGACGATAGTTTACTGCACATCTACGGTCTACAGTGCCGGCGGCATGGAGAAAGTGCTTATACAGAAAGCCAACTACCTTGCGGAACACTGCGGATGCGAAGTCTACATCGTGACTTTTCACCAGAAAGGACGTCCTGCGTTCTTCCCGCTTGACGGCAAGGTGCATCTTGTCGATCTTGGCGCCAATATCCGCATCCCCATCCTGATTCCGCTCTTCCGGCACAGGCTCGGCAAACTGCTGGAGGAGGTGAAGGCAGATGTCCTTGTCTGTCTGTCGGGCATTGAATTGGGACCTGTATCGAAGATGAAGTGCGACTGCCCGAAGATAGCCGAATTCCATTTTTCATATCATAGCTACGTAGTCAGGAAGAAGCAGTACCGCCTGCCGCGCTTCATCCGCGCCGCACGCAGGATGGACAGGTTCGTGGTGCTAACCCGCGAGGACGCGGCAGAGTGGAGCAAAGTGCTGGACAATGTGGCGCAGATCTACAATCCCTCCGACATCAATCCGGCACCGCGCGGGACCTGCAGGCCGCTCAGGTGCATCAGCGGCGGGAGGCTCGTGCCTCAGAAGAACTACGACGCGATGCTCGAAGTCTGGAGCAGGGTCGCGAAAGACTTCCCGAACTGGCGTCTGGACATCTACGGCCGGGGGCCGCTCCACGAACACCTGGCCTCCCTCATCAGGGAGCGCGGACTGGAAGGGAGCGTATCTCTAAACCCGCCGACCGGCAACTTCCGCCGCGAACTCGAGAACAGCTCTATCTACCTGATGACCTCAATCTACGAAGGTTTCCCGATGTCGCTTATCGAAGCTGCAGACGCCGGTGTCCCGGCCATAGCATTCAGCTGCCCTGCAGGCCCGGCAGAGGCCATAATTGACGGAGAGACCGGCTATGTCATCCCCGAAGGCGATATCTCCCTGATGTCCGCCCGCCTCAGGACGCTTATGTCCAGCCCCGAGCTGAGGACCGAGATGGGGCGGAATGCAGAGAAGCACTGTGCCGACTTCGAGATCGGGAAGATAATGGGACAGTGGATGGATCTCTTCCGCGGACTGACAAAGAAATGAGAGTACTCGTCCTTCTCCATATATATTACGAGGAACAGATTGATTATTACCTCGACAAACTCCGCAACATCGCAGGTTGCGAGTGGGATCTCACCGTCACGGGAAACAGCCTCGGCAAATATATCTATATGAAAGTCAAACGATGCATCCAACCCTTTCTGGAGTGGCTCTGCTCAATCGACTATCGCGGCGATGCGCACGAGAAATTCCTCACCGTTCTGGGCTTCCGCTTCAAGCTGCAGAGTCAGGCAGATTAGAGTGTATCAGATGCCAGGCATTGCTGAGAGGCTGCGGTGACTTTGCGAGGGCGGATTTGTATTCGGTCTTCTGGAACATCGCGGCGGCGGTTAGGGCATCCCAGTCTTCCTTTCGGTACTCTTCGGCACCGGAGCCGAACCAGATGGTGTGGGTGGCATCCTGGTCAATCTTTGGCATCGCGCTGAAAAGTTTCGCGGCGCAGTCATTATTCTCTACAAGTTTTTTGAAGAGCAGCTGGTGGATGAAGTAGTCAAGAGGCTTGTCTTCCCGCGACCAGTACTCATATATAAGTCTGAGCCATGCACTTATGAGGAAATTGCCGGCCTTGGCACGGATGAAGCAGTTCTGGATGAAGGAATACCAGCCCGTCTGGGTGCGGCCGCTCATATAGACAAAGAAATCGTTCTGCCAGAGAGAGTCGGGAAGCGGTGCCGGGACGAAGTCGGTGGCATCGAGCCAGAGGCCGCCGTACCGCTCCAGAAGCGCCAGTCGGCAGATGTCGGCAAAATGTGCCGGGCGGAATCCGCCCTCGCGCCATTTTCTCACTATATGTTCCGGGAGATCAATCCATTGGAAGATGTTGGAAGAGTCGAGTACCACCAACTCCTGCGGGCAGTTCTTCCTGACGCTGCGCCAGCAGGCCTTGACGAGCTCCGGCGCGGCGTCCTCGCCTTGAAACCAGATGCTGAATATGCGTTCCGTCTCAGGTACGCACGGCTTCAGCTGCGACTCGGGACGCAGATCCCTTATGAAATCGAGATAGGAGTCCAGCCGCCTGTCGACTGCCCGGCGGGTGACTTCCCCGCGGATGCGGCGGCGCTCGGCGTGGGATTTCCAAAGGGGGTTGAGGATATGCCCGAAGAGTATTATTTCCAGCTTGTAGTTCATTCCTTGAGTGTTGGTGAACAAAGATACAAATAATTGCCTAACTTAGTCCCTTGGATGAAAGGTGTGAAATTCATATCCCTGCTGCTCGCAGCATCGCTTGCATTCTGCTCCGAAGCGGATGCAGGGGAGCGCTATCTCGGTACATTCCATTCTCCTAAGGGGCTCGGAGTCAGTGCGCTGTTCGGCTCATCGTACGACAACAGCTTCAATATCATCAACTTGTATGCTGATATGTTCGGCGTGTACTCCGGCAGGACAAAGGATGTAGGAGTGGTGCTGGGCTACTCGCGGGAATTTGTCATATTCTCAGCCGACCTGGAGTACTACTCCTTCACTCTCCACGGCGGACCCGGCTTCCTCACAGGCTATGTCCACGACTATGAGCGCCACTATTTCACCTCCGATGGCGCTACCGAGAAGAATATGGGGATCGTTGCCGCGATGTCCGGAAGCATCGGGGTCCTGACGGACTTCTACAATCACAGGCTCAGCATCGATGTCGGCTTCCGCATCGACCCCGGGATGCACATAAGGCGCGACAGCGGCAACGGGGCAGTACTCCTCTCCCTTTACAAGCGGGGGATTTACTACAGTCTATGTCCGCAGCTCTGCATTTATTACCGTTTCTGAGAGTATGAAGAAGTCACTTGCAATCATCATCGCACTGCTCGCCGGCCTCATCTGCGAGGCGAGGCCCGGGGGAGAGGAGTTCAGTGGCAGAGTCAGTTTCGGGTTGGAATGGGCTTATTGTCAGAACTTCTACAAGTTTCGGCATATCAATATAATAAGTCAGGAAGGCTCCCGCATCAACGACAGTTTCTCCGGTTTCAGCGCCCACCCGAACGGCAGCATAATGGCAAAGATCGGCTATGATCTAAGTGAGGAAGTCCGCACTTCGCTTCATTTCGGATATGCCGGGGTCTCGGAAGACACAATGGTATATCCCGTGCTGTTGAGGATGCATTATGCAGCGCACGGCCAGCACGGCGAAGGGATCTTCGGCTTTGTGGATGCCGGTCCGGGATTCAGGACCAAGCCCGGCGAATACGACTGGACCGCTGTGATAATGGCAGACCTGGGCGGGGGATACCGCATTTGGCTCTCCCCGCTCAACAGTCTCGACCTGATGCTCAGCGTACGATCGGTATACGACAGACCTGCTATCGACAATCCGGAGGGGGAAGGATACGTGCTGCCGGAGAATGTCCGGAGCAATGTGGCGGAGTACTATTCACTCTGCATAACGATCGGTCTCAATTTCTGATTTTGCCGAGCAAATATCTGAAGTACAGCAGTTTGGATTGGATCCAGGTCATTGTCGTGAGTCTCCGGGCAAAGTCCGGGCCCCAAAGTGAGCAGACTTCAGAGAGGATGGCATCTGCAGCCTTCGGACGGCAATCCCTGAGCGTTTTCGCTATCTCACGGCCAAGGCATCCGTTGTGCCGGGTGAATGCGGATTTCTTGATGAAAGGCAGGCCCTTGCGCACCAGTCGCCCGGGATTGTTGTAGATGGTCTTATGGGGAGCAGTGAAGGCATACCCCAAATCTACTCCACGGGAGACAAGAAGCCTGCTCAGCCCTGTCTCATAGAGTTCACAGACGGCTCCCTTGTCTCTGACCGGCCTGACTCCAAGGAGGAATTCGCTGAAATATCCGCTCAGGAAGACTTCACGGCCTAGCCCGACGAACCAGGTCTGCAGGTGGGCGTAATAGCTGCTCGGGAAATATACCAGTCCGAACGCCTGCTGCGGAGCCGCTTCCAGCTTCTCCAGGAGGGGCTCAAGGTCAAAGAGAGGACCGAAGACGGAATCGTTGACAAGGTAGAGAAAGTCATAATCCTCGAGCCTGAGGTTCTCCCGAGCCCAGACGAAATCGCGCTTATAGGAGCCGAAATCGTATTCCCGATGCCTGATGGCCTCACAGTGGAGGACATAGGGCAGCAGGCGCTCCACCTGCCCGGGATTGAGGGCCGCATCATCGCATAAGACCACATCCCCCAGCGGAGCGAGCGCGCGCAGATAGTACAGCAGCGCGTCCCCGACTTCACCCGACTCCGTGTAGGCGGCAAAGAGGAAGAGTCTCCGCGGCATCCTAGTTAAAGAAAAGCACTACCATATAGGCCACATAAGTCAGCAGCATCACGATGCCTTCCCAGCGGTCAATCTTATTCTTCCCGCCGATGAAGGACCAGAGCAGCAGCATCGCCGCGCTAAGCACCAGAGCACCGTAGTCAAAGGCGGTCATCGAAGCAGTGGAGAGCGGTGTGATTACTGAAGAGAGGCCAAGTATGAGGAGGATGTTGAATACATTGGAGCCCAGGATATTGCCGAGGGCGAGCTGAGCCTTGTGCTTGGTCGCGGCGACAACGCTGGTCGCAAGCTCCGGCAGGGAAGTGCCGCCGGCAAGCAGGGTGAGAGCTATCACCTTGTCGGAAACTCCGATCCGGTGGGCAATCGAAGTGGCGTGGTCGACGAAGAGCTGTCCGCCGAAGATAAGTCCGGCCAGACCGGCTAGTATAAGCAGGATCGACACCCATATATTCTTGACTTTGTGCTCTTCTTCTTCGCCGCCGTCATTGCCGGAGTCGAACTTGAAGCAGTAGTAGAGGTAAGCCGCAAAAATAAGAAGAAATACAATGCCTTCAATGGTGTTGATAACTCCTTCGGTAAGGGCTGAGCCTAGGAAGACGAGGGTCACGAGCAGAGTGATCGGGATGTCCCTTTTAGTATTGGCCGGAGATACGGCTACGGGCACGAGGGCCGCCGTGACGCCGAGGATGAGCAGGGTGTTGAAGATGTTTGAGCCGACCACATTGCCGATGGAGATGTCGGCGTTGCCCTGGAGGGCTCCGGTCAGGCTGACTACAAGTTCAGGGCAGCTGGTTCCAAATCCGACTATCGTAAGTCCAATCACGAATTCGCTGATGCCGGCCTTGCGTGCCACTGCGGAAGCGCCGTCGACCAACCAGTCCGCGCCGAATACCACCAGCGCAAGTCCTATCAATACAAGGAGAATATCAATTGCCATAAAATGAATAATTTACGCATCAATTTCAGGGTTATTAAGCTCCAGGCGGCAGACATTCTCCACGTGTGTAGTGTGCGGGAACATATCCACCGGCTGCACCGCCGTAATCCTGTATTTTGTGCACAACACCTCTAAGTCCCTGGCCTGTGAGGCCGGGTTGCAGCTCACATAGACAATGCGCTCCGGGGCGGCATTGAGGATGGTGGAGATCACATCCGGATGCATCCCGGCACGCGGAGGATCGGCGATTATCACGTCCGGATGCCCGTGAGCGGCGATGAATTCGTCCGTGAGGATGTCTTTCATGTCACCGGCGAAGAACTCGCAGTTGTCGATTGCGTTGCCGCGGGCGTTGATCTTGGCGTCTTCGATAGCCTCAGGCACATATTCGATGCCTATCACCCTGGAGGCGCGGCGGCTGACGAACTGTGCGATGGTGCCTGTGCCGGTGTAGAGGTCATAGACGACCTCGCTGCCGCTGAGCGCTGCGAACTCGCGGGCTACGCTGTAGAGTTTCAGGGCCTGACCGTTGTTTGTCTGGTAGAACGACTTGGGCCCGATGCGGAAGCGCAGGCCTTCCATAGTTTCGTATATGGCTTCGTCGCCGCGGTAGAGTATGCACTCCTGGTCGCCGATGCTGTCGTTGAGTTTGCTGTTGATAATGTAGTAGAGCGAGGTGATCTGAGGGAACTGCTCCGCAATCGCATCGAGCATCGCCTCTCGGCCAGGGAAATCGGCGGCAAAGCATACTATCAGCATCACCTGCCCGTCGTCCGTGGTGCGGACGAACATATTGCGGAAGATGCCGCTGTTCTCCCTGATATTGTAGAACGGGATGTCGTGTTCTATGGCGTACTGCTTGATATAGAGGCGGATGGCGTTGGACGGCTCGGGTTGCAGGTAGCACTTGCGGATGTCCAGCACCTTGTCGAAGAACTTGCCCACGTGGAAGCCCAGACCCTGCCGGCTGTCCTCCGGGATGCCTTCCGGATCTTCGTCCGGGAGTATCCACCTCTTGTCGGAGGCGGTGAATTCCAGTTTGTTGCGGTAGAATTCGGTCTTGTCGGAGCCGATGGTAGGGGAGACCTCCGGGAAGCTCAGGTGTCCTATGTGCCGGAACTGGTCAGCTACCTGCTGACGCTTCGAATCGAGCTGCATCTGATAGGGGATAAGCTGCCAGCGGCAGCCTCCGCACACTCCGAAATGCTCGCAGAACGGCTTCTGCCTGTATTCGGAGGGCTTTACTATCTCGATGATCCGCGCCTCGGCGTAATTCTTCTTCTTGCGAAGCACGCGCGCATTGACCACGTCCCCGGGGACAGCGTACTCCACGAATACCACCATCCCGTCCACGTGCGCGATGCACTTGCCCTCAGCCGCAATGCTTTCAATCGTCAGATTCTCGAGAATCTGCTCTTCTCTGTTTCTTTTCGCCATATCAGGGCAAAGTTAGTCATAGTTTCGGATATTTCTTTATTATCGCGAGACATTAATCCAGCGTCTTTATCACCCGGGCGGGGTTGCCGACGGCGATGGATAGTTCTTCTTGGTTAATGCTCTTTTTAATTGCAGGTATTTTTTACCTCTTTTATCGAGCTATTATTAAGATTATTCGTGAAATTAAAAAAAAGTAATAAAGTAGCTGCATATCTAAATGATATGCGCAACTTAGCATAGTATCCTTTGTGTAACTGTTGTTACACAATTTATATTATGTTAAGTTGACAATATGAAGCAACTCCCCCAAGACTGCTCAGCAACAATTTCAGAGAAAACTGGCTGTCTGGTGGAATTACAGCTGCTCGCGAGCAAGCAGCGGATTGCCGTAGATCTGATAGAAGATTTTGCGCAGTGCATCGCGATCGAGCCCGGGCTCGACCGAATCGAGCCGACGCTCGGCATACTCGATGAAAGCTTCGCGCTCCGAGTCTGCATAGAGACTGGCATACTTGTCGCCGCCAGTCATCAGATCATAGCCGATATAATTGGTATTCCACAATTTGTACGCATCCACGATGCGCTCGTCAATCATACTGCGCACCATCTGGTACCGCTCGGCCCGTTCACATACTGAAGCCATCCTGAGCTCATTCTCCGACAGAGGACGGCATATGGAAAGATGGATACCGCCTTTCCACAGACGTATTCCGTCCAATATGCTTCGGGTGTCCTCCCCGCGCTTCTTGACATATTTGCCGCCGGAAGCAATCAGCAGTTCACGTGCCTTCAGAATATCGCAGGGCTCGTATTCATACGAGATGCTCATCGGCGTTATATTGAGCTCCGAGAAATTGTCATAGAATCCTTTCATCCCGCTCATATCCAGCATCTTGACGAGGCCGTGGGCCGTCTTGTCGAGGCCGTTCTTCGCCCTTCCCTCCTTCTGCGCGACCCATATCGAACTGCGCGAAGTTGAGACTGCATCGCGGATATACTCCGAGAGAAGCTTCGAAGACTCATACATCTCGCGTGCGGGCAGACCGCGGACGACCCTGACCATACGCACGGAGCGGAGCAGGGCCGATGCTGTGCGGTTATCGTCCATCAGATTGCTGCCTATGCAGACCTCCATCATAGGCAATCCGTGGCTGTACAGCGCCCATTGGGTGAGCGCGGCATCGAGCGAAATGTCACGGTGGTTGGAAATGGCGAGGAAAGTCCTGCCGGGCTTAATGTTCTCCAGTCCTTCGCAGCTGAACCCGCTGGAAGTGCGATTCAAAACCCCCTCCACGACCTTGGAAATCACACTCCGCTGAAAATCCTCGACGGAAGTGACCTTGCGGAACATACTGGACAGACGGTAGAACGGCTCGTCCGGGAACAGAAATTTAGAGGCCACCGGCAGCAGCGGACTGTACGAGAGCCTGCGCAGTGCCTTGACAGCTTCTGTGTCGGAGTACGGCCTTATGCTTTCGAACTTATCTGCCATCGTCAGAACGGTAAAGCAAAGAACTGTCGCCGTAGCTCAGGAAGCGGAAACCGTGCCCGAGAGCATAGTTATAAATGCGCTGCCAATCCCCTCCGACAAAGGCGGAAATCAGCAGAAGCAGCGTGCTCTGCGGCTGGTGGAAATTGGTAACCATCATATCTACCGCCCGGAACCTGAATCCAGGTACTATGATTATGCGAGTGCCGATTTTCAGCTCACTTAGAGAATTAGTCTCCAAATAGTTAATAATAGCATCTAAAGCATCGCTTGTACTATATGGATACTCTCTTGCATATGGATCCCACTGTGCAACATCCTCCGGAGCGCCCTTTTCGATGCAGGAAACGCCTACATAATATAACGATTCGAGAGTACGAACGGACGTGGTGCCAACTGCAACCACCTTTTTGCCGGAATTCCTCAAGACTTTAAGAAACTCAAGACTTACCGAGAACGGCTCCCGATGCATCGTATGAGCGGAAATCAAAGAACTCTTGACCGGCAGGAATGTACCGGCCCCTACGTGGAGGCAAACCTTCTCTATATCAACGCCTTTCGCAGCCAGCCCATCAAGAACCCGCTGCGTGAAATGAAGCCCGGCAGTAGGTGCTGCAACGGAGCCGCGTACCCGAGCATAAAGCGTCTGATAACGCTCAATGTCAATACTTTCCGTCGCCCTGTTGAGATATGGAGGGATAGGGATCTGTCCACAGAGCTCGAGTACCCTGGAGAACGGAATCCCGCCTTTCCAACTGAATGAGACCACTCCGGTCTGACCGTCCCTGGATTCAAGACGGGCCTTGAGCTCAATGCCGGCAAGCTCGCCGTCCTGCACGTCAAGGCTCAGGACATCGTCCTTCCAGCGCTTAGCATTGCCGATCACGCAAGTCCAGCTGCAGGATTCCGTGCAGGCGAAATTGATATTGTACTCCGCAGGGAAGTGCGGTTCAAGGCAGAATACCTCAATGTGCGCTCCGGAATCTCTCCGAAAAAATAACCTTGCCGGCACGACCTTAGTGTCGTTGAACACCATAACTGCATCAGCAGGAATCTCTTCCGGGATATCCCTGAACACTCTTTCGCGGATTTCGCCACCTTTATAAATAAGTAACTTCGATGAATCTCTTTCGGCAAGCGGATATTTGGCTATCCTCTCGTCAGGGAGAGCATATGTGTAATCTTCTATTCTGATTTCAGGTATCATATCAGTTGCAAAGTTAACAAATATAATCGAGCTTGTTATGTTTACTTATGTAAATCACATATAGCACATCTGTAAATTTTATATTATGAACAACATATATGTAACATGTTGCATTTTTGTAAAATAAGGATAACTTATACCAATTTAAAATGATGTGCTATTGTATTTAGAATCAGTGGTTTCTACCATTTTACCTCTAGAACTGATTGCGTTTATTTTCGGCATTTTCTACTATCCACACCCATCGGGCGTCTTTTATAGTAAATTTAGTTGAACTAAATAGCGAACAATCAGTAATAGATGTTATATTATCTTCAGTCAAGATTCAAACCAAGTTATCAACAATTTGCAAACAATCCCCTTTTGTTTACAAGTTTAAAACTTGCATATCTGGAAATTGATGTGTATTTTTGTAAAAATAATTGTTACATAATGAACAAACGCCTGGAACAGTTTCTGCGGGCTGAAAACATCAGCCAGTCGCAGTTTGCCGACAGCATCGGAGTCGCCAGAGGCAGCGTATCCCATATACTGGCAGGACGCAACAAACCCGGCTTCGATTTCCTGCTCAATACTGCCAAAGCCTACCCTGCCCTCAATCTGGAATGGCTGATCACCGGCAAAGGCCGAATGTATGGCGGCAGTAAAGCCCCTTCATCACTTTTCGATGACGAAGTATCGGCTACCGCCGGTGACGTTCAGACGGCTACATATGCGCCTGTGGCGGTCAATAACACAGCTGGCAACGGTACAGAAGCGGCTCAATCTAAAGCAATCGCTTCAGCCTGCACTACACAAATTACTGAAAGCGAAAGGCATATCTCTAAAATTGTAGTATTTTTCGATGACAATACCTTCCAGGAATTGAAATAATGTCTAAATTTGCGCCGTATGAGCTTGTATGACATCATAGTTAAGCCGGTGGCGCGCAGGATGGATCTCGAGAAGGCTTCGAGAGTCGGACTGAGATATTTCCAGCTCATAGGCAAGATGCCGTTCGGCAGGACGCTCAACCGTTGGATACACGGCAACCGCCCGGTAGGACTCCAGAGAGAGGTTTTCGGGCTCAATTTCTACAATCCTCTCGGACTTGGAGCCGGCCTGGATATCCACGGGGAGCTCTACAACGACCTCAATAATCTCGGATTCAGCTTCGTGGAAATCGGACCTATGAATGCAGAAGGGGTCCGCAGGGCAATACGCCACCTCCAGACCGATCCGCAGGACGATATCCTCGCACTCTGCATCTCCGGCGATTATCTCACCTCATTCACTCTCGCCTACGACTTCTGCGACTTCTTCGTGATTGACCTCACTGAAGACCCCAGCACCGAGGAGATCAATCCCCTGCTCGAATCCAGACTCAACGAGCAGGAATACAAGCCTATAGTCATTAAACTGCCTGACTACCTCAATGACGGCGAACTCGACACGATCGCCGATTTCTGCCTGATGAACAGCGTAGACGGCATAGAACTCCGCTCCAACGCACAGGTCAGCCACGTCCACAAACACACGGCAGGGCGCCTGCCTATCATTGCAAACTGCCATATCGACAGTCCAGAGCAGGCCTCAGAGGCTCTAAGCTGCGGTGCATCCCTGGTCGAGCTGCGCACCGGACTGCTGCGCGAAGGACCGGGGATTGTCAGTAGAACCCTCAAATATCTTCTCAACAAGAAAAATGAAAGCACCGGTTCAAGATAGGCTCGCCGCCCTCCTGAAGGGAAGCGGGCGCAGTCTGAGTGCAGCGGAATCCTGCACAGGCGGATACATCTCACATATGGTCACTATGGTCTCAGGGGCCTCGGAATACTATCTGGGTTCCGTGACGTCATATGCAATCAGCATAAAGGAGAGGGTACTCGCTGTCCCTGCCGAGATCATCGAGGCCAACGGAGTCGTCAGCAGCGAAGTCGCGGCCGCTATGGCGGAGGGAGTACGGAAGCTCAGCGGAAGCACTTATTCAGTGGCGACAACCGGGCTTGCCGAAGGTGGCGACACGCACTATCCCGAGGGCACGGTATGGATTGGAGCGAGCGGTCCAAGCGGCACAATCACCCGGATTTACCACTGCAATCTTGGCAGGAAGGCCAATATCCGCCGTTTTGCGCGTGTCGCTTTGGAAACATTGGAGGATTATATTCAAAAAGACCTAATTCACTAATTTATAGCATTTATAACAATATAGTTAATTACTATAACATAAATGTTAGGCCACATTTGTAACCAATAAGGGCTCTTTATACCACTATTTTGCCGACTTTCTGACCTCCTTGAGCACCCTCAGAAGATTTCCTCCGGCAATCTTCGAAATGTCCCGCGTGCTGAAGCCGCGGCGTCTCATCTCTTCCGTCACAATACCTAAGCGCGAGATGTCTTCAAGTCCTTCCGCAGTGACTTCAATCCCGTCATAATCTGTCCCGATTCCGACGTGATCAACCCCCGCCACGGAAACAGCGTGCTCGATATGATCCACCACCCTCGCGACTGAAGGCCGCGGCAGAGCTGCAAGTTCATCCGACAGTGCATACCAGGCATCCCGCTTCTCCGGGTCGTACGGGTCGCGGATGAATTCATCTTCGATATAGGACTTCTCCTCCAGCCCCGACGCCCCCAGCGTTTTCACGAATCCGTCATCGAGGAAGCAGGGATAGATGCTCATACATACTACCCCGCCGCCCGCAGCGATTCCTCTCATCAGCTCATCGGTGATATTGCGCCGGTGTGAGGCCAAAGCCCTGCAACAGCCGTGCGTGTAGGCCACCGGAGCGGAACTCAGGCTTAGGACATCCCGCATAGTCCCCTCAGAGGCGTGCGCGAGATCTATCAACATTCCTATGCGGTTCATTTCGGCGACGAGTTGCCTTCCCAGCGGACTGAGTCCGCCCCAACGCCCGCTGCCGGTACAGCTGTCGGCATATGAATTGTCGGCGCTATGGGTGAGGGTGACATAACGTACTCCCCTCTTGTAGAACGATTTGAGCAGTTCGAATGGATTGCCGCCGTCAAGGGCGGAAGCATTCTCGACGCCCAGCATCACAGCGACAAGTCCGCGCCGGATGATATTCTTAACCCCGCTGGCAGAACTTGCCAGGGCAGCCTTGTCCGGATTGGAGAGAACCTGCCTTCGCGCCGTGTCCAGCAGTCTGCCGGCATAGTCACTTGCCTCACGACCCGAGAGCGAAGCGGGCACATAGGCGGCGAAGAACGATGCGCCGACACCTCCTCGCTTCATCTTAGGGAAATCCACCTGACCGCGGGCATTGTCGAGCCCGAAATCCCTCAGTCGCAGCATCTGCGACGGAGCGTCACAATGTGCATCGAATACTTTCATCACTTCCTGCCGGCACTTTCGTAGCGCTGCACGCTTGAATTCTTGATATTGGCTATATGTATCTGGGGGTTGCCGCTGAATGTAAGGTTGGCGCCGTTGCTTATATTCAGGAATATCCAGTCTGTCGCACCCTGCATCAGCGAGCAGATGCCGCTCATCGCGATATTTGCTTCTTTCACCTTGATGTTCAGCGCATTGACATTGGCGGAGCCGGACAGATTATAGACTGCGTAAGAGGCGCTGCCGTTGAGTATCGCCCTGGATGTGCCCTTGGCGGCCAACGAGACATGCACGGCATCGCCGGCAAAGACAAGGGACGCGTTGCCGCTGAGCTCCATCCCGACCTTCGAGGTCCCGGTGCAGCGCAGGGTGAATTCCGTACTTCCGCCGGCGTTGACCTTGAGAGAATCGCAGTTCAGGCGGAACTCTCCACTGCTTTTCTTATTCAGATTGAGTTCTACCGAGGAGGATCGGACAGAGGATGTCCCGGCCGAAGCATTGTCCTTGAGGCTTAACTGTACGGCGGACGTGTTACATACCGCTCCAAGCTCCTTGAGCTGCGTGTCTCCGGATATGGCTATCGAGCTCAGCACTGCAGGGCAGGTCACAGTCGCCCTGAAGATCGGGGCCGGATTGTTCTTGCCTCTGAATGACTTCCAGATGTCATTGAGATCCTTCTTGTCGTCAACCCGGATCACGAGCACGCTGTCCACCACTTCAGTGCTGAGAAATTCTGCGAACTCCTCGCTCACGTCCATCGCGACTGCATAATCCTTCCCCCGGACGAGGCTGAGTTCGAAATCCCCGGACACCGACACACCGACGAAAGGCCCGGGTTTAACTTCCACGTGACGCGTCTGCGCCGCTGCAGGGAGCAGGGCCAGAGCCATCATCACAGGCAGCATAGCCCGCCGCAAATTCATAATAGTCATATATCTAATCTATCAGTTCACCCCACTCCTCAGTCTTGGCGTCAAGGTCGCGCTTCAGCTCGAGATAGCTGCGGGTAAGTTCCATTATATCATCACTTTCTTTAGGCGCCGCAAGCACCTGCTCGATCTCCTTCATCTTCCCTTCCAGCGATGCGATCTCCTTCTCCAGATAGGAGATGCGGTTCTTCTTCTTGCGCTCCTCGCGGGTAGCCTGCCGGCTCTGTTCAAATGCTCCCTTCTGCTGAGGACGCTCCGGCTGCGGCGCAGGGGCGCATTTGCGTTCAAGCTCCTGCAGATTCTCAATCTTGCGCTTCTCCAGGAACTCGCTCACCGAGCCGAGGTGCTCAGTCACCTTGCCGTCGCGGAACTCATACATCTTGCTGACCAGTCCGTCTAGGAAATCCCTGTCGTGGGAGACCACAATCAGAGTCCCGTCGAATGCCGCAAGAGCCTGCTTAAGTATGTCCTTGGACTTAACATCCATATGGTTGGTAGGCTCGTCGAGCGCCAACAGATTGTGGCTTTGGAGCATGAGGCGCGCCATTCCGAGCCTCGCCCTCTCGCCGCCGGAGAGCACCGACACCTTCTTGTCTATGTCCGCACCGCGGAAGAGGAACTGCGCCAGCAGGTCGCGAAGTTTGGTGCGTATATCCCCCACCGCTATGCGGTCGAGGGTAGAGAACACGGTTTCGTTGCGGTCCAGCACATCCTCCTGATTCTGGGCAAAATAGCCCACTTCCACATTGTGCCCCGTCTTCGCCTCCCCGGACATGGGCTCCAACTCCCCCATTATCACCCTCATCATAGTGGTCTTGCCCTCGCCGTTGCGCCCGATGAAAGCCACCTTCTCGCCTCGCCGTATCTCGATGTTCGCTCCGCGGAATACTACTTTCTGCGGGTAGCCGACCGTGAGATCCGTGCCTTTGAACACCACATCGCCGGAGCGCGGCGCAGGCGGGAATTTGACCGTAAGCCGCACATTGTCAGTCTCATCAATCTCTATCCTGTCCAGCTTCTCCAGAGCCTTGATGCGCGACTGCACCTGATTGGATTTGGTCGGCTTGTAGCGGAACGCCTGGATGAACTCCTGCGTCTTCTGTATCATCTTCTGCTGGTTTTCGTAGGCCGCCGCCTGCTGCTGCAGACGCTCGGAGCGAAGCTCCAGATAACGGCTGTACGGCACCTTGTAGTCGTTGATGTGGCCGAGCATCACCTCCACGGTGCGGTTGGTCACATTGTCGAGGAACCTCTTGTCGTGGCTAACCAGGAGCAGGGAGCAACGGACGGACTTGAGGTAGTCTTCCAGCCATTCTATGGACTCGATATCCAGGTGGTTGGTAGGCTCGTCGAGCAGCAGCAGCTGAGGTTTGCCGAGCAGGATCTTGGCCAGCTCGATGCGCATATTCCAGCCCTGGGAGAAGGTCTCCGTATTGCGGTCGAGCTCTTCGTCGCGGAAGCCGAGGCCAAGCAGAGTCCGGCGCGCCTGCACCTCCGGCGGCTCGGAATGGCTGAGTTCGAGCCTGTCGTTGAGATTGTTGAGACGCTCGATCAGAGCCGAATACGAGTCTGACTCATAATCGGTGCGGGTCTCCAGCTGATGGGTGACATCCTCTATCTCCTTCTCTATGCGGGAGATATCGTCGAAGGCCGTCATCGTCTCCTTCAGCACGGAAAGCCCCTTATGGTGTTCCATTATCTGCGGAAGATAGCCGATGCTGAGCTCGTTGGGACGGTCGATGCGGCCGGAAGTCGGACTCTGGATACCGCATATCATCTTGAGAATGGTGGATTTACCGGCACCGTTCTTCCCCACGAGCCCGATCTTGTCAGTCTCACTGATATGGAAATTGATCTTGTCCAGCAGCACGAAGCCGCCGTATGACACCGTTACGTCCTCTATTGATACCATTTATTCGAATACTATCTTGTCAAAAAATTCAGGGCGGTGAAAATCAGGCTTCTCCGTCCCGATCGGGAACAGGCTCAGGTAGTGCCGGGTCGGAAGCGCATCCCCGCATTTGTAGAAATTGCCCCGTGCCTCCAGACCGCGGAAATCCTTGATATCGTGACGGGTAAAGCAGGATGAGGGAATATCGAGCCGCATTTCCCATTCCACGGTGCCCTCCCTCAGCGCGAAAGGCTCACTCCCGAGACTCCCCTGCCTGCGAATGGCCGCATAAGCCTCCCCGGGCATAAATTCCCGTTCGTGCCTGTCTGCACCGCAGCAGAAATAAAGCTTGCCGATGCAGCTGCACTCCACATTGTAATACAGCCCGTCATCCCCCGGAGCGAAGAAGAACTCCACGCAGGAATCCTTCCACACCTGTCCGCGATCCTCCGCGCAGGCGGCAATCACCGCATCCTCCCGGACCCGATAGAGAAGATGCAACTCCGTGCAGGAGTGCCAGACCTCAAGCGAAACTTCAGGTTTATAAGGATAAATCTCCGGCCAATCAAGGCAATCTATTCTGTAAGAACTGGGCGTTTGCGAGATGAGCATAGCAGGATCGAAAGTTCGTAAAGCAGATATAAAGGTATAGCCAGCACGAACATCGACACCGGGTCTGCCGGCGTGATGATGGCGGCAAAAATGAGTATGACCACAAAAGCGTACCGTCTGCCCTTGCGGAGCATAGCGCGGTCCACAAGGCCAAGCCGCGAGAGCGCCAGCACAAGCATAGGGAACTCAAACACAACCCCGTCCAGCAGGACAAGCGAGGTGAACATACCCATATAGGAATTGAGACTGATCGTGTTGACGACCGACTCTGAGACCGTATAGTTCATAAAAAACTGCAGGCAGAGCGGAAGTATCAGGAAATAGCCCACGGCAACTCCGACATAGAAGAGCAGACCGGAGAGGAGGAACGTGGAGCGCAGAGCCCTCTTCTCGGAGACGTAGAGGGCAGGAGCCACGAACTTCCATATCTCCCACACTATGAAGGGGAAAGCGAGGATAAGCCCGGAGGAGAGCGAAGCCCTCAGGTGCACGAAGAACTGGGCGCTGAGGTCAATGTTGATAAGGTTGACGCTGAAATTCCAGCCAAGCAGCCGATAGATGCAGAAATCGGGACGGGTGGGCGCAAGGATTATCTCCTCGAAGAGCAAGTGCTTGAAGCAGAGCCCAAGACAGGAGAATGCACACAGATAAAGAGCCGAGCGGATAATGCTACCCCTCAGCTCTTCAAGATGATCCCAGAAGGACATTTCCCCGCCCTTCGCCACCGGCTATTCAGGTTTTGAAGAACCGCTGTCCAGCTTCTTGGTATCGCCCTTATCCTCGTCATCGGTCCCGTTGAGACCATCCTTGAAGCTCCGGACCCCCTTACCGATGCCTTTCATAAGTTCGGGAACTTTCTTGCCCCCGAAGAGGAGGAGTACGACCAGGGCGATGACTATCACCTCCCACATGCCTATAACCAAAGGATAAGCTAACATAAGCCAACTATTTAAGTGAATTCAATGACGCTTCGATAGCCTCGATGCGGGCAAGGCTGTCCGCCTCCTTCTTCCGCTCACCGTCGATTACGGCCTGAGGCGCGTGCGCGGTGAACTTCTCGTTGGAGAGCTTGGCCCTCACTCCGGCGAGGAACTTGCGCTGATGCTCCAGCTCTGCAGTGAGCTTGGCCCTCTCGTCATCGGCATTGATGAAACCCGCGAGAGGAACGCTGAATCCGACAGTCCCGCTGATGAACGATACCGCGGACCCCTCAGCCTTGCCGGCCTTGACAGCGGAGACATTGGCCGCCTTCCTGAGGATAGGCACGAGCTCCTCCGGAAGCGGGCCGTCAGCATAGACCTCCAGGATCTGCTTCGGAGAGATCTGCTTCTGCGCGCGGATGCCGCGGATAGATACGACCGCATCCCTGACAAGGTCGAAGTTTGCAAGGAACGCAGCATCGTACGGCCCTGCAAGCGGGGTGCGCTGATACATTATGGTCTCCCCGTCTCCGCGCTTCTCCATCGCCTGCCAGAGCTCCTCGGTGATGAACGGCATCACAGGGTGGATGAGCTTGAGCAGTTTCTCGAAGAAAGTGAGCGTTGCGCTGTATGTAATCCCGTCTATGGCAGCGCCATAGGCAGGCTTCACCAACTCCAGGTACCAGCTGCAGTAGTCGTCCCAGAAGAGCTTGTAGACAGCCATCAGAGCATCGCTTATACGGAACTTGCGGTAGTGGTCCTCGACGGCCTCGATGGTGCGTGAAAGCAGATTGTCAAACCACTTGACTGCCACTCTCGCCTCCTCGCTCTGTGCGGCTTTCTCATCCACATTCCACCCGCTCACGAGCCTCCAGGAGTTCCAGATCTTGCCGCAGAAATTGCGTCCCTGCTCAACCTGAGACTCGTCGTAGAGTATGTCGTTGCCGGCCGAAGAGCAGAGAAGCATCCCGAGACGCACGGCGTCCGCGCCGTATTTCTCGATGAGGTCCAGAGGGTTAGGGCTGTTGCCGAGAGTCTTGCTCATCTTGCGGCCCAGCTTATCGCGGACGATACCGGTGAAGTAGACATTGCGGAACGGAATGTCTTTCATAAACTCATCGCCAGCCATAATCATCCTGGCCACCCAGAAGAATATGATGTCCGGACCGGTCACGAGGTCGTTGGTTGGATAGTAGTAGCTGAGATCGCGGTTAGGCTTGTGGTCAGGATGACCCGGCATCTGTGGGTCGAATACGGAGATCGGCCATAACCAGCTTGAGAACCAGGTGTCGAGCACGTCCTCGTCCTGTCTGAGGTCGGCTGCAGTGATGGACGGATCAATCTTCTGCGCAGCGGCGAGCGCCTTCTCTGCAGACTCTTCCACAACTATCTGCCCGTCAGGAAGATAATATGCAGGGATGCGCTGTCCCCACCAGAGCTGGCGGGAGATGCACCAGTCGTGCGCATTCTCCATCCAGTGAC
>CAVEAQ010000004.1:0-34572 GCA_963613775.1 bacterium | reverse complement strand
TATCTCCTTCTGTTTTAACAAGATAAGATTTTTAATGACATCTTTAAGCATAATCCGCGTCTCTTATTTTATCGTTAGTCAATGCAAAAATATAAAAAGTTTCCGTAAATCACGGAAACTTTTTATAAATCTTTCCGACAGAAAAGGAAAGTTTGACCTTACCTGAAAAAGGTTGACACTTTTGGGGAAGTTTAACTGTTTCTCTTTACACGTTAACTGATTCGGTTTACAGTCATACGTTTGTTCAACTATTTTGCTTTACACAATCACTATTTTGATTGACATGTCATTCAGCTTGTATTCCCGAAATAATTCCTAACGAGGCGAAAAATTTCGTTACAAACCGCTGATTTTCAGATAAAATGCTTGCATTTCGCATCGTTATGTAACATAATACTTCGGTAAAACGTAAGATCAAATCGAGTTATAGAAATGATTTTTCACTGCGAGAAGAACCTCATCCTGTCGGGCAGAAGAAACCTAATGCCTGGGGACTCTACGACATGCACGGCAATGTATGGGAGTGGTGTTTGGATAGGTATAGTAGTTACAGTAATCAGGCAGAAGTCGATCCGTCTGGCCCTAAGAGTGGATTTGAACGAGTCCTGCGTGGCGGCTGCTGGGATTATGTGGCACATTGCTGCCGTTCTGCAGTACGGGATAAGGGCACCCCTGGTGCCATCTCTGAAAAGATCGGCTTCCGCGTCTGCTTCCCCTGCGAATAGCTATTTTCATTTTATTTTCATACCTTTGAAGTCTATACGACAACGACAGTATGGCAATGAAAATATCACAGAGGGCGGACAATATGCCGTTCTCACCGATCCGCAAACTTGCGCCCTATGCCGATGCGGCGAAGCGCAACGGCGTGCACGTCTATCATCTCAACATAGGTCAGCCTGACATCAAGACCCCGCAGTGCGCCCTGGATGCGCTCAAGCATATCGACCGCGACATCCTCGAGTACAGCCCGTCCGACGGGCTGCTCTCCCTGCGCACCAAGATGGTGAAGTACTATGCGGAATACGGCATCTACCTCTCCCCGGACGAGATCATCATCACCTCCGGCGGCTCCGAGGCGGTGCTCTTCGCTTTCCTCGCCTGTCTTGACCCGGGCGACGAAATCATCGTCACGGACCCGTTCTATGCCAACTATATGGCTTTCGCGATCTCAGTGGGCGCGGTGATCAGAAGTGTCAAGACCAACATCGAAGAAGGCTTCCGCCTGCCTCCGATCGAGGCCTTCGAGGCGCAGATCAGCGAGCGCACCAAGGCCATCCTCATCTGCAATCCTAACAACCCTACCGGCTACCTCTACACCCGCAAGGAGATGATGCAGCTGCGCGATATTGTCAAGAAGCACAACCTCTTCCTCTTCAGCGACGAGGTCTACCGCGAATTCATCTACACAGGGATGCCGTACATCTCCGCCTTCCACCTCGAGGGCATCGACGACAATGTGGTGCTGTTCGACTCTGTGTCGAAGAGATACTCCGAGTGCGGAATCCGCATAGGCTGTCTCTGCACCCGCAACCGCAAGGTGCGCGAGTCGGTGATGAAGTTCTGCCAGGCGAGGCTCTCGCCGCCGCTTATCGGACAGATCGTGGCCGAGGCTTCAATCGACGTGCAGAAGGAGTACCTGCACGGAGTCTATGAGGAGTACCTCGACAGGCGCAACTTCCTGATCGACGGGCTCAACAAGATCCCGGGGGTATATTCTCCGATCCCGATGGGCGCGTTCTACACCGTGGCGAAGCTGCCGGTCGATGATGCCGAGAAGTTCTGCATGTGGTGCCTCAGCGACTTCCGCTACGACGGCGCGACCGTGATGATGGCTCCGGCCTCCGGGTTCTACACCGAGCCGGGGGAGGGCAGGCAGGAGGTCCGCATCGCTTATGTGCTCTGCAAGGAAGACCTCGCCAAGGCTCTCGTAGTGCTTCAGAAGGCTCTCGAGGCCTATCCGGGCAGGGTCTAGCTACCTGTACAGCCTGATGACGGCCCCGGCGGAGGTCTCTTCGAGACTCACTTCGCTGCGGAGCTTCAGTTCCGCGGCCTTGAGCCTTGCGGCCAGTATGAGCTGACCGAGACCTGCAGGAGAGGAGCAGCTGATGCGGATCTCGGCTGCCGACTCGTCGGTCGTGATCTCCGCGGGGATGCCGAGCTTCTGTGCGGAGCGCACGGCGGCGTCCAGTTGGGCCTGTCTTACGATGTAGCCCCCGTCCGGCTTCCCGTCCTCCCGAGCGAGATAGTCCAGCAGGCTGTCCAATGACGGGTTAGCCCTGTGTATCACGCTCTTGCCATGGAGATATTCGTCGTATTTCTTCTCGAGATAATTGTCTGCCATAATAAGGAGCCGTTTTGAAATAATTCCTCAAATTTATAAAAAATATATTACCTTAGCGGAAACTATTAAAACTCCGATATTATGAAGTCTATCAAGGGAACAAAGACCGAGGCCAACCTCGCTGCTGCCTATGCGGGTGAAAGTGAAGCCCGCAACAAATACACATATTATGCTTCCAAAGCCCGCAAGGACGGCTATGTCCAGATGGCGGAGCTCTTCGAAGCCACCGCCGACAACGAGCGCGAGCACGCAAAGATCTGGTTTAAGCTCCTGCACGGGGGCGCAGTGCCAGGCACTGAGACCAATCTCGCAGATGCCGCTGCCGGTGAGCACTACGAGTGGACCGAGATGTATCCTTCCTTCGCAAAAGAGGCTCGGGAAGAGGGCTTTGACGATATCGCCGCTCTCTTCGAGATGGTGGCCGAGATCGAGAAGCACCACGAGGAGCGCTACAAGAAGCTGCTTGCCAATATTGAAGGCAAGCTTGTATTCACCCGCGAGGGCGACGCCATCTGGGAATGCGGCAACTGCGGCCACATAGTCATCGGACCGTCCGCTCCGGAAGTCTGCCCTGTCTGCGCGCACCCTCAGAGCTACTTCAGGCTTGCCGCGAAGAACTATTGATTCTGCGGTGCCGACGATCAAGCGATTCATACCTTTACTGGCCGTAATCCTGATGCTCTCTCCGCTCAGGCTTGCGGCCCAGTTTACCGACTCCTCCAGCGGACTGCTCCAGATGCCGTCCGCCGAGATGCAGCCGTCCGGGACGTTCATGATTACCGACAACAGCCTCAATCTCCACTCCCTGCCGACTTCCGGCTGGTCATACAGGACGTTTGCCTACGGTTTCAGCTTTACATTCTGGAGCCGCTTCGAGGTCGGCTATGTCTGCACTATGTTCGACGGCAGCAAGATCCCAGGCTCCACCGGGCGCACGCGGCTGATGTTCAACCAGGACCGTCACTTCGTGGGCCGGTTCCAGTTGCTCCGCGAGGGGGAGTTCGGCCTGTGGTGGATGCCGTCGCTGGTGCTCGGGGTGAGCGATCCGACCACTGCTTCGTCCTCCAGCGGCTATATCGACACCGGCGGTGTGGACGGTACCGGCAACGGCTACTTCAATCGCAGTTACATCGCTCTCAGCAAGCATTTCAGTACCCCCTGGGGTGAACTGGGCGGGCATCTTGCCTACCAGTACAACCAGCGCAGCGACTACCGTCTCAACGGCCCGGCGGCAGCAGTGACCTTCACTCCGGCGCTGCTCTGTTACAGGTCGATACTTGATGAGGTCCGATTCATCGCCGAGTACGATGCGCGCACCTTCAATCTCGGTTGCATTGCGTCCATCTGGGAAAACCGCTTCGAGGCGATGTTCGAGCTGCAGGCCTGCAAGTACATCAACTTCGGCCTGAGATATAAACTGCGAATCAAATAATAATACATATATATGAACAAAAATCTATTTGTGACCCTGGCCCTGCTCGGCCTCTCGTCTGCGGCCTGGGCTCAGCAGGCCTTCCAAAGCCTCGCGTTCGGCATTGAAGCAGGTACCACCGGCGTCGGTGTGGAGCTTTCGATGCCTCTGATTACTGACCACCTTGTCCTCAGGGCCGGATTCAATGCCCCGTCGCTGAGCCTCTCCGGCAGCTTCAATGTGAGTATGGCAGAGGTCAATTCGAGCATCGCCACCGTCAACTCCAACCTGCAGGCGGCCGGACTGCCAGACAGGATCGATGTCAACTTCGACGATGCCAAGATGGACATTAGGCCGACGCTTAACCTCAGTACCATTCAGGCGATGCTGGAGCTCTATCCTTTCCGCAAGTCTTCGTTCCATATCACCGCCGGTGTATATTATGGTATGGAGACGACTTTCATCTCAGCCACCGCCACCACCGACCAGACTTTCTGGAGCAACTACAAGAGCCTCCAGTCACAGGTGGAAGAAATCAACGAAAAATACAGGGACGTGCCGGGTTATACTCCGACCGACATCAGCTCCGTCAAGTTCAGTGCAGAAAAGCATACCTACGAGGTGCAGGAGAAGGAGGGCGCCGGCTCGCTGGAGGCTTCGCTTGACCTCCCGCGCTTCAGACCGTATGTCGGACTCGGCTTCGGCCGCAGCGTCCCGAGCGGCCGTGTCGGGCTGCAGTTCGACCTCGGCGCGATATACCACGGAGCGCCGTCGATCAGTTCTCCGAATGAAGTCGCCTATGACTCTCAGGCACAGGATGTGATGCCGGACGGTGTTTCGCTCGAGAAGCTCGGATTCTGGCCCGTTGCATCGCTCCGCCTTACGTTCAGAATATTCTAAATGAGACTGTTACCATCCTGCATAGCGGCTGCATTATTGTTGTGCCAGGCTCTGGCGGCCGGTGCCGGAGATGCGTTCTTCTGCACCGGGGTGGGGACTGTGCTCAGGTATGAGCGCTGCAATGCCGGTACGGGCAGGCTCAAGTGGAACCATACGCTCAGCATACTCTCATCGCGCGGGAGCGAGGGGGGAGTGGAGCTGGAATGTTCCTCGCTTTTCACCGACCGTAAAGGGAAGACCATGCACGGCGGTCCGGTGCTGTACAGGACTGCAGTCAGCGCGTCCGGGGAAGTGTCGGCTGATCCTTCAGCCGCGCTGCAGTCGGTATTCCGCAATCTTTTCCCCGACGGGGCGGTGAAGGCTGAGCCCTGCACTTCCGTGCTGCCCGCTGATCTGGCTCCGGGGGAGAGTCTGCCTGACCTGAGCTTCAGCGTCTCCGTAGCGGGTATCCGCTATAGCGTCAGAGTCTGCGAGCGCAAGGTGCTGAGGGCGGAAACCATCTCCACCGATGCCGGCAGTTTCGACTGCCTGGTGATCTCCGAGCGCAAGAGCGAGAAGGCTCCGGGCTACAGGCGCGAGACTACCGCTCTGACCTGGTATGCGGCAGGGATCGGGATGGTGCGTCACGATACCTATGACAAACATCTCAGGCTGGAGACCTCAGAGGTCCTGGTCGAGAAGAAATCTGCGCTGTTATGATGAGAAGACTGAGTCTGATATTGCTGCTTGCTGCGCTCTGCGCGCCGCTCCTCTCCGGGCAGGAGTCTGATGGGACGAGGGAAAGTGTGGTGCGGCGCCTTGTCGAGGCGGGATTTGCCAATGTGCGGTCGGCCGAGACGGACGAATATGTCGTCTATACGATCGAGAACGACGCCTACAAGCTGCCTGCGGAAGGGTTTGCGAGGGCCTGCAGGATCATCGAGGGTGCCGGCCTGCCGGAAGGGAAGCAGGTGAAGATTGTCGGTTTGAACTTCGATGTGCCTGAGGTGACCATAACATATAATCCTGAAAGCGGCAGCTGGCATACGACAAGGCGTCTGGATGAGAGTTGGGATCTCGTGCGCGGCGGGGAGAAGCGCGGTAGCAGTTTCGGCAAGGTTGATGTGGTCATCTACCCGCAGCTTTCGCTCAAGAACCTCATCATCAATCAGGTATATCAGTCCCTATGGCAGCTCAGCCCTGCGGTCGAGGTGTCGCTCTGGCCCGGGATGAAGTTCAGCTACCAGCTCAAGTTCCCGATCTTCAGCGACGGCTACGGAGATGAAGAGCGTATCGTGCATCCGGGGATGATCACCCTCTCCCAGCGGTTCAGGGATCCCTGGCATCTCAATGTCAACGGCCGCCTGAGCGTGGGCAGTTTTGCCGGCAATCGCTATGGCCTTGCGCTGGAGATGGCATATTGGTTCCCGAATGAGCGCTTCTCTGTGGACACGCAGCTCGGGCTGCTCGGCAACTACTACTGGAACGGCTTCCGCTTCTGCTACAGCAGGCAGCTGGATTTCCGCTGGAACCTGGCCGGCAACTACTACTGTCCGCCTCTGGGGACCCAGTTTACCCTCCGCATCCAGCAGTTCCTGCTCGGGGAGATTGGAGTCAAGTATGAGATGATACGGCATATGCAGCACTGTTCGATCGGCCTGTATGCCGAGAAGGCTCGGGAAGCGCAGCTCAATGTCGGCTTCCGTTTCCAGGTGGCCCTGCCTCCGTACCGTCAGAAGCGCAGGGGCTATATCCCGCGTGTCGTGACCTCGGGGCAGATGGGTATGACCTACAACTCCAACAATGAGCAATACTACTACAAGGAGTTCCGCGCCGAGGCTTCGGACAACATTATGAGCCGCAACTACTTCAATCCATATTATATTGATGCACAACTGAATTTGGCCAGATAATTTTTTAAAATATTTGTATATCTGCCAAAATTGGCATATATTTGCCTTTTGTAAGGTAGTATGGTCTTTTCGGGATTGGGAAGATTGTAGTCTGCCGAAGGAAAGAAATTTTTAATGTTTAATGTTTAATATTATCTTTTAAGATGAAAAAACTTTTATCGCTCATCGCCCTGGCCGGTATTTTCGCTGCCTGCCAGCCGGAAGAGGTCGAAACTGCATTTGAGGTTCCGGATGCAGTGGCCAACATCAAGGTTGTTGCGGTTGACATCCGCACCAACACCGAGGTCACCCCTGCCAGCGTATCTGTCAATGTGGCCGGCGCAACCTATGCAAACGGTGTGGTTACCATCACCGGTAATCCTACCATCTCCGCGCAGACTGTTAACCTTACCGTTAGTTACAAGGCTGACTATATGAGCGCAGCCAAGGATTATACTACAACTGTAGATATCCTCGGACTCCGTGCAGGCGGCAAGGCAGAGTACTCTGTCACTGTAGTAGTCGGCGAGCTTAGCCCGATTCCTGACTACACCTTCACCGTAAAGCAGACAGAGGCCGCAACTACCGACGTCACCTACTTCACTCCTGCTGACGGCCACTCTCTCATCTCTCACGATGGCAAGATGTGGATGCGCAACAACAGCGAGAACTACCTCACCGGAAGTGTCAGCTGGGATGCACAGATGGGTTCAGAGACCTACAACTACAAGTTCACTGACAGCAACGCTGAGTTCGAGCCTTATGCAAAGTCTTATGCTGACGCCTACAACACCGGCATCAAGACCGTTGCCCAGACTCCGTATGAGATCACGGTTTCCGCTTTCAGCTACTACACCGTATATGTAACGAGAGTAAAGACCGTCGCTGACTGCACCGTCTACAAGGTAAGCAAGGCTGACGGCACCGAGACCGCCATCGCTACCTTCAATGTCAAGACTGTAAGCACCAACCTGATCGAGTATGCCGAGATGGCTGATCCTGATGCTCACGGCCACTACATCGGCCACGGCCACGGCCACGGCCACGGTGGAGACAATGCCGGCGGTGGAATCGTATATGCTGACTAATTTCTGTCGGGATTTGTTTAATTAACTGAATAAACGTATTTAGAATATGAAACTCAAAGTTATCGCATTGTCTGTTGCCATGGCCGCAGCTTGCGTAGTCGCAAGTGCCCAGACAGACTCCAAGTGCAAGGACGTTTTTGTGGGCGTAGGTGCAGGTATCGCCTCTCCTCTCACCCCTGGTTTCAACACTCCTTCATTCTATGCCAACATCCAGGTCGGCAAGTATATCACTCCGGTATGGGGTGTCCGCGGTGTGATCGGCGGTCCGTTCCTTAGCCTTGATGCCAACGAGGGCAACGCATATCTCAAGGATGGCTCAGTGAAGCCTTACAGCAACAAGCTCTTCGGTGAGATCAACCTCGACGGTATGTTCAACCTCACCAACGTCTTCGCTGACGATCTCGCAAAGTTCAACGTATATTTCTTCGCAGGTCCTACCGTCAACTTCTCCTCTGTAGGCACCAAGTTCTCTGACGTTCAGGACGCTGAGGTGCTCCTCGTCGAGGAGAACAGCGACTTCAAGGCCCGTTTCGGCGCAACCGCAGGTCTCGGTCTCGCATATGACTTCACCAAGACTTTCGCTCTCGGAGTTGAGGCTCGCTTCGGCATCACCCCTTCCATCTTCGGTGACGCTGACGTATATCGCAAGGCTGAGGGAACTACCCGCATCGCTCTCAACGGTGTTTGGACCATCGGTGGCAAGCGCGGTAAGGTCGCTCGTGCCGCTGCTGCTGCCGCTGCCGCCGGCTACATCTCCAAGGAGGCTGCTGAGGCTCTCGCCAACGAGGCTGTCGCCAACAATCCTAAGATCGTAGAGAAGATTGTCGAGAAGGAAGTTGTTAAGCAGGTTGAGAAGCTTGTCAACAATGAGGTTCCTGCATCTACCGCCATCTTCTTCGAGATCGGCAAGTCTACCCTCTCAAGCAAGGACAAGGCTCGCGTGAAGCTCCTCGCCGAGGCCATCAAGGCTGACAAGAGCGAAGGCACCTACGTAGTATCCGGCTACGCTGACAAGAAGACCGGTAGCGCCAAGACCAACCAGAAGCTTTCTGAGAAGCGTGCTGAGGCTGTTTACAACCTCCTCGTTTCTGAGGGCGTTTCTGAGAACAAGCTCGAGAAGCAGGCATTCGGCGGTGTTGACGCACTCTTCTTCAACAACGACGTTCTGTCCCGTACCGTTATCGTCAAGAAGAAGTAATTCTTCACCAGATATTTCTGAAAGGCCCGCAGGTACGACTGCGGGCCTTTTTTTTGCTTATTAGTTTCTTATTTCAAAACAGATGCTTATATTTGCATAAGAAGTACTTTTGGTCCAGTCCTTATGCAAGGCGACATCAATGACATAAGATCAGACATCGCAAGGCTTATAGCTTTGTATGAAGCCGAGAAGCAGAGAGCGGATGCTCTCGCAGGGAAGCTCGCCGAAAGCGAGGAGCAGGCCCGGAAGTACAAGGAGCAGATTACTGATTTGAACCTTCAGATAGACAATCAGCGGCTGATGAGCGCCTTCCTCGGCGAAGGCAATCACGATGAAGCCAAAGCGAGGATTACCGGTCTGATAAGGGAGATTGACAAATGTATAAAGCTGCTGGAAAACTGATATGGGGCAGAGCGTAAAACTTAACATAGCGGGCCGGGAATACTCACTCACCGCCGCTTCCCCGGAGCAGGAGCAGATGATGCGGCTGGCAGCCAAGGATGTCAACGAGATGCTTGACAAGTTCAATGCGCGCTTTCCGGAGACGGATACGCTGGACAAATATGCGTTCGTTGCAGTCCAGGAGGCAGTTGGGAAATACTACGCCAAAGCCCTTCTCTCCCAGATGGGAAGTGATGTCAGCGCTCTTTCGCAGGAGCTGGGTGCATATCTCGAGGGTAAAGAAAAAAGATAAGCCGTCAGGCCCATCTTCTGAAAACAACAAGTTCTTCGGAACAGGGTCCACTCGGCCCGGGGAAGGCAGGCCCGCCAGACGGGAAGCCCGATACGGAACGGAGCCCAAATCTTATTCAGAGGCTTTCTGAAAGTTCGGCTGACGGCTTTTTGTCATACTACGGTGTCTGCATTGTGAAGTGCGGACACCGTTGTTTTTTGAAATTTTGTAAATTATTATATACTTTTTGTTATGTTATTGTACTATATCCTGACGGCGATTGCCGGGGCTGCGATCGGAATCGCAGTCTATATGTTTGTGGCCCGCAGGCTGGCCAAGGGGCGCGGGGAAGCCATTATCGAGAAGGCTCAGGCTGAAGCTGAGAATATCAAGCAGCAGAAGATCCTCCAGGCCAAGGAGAAATTTATCCAGCTCCGCAGCGAGCACGACAAGGCGGTGAACGCCAAGAACGCCGAGCTCCGCGACAGGGAGAACAACATCAAGTCACGTGAGACCCAACTTTCCCAGCAGGCCAGCGATCTCGGACGCAAGCAGCATGATATCGACAGCCAGAAAGGGCAGCTCAATGCGCAGAAAGCCAAACTCGACGCCAAGCTCGAAGAGTGCGACCGCCTTACCGCCCAGGTCAACAGGGAGCTCGAGAATGTGGCCGGTATGAGTGCCGAGGAGGCGAAGAAGATGCTCGTCGAGAATATGAAGGCTGAAGCCCGTACCGAAGCCCAGGCCTATATCAACGATACGATGGACGAGGCAAGGCTCAATGCCGCCAAGGAGGCCAAGCGCATCGTGATCAATACTATCCAGCGTACTGCGACCGAGACCGCCATAGAGAACGCCGTTACTACCTTCCCGATAGAGAACGACGAGGTGAAGGGCCGTATCATCGGCCGTGAGGGCCGCAATATCCGCGCCCTTGAGGCTGCTACCGGAGTTGAAATCGTCGTGGACGACACTCCGGACGCCATCCTCATCTCAGCCTTCGATCCGGTCCGCAGGGAGATTGCGCGACTCTCGCTGCATCAGCTCGTAATCGACGGGCGCATCCATCCGGCGCGTATCGAGGAAGTGGTGGCCAAGGTCAGCAAGCAGCTTGAGGACGAGATCCTCGAGACCGGCAAGCGCACCTGCATCGACCTCGGAATCCACGGTCTTAACATCGAGCTCGTCAAGCTCATCGGCCGTATGAAATACCGTTCTTCCTACGGGCAGAACCTCCTGCAGCACTCCCGCGAAGTGGCCAACATCTGCGCCACGATGGCCTCTGAGCTCGGCCTCAACCCTAAGATCGCCCGCCGTGCCGGACTCCTGCACGATATAGGCAAGGTCAGCGAGAACGAGCCTGAGTATCCTCACGCCATCCTCGGTGCCAAGCTCGCTGAGCAGTACAAGGAGCGCCCTGAGGTTTGCAACGCCATCGGTGCCCACCACGAGGAGATGGAGATGACTTCCATCTACGCTCCGCTGGTACTTGTCGCCGATGCCATCTCCGGCGCCCGTCCTGGCGCCCGCCGCGAGGTGATCGAATCCTACATCAAGCGTCTCAAGGGTATGGAAGACCTTGCTGCCTCATATCCTGGTGTCACCAAGTCATACGCCATCCAGGCCGGCCGTGAGCTCCGCGTCATTGTCGGAGCCGAGGAGGTGTCTGACGACCAGGCTGCGCGCCTGTCTGTTGACATCGCCCAGCGCATTCAGGACGAGATGACATATCCTGGTCAGGTCAAGATCACGGTGATTCGCGAGACCCGTTCGGTGGCGATTGCCAAGTAATTATAAATATTTATGTTAAGTATCCTTCTTTCGCTCCTTGTACTTCAGGCCAACCCCAATGTCAACTGGAAGTCCGAGCTGAAGCAGACAGACGGGGGCAGTCAGATTGTCCTTACCGGTGACATCCGCCAGGGTGTCGACCACGTCTTCGGTACAGTAAGCGTGTCCTCCTGCCAGGGGACAAACTGCTATTCTCCGGAAGACTTTGATTTCGACCATACTTTCAAGTCCGACTCGGGGGAGGCGGCTGCGTTCCGCAGCCTTCCGCTCGGGGCCGGCGACGGTGCCGGAGTTCAGGCCGCCGCTGAGACGGTGAACACTCCTGCAGCAACGTCTGCTGAGGCCGCTTCAGACAGTGCCGGAAGCTCCAAGTCGCTCTGGTCGCTGATACTCGAGGCCATCCTCTGGGGATTCGCGATGCTGCTTACGCCTTGCGTATTCCCGATGGTGCCGATGACGGTGTCCTTCTTTATGAAGGGCAGCGAGTCCGCATCCAAGGGACGCTTCAAGGCGTTTATGTACGGCCTCTTCATAGTCCTGCTATATACCGTGCCGATCTCGCTGATTATTGGCATCACCTGGATCGTCGGAGGCAGCGGAGTGACAGCCGACATCTTCAACTGGCTTTCTACGCACTGGCTGCCGAACATCATCTTCTTCCTCGTGTTTATGGTCTTCGCCGCGAGCTTCTTCGGGGCGTTCGAGATCACACTCCCCTCGAAGTGGACCAACAGCGCAGACCGCAAGAGCGACAGCAAGGGACTGGCAGGCATATTTTTCCTCTCCCTGACTCTCGTGCTGGTAAGCTTCAGCTGCACCGGTCCTATCGTGGGTACCGTGCTCATCAAGAGCACGCAGGGCGAGTTCTGGGCACCTATGGTCACGATGCTCGCGTTCAGCGTGGCATTTGCCCTGCCGTTCACCCTGCTCGCGCTCTTCCCTTCACTGCTCAAGAAGCTGCCTAAGAGCGGCGGCTGGCTCAACTCCGTCAAGGTGGTGCTTGGCTTCATCGAAATCGCGCTCGGACTCAAGTTCCTCAGCGTCGCCGATCAGACCTACCACTGGCACATCCTCGACAGGGAAGTTTATCTCGCCATCTGGATTGTGGTATTCACCCTGCTAGGGCTCTACCTGCTCGGCAAGATCCGCTTCCGCAACGATTCCCCGCTGGAGTATGTCTCCGTCAAGAGGCTAGTGCTTGCGATCATAAGCTTCGCATTCGTGGTCTATATGATCCCGGGTATGTGGGGCGCTCCGCTCAAGGCTCTCTCCGGATATATGCCTCCTATGGAGACTCAGGACTTCGTGCTGGGAGCAGAGTCGTCCGGGGGTTCGCCGCTGAGCGAGTCCGGGGCGGAAGCTGTCCCTGAAGGGATGATTACGATTGCTCACGGATTGCACGCCTATGACAACCTCGACGATGCAGTGGCTGCAGCATCCCGCAGCGGAAAGAGGATATTCGTGGATATCACCGGTCACGGCTGCGTCAACTGCCGCGAGATGGAGTCCCGCGTGTGGTCTGATCCTGAGGTGCTTCGCACTCTAAAGGAGGATTTCGTGATTGTAGCCCTCTATGTGGATGACAAGACGAAACTTCCCGAGTCGAAGTGGATCAGCAACGACAGCGGGAAGCTTCTCAAGGATGTCGGCAGGATCAACTCCTGGATAGCACTCAAGCGCTTCGGGGTTAATTCCCAGCCTAACTATTTCATTCTCAACTCTGACGGCTCTACCCTAAAAGGGCCTAGAGCCTACAATCTGGATATCGCGGGATACCTCGACTTCCTCTCGGAATAGCGCTCCCTAGAGGGAAGCTATCATCCTGGTGAACAGGCCGGTCATCCGCTCCGCGGCGATATCGGCCTGTTTCACTACGTCATCTCCATCGTTGAAGTTCTTCTCGATATTGAGGAAGTTGGATACATTGGTGACTACTGACATCCCGAAGACCCTGATGCCGCAGTGGCGGGCCACTATTACCTCCGGTATGGTTGACATTCCGAGCAGATCCGCGCCCACCGAGTGGTAGAAGCGGACTTCTGCCGGAGTCTCGTAGGTGGGACCGGTGCTGCTGAGATATACGCCCTTCTTGGCGGGGATGCCCATATCGCCGCATATCTTCTCGGCAAGCGCCTGGAGTTTGAGGTCGTAGGCACAGGTCATATCCGGGAAGCGCGGCCCGAACTCGTCGAGATTGGGGCCGATGAGCGGATTAGGAAGCATATTGATATGATCCCTGATGATGACCAGGTCCCCCACCTTGAAGTCGGGGTTGCAGGCACCGGCGGCGTTGGACACGAAGAGGTATTTGATGCCGAGGGTCTTCATCACCCTCACGCCGATGGTCACGAGCTCCATCGGGTAGCCTTCGTAGTAGTGGAAGCGGCCCTGCATCGCGATCACTCTCTTGCCGCCCAGCTCTCCGAATATGAAGTTGCCCTTGTGCCCGGTCGCGGTGGACACTGGGAACCCGGGAATCTGACTGTATGGGATAACTGTCTGACCTTCAATCTTGTCGGCGAGTTTGCCGAGCCCGCTTCCGAGCACTATGCCGACCTCGGGAATGTTCCCCCCGATTGTGTCCCTGACGTAGCCGGCGGCTGTCTGGATTATCTCTGCTATCTGGCTCATGATTTCAGTATTATTTGATGCGCGAGAGGACCTTGCGTGCCTCCGCGATGATTTCCTTCTCTCCTGCGATCTCCCTGCCGCGCATTACGAACTTGCCGTCGCAGATCACCGAGTCTATGCAGTCGGAGTGGGCTGAATAGACAAGGTTGGCAAGGAACGGTCCCGGCGAGAGGAAGAAGGTGTTGTCTGTGTCGATGATGTTGATGTCAGCTATGGCTCCGACTTCCAGCCTGCCGGTGTTGAGACGGAGCGCCCTGGCGCCGTTGACGGTGGCCATATCCAGCAGCTCCGGCAGCGGCATCGCCGACGGGTCCTCCCTCCAGGCCTTCTGGAAGATGGCGCTCGTCTTCATCGTCTCGAGCATATCCAGGTTGTTGGACGATGCGCAGCCGTCGGTGCCCAGGCAGATGTTGATCCCGGCATCGCGCATCTCGTTGTAGAGGAAACGGTAGCCGGAGGCAAGCTTGGTGTTGGAGTTGATATTGTGTACGCAATGCACCCCGCGGCGTGCCAGGATCTCGATGTCGTGCCCGCTGACCCAGAGGGTGTGCGCGGCCACGATGCGGTCGGAGAGTATGCCCAGCTCGTCGAGGTATTCGACCGGAGTAAGTCCTCCGTGCGCTGCCTTGCAGTCTTCGACCTCCTTGCGCGTCTCGCTGAGGTGGATGTGGAGGTTGATGTCGTGCTTCTTCGCGAAGTCGCTGACCCAGAGCATCATCTCTTCCCTGACGGAGTAGATGGCGTGGAATGCGACTCCATAGACCAGTCCCGGAGTCTTCTGTGAGAGGAAGGGCTCGCTCTTGAGAGCGCACTGGACCTTCTGCCGCTCGGACTCCTCAGGGTCGCCCTTGTCGATGACATCGTAGCCGGTGGCTATCCTCAGGCCCATCTCCCTTGCGGCCTTGACCGAAGTGTCGAAGAACCAGTAGTGGTCGTTGAATGTGGTGGTGCCGGTACGGATCATCTCGATGCAGGCCACCTTGGTCGCCCAGTAGACGTATTCGGCATCGATGCCCTCCTCGGCCTTCCAGATCTTGTCGAGCCACTGCGGGAAGAGCATATCCTCTCCTATCCCTCTCATCAGGGACATAGGGGAGTGGGTGTGCATATTGATGAACCCCGGAATCGCGACCTTGCCCGAGCAGTCCATCATCTCGATGTCGCCGGCGAGCTCCCAGCCGGCACAACTGCCGGAAGGCTCGATTGCGGAGATCAGACCTTTACTGATGAGTATGTCCTTGCGTGAGCCTTCAACCGTGATGTCCTTGAGAAGAATGTCACCCATTAAAGATCCTCGAATTCGATTCCGGACCCTTCTTCGCTCTGGCGCTGCGGGATCTCTCCGTGGAAACAGTTGTCCTTGATGTATCCGATGACTTCGTTGAGTCCTTCCGCGAACTTCTCGAAGTCCTCTTTGTAGAGGAAGATCTTGTGCTTGTCGTAGGAGTAGTTGCCGTCGGCACCGGTCCTGCGCTTGCTCTCTGTTATGGTAAGGTAGTAGTCCTTGTTGCCTCTGGTGGACTTGACATCAAAAAAGTATGTACGCTTTCCAGCCCTTACAGGCTTCGAAAACACATCCTCACCGTCACGGCTGTCATACCCGGACTTATCGTAATCGTCTCTGTACATATTTTGTTGTTTTAGCTTTGCAAAATTAGAATATTTTATCGATTACTTGCTATCTTTGTATGTTAATTTTTGTTTGAAAGTATGCTCAACCGCAGAATTCTCCGTACCAAGGCATTCAAGACCATATTCTGCTACGCGGAAAATCCCGGTATGACCCTCAAGGAAGCCGAAGCTATGCTGGAGCTCTCCTGCGAGTCGGCCAGAGATCTCTATCTTTTTATGCTCTCCATCGTCGGCCCGCTGACCGGGGAGGCGAAAGCCCGCATAGAGGCCGCCAAGTCCAAGTTCAACCCCACCGAAGAGGAGCTCAATCCCAATATGAAGTTCGTGCAGAACCGTATTGCGCCGCTGCTGGCGGAGGATCCGGATTTCTGCAAGCTCATCTCGCGCAGGAAGTTCTCCTGGGGGCAGTACGACGTGCTTCTCAGGCACCTGTATGAGAGTGTACGCTCGCGCAAATATTTTCAGGACTACCTGATGGGCCCCGACAGCAGCCTCGAGGAGGATGCGCGCCTGTGGTGCCGCATCTTCGAGAGGGAGTTCGAGGACAACGCGAAGCTCGCCGAGATACTTGAAGAGCTCTCCATCTGGTGGAACGACGACCTCGGCTATTCTCTGAGCTGGTGCTGCCGTACGATGCGCGCCCTCGGCAAAGGAGAGAGATGGAACCTTCCGCCGCTCTACCAGAGTTCGCTTGAGGGCAAGGAGGGCTATTCCGATGACAAGCGCTTCGTGACGACCCTGCTGCGCACCGCATTCGCGGGATTCGAGCGCTATTCGGCCGCCGTGGCCGAACTGACCCCGAAGTGGAACAGGGACCGTCTCTGCACGACCGATCTTGCGCTGATCGTCTGCGGGATGGCAGAGGCTGAGGCTTTCCCCGATACCGCAGTGCGCATCATCATCAACGAATATGTGGAGATCTCCAAGTTCTACAGCACCCCGGAGAGCAGCGGTTTCGTCAACGGTCTGCTCGACAAGCTCATCAACAGGAAGGAAACCCCCGCTCAGGAAGAATAATTATCTAATTCAATAAAGCAATGATTACTACGATTTTACAGTCAACGGCATCCAGCGCTGCCGCTGCAAATGGCGGCGAATGGAGCATGTGGATCATGATCCTGCTCATCTTTCTCGTGATGTGGCTCTTTATGATCAGGCCGCAGCGCAAGCAGCAGAAGGCCCTCGAGGAGATGCGCCGCGCCCTCAAGAAGGGTGACAAGGTGATCACCGCCGGCGGCATCTACGGAGTTGTGGCCGACGTCGACGAGCGTACCGTGCTGATGAAGGTCGACGGAGAGGTGAAGCTTCGCGTGGACAAGTCTTCCATCCAGAAGGACATGTCCGAGGCTGCTCCCGCCCAGAACGCCGAGAAGGATAAGAAATAGTTGATGAAGAGCAATTGGGTACAGCTCCTCCTCTGCCTGCTTCTGTCCGCCGGCATCTGGCTGATTCACAATCTCTCGCAGACTTATGTGAATATGGTCAGCGTGCCTGTCGCGGCTGAGAGCAATATAGAGGGGCACGCGGGTGCCGCCACCACTGAGGCCACAGTCTCCGCGCAGGTCAAGGCGACGGGTTTCCGACACGCCAGACTGTCCGGACGGCACAAGCGGCCGGTCAGGGTCGTCTTCAGTCCATCGGACCTGATGCACGAGAGCGGCAATCTGTACACGGTGCCTGTATCCAATCTCTACAGATATTCCTCCCAGATCTTCGGGGACGGGGTCTCCATCGAGTCCATCATCTCCGAAGCTCCCAAGTTCGTGTTCCCGGAGGTCTCTTACAGGAAGGTGCCTGTACGCAAGGTGCAGTCGCTGACCTTCGAGCCCCAGTATATGGCCACGCATCCGATGACCCTTCAGCCCGATTCCGTGCTGGTCTACGGTGAGCCCGCGAGGATAGAGAACATAGAATATGTGCTCACGCAACCGATCGACCTCTGGAACCTCAGAAGCAGCGCGCACGGCACGGTGAAGCTTGAAGTCCCTTCAGGGGTGCGGCTCTCCGATACCGAGGCGGTCTACTCTGTCGAGGTGACGAGATATGTGGAAATCACCTCCGAAGTGGACATTGAGACCAGGAATGTCCCGCGAGGTTCGGAACTGGTCGTATTGCCTTCAAAGGCAAGCGTGACTTTGCGTTGTGTCTTCCCGATGGGTGCCAATCCGGTGCAGAAGGCCAGATTCTATGTGGACTACAACGACTTCGCCGGTTCGATCACCGGACGCTGCGTAGTGCAGGCCGAAGATATGCCGTCCGGAGTGATCTCCTGGACAGCGTCTCCGGAGGTGTTCGACTGCATAGTCCGCACAAGCGAGCAGCGATGACTACGGTACTGGTCACAGGGCCGATAGGCAGCGGCAAGTCGGAGGTGTGCAGATACCTCGCAGGCAAGGGCTATCCTGTCTATGACTGCGACTCCCGCACCAAGGCTCTCTACGATACCGTGCCGGGGCTGCGGGGGAAGATTGAAGATGCTCTGGGGATAGAGTGGAAGGATATCGGGGTGATATTCACCGATACCCGCAGACGCCTGCTTCTGGAGAGCATTGTCTATCCCCTTGTGGTGGAGGACATCCTGAAGTGGAAAGCTTCGCTGGAGGGCGGACTCGCCTTCATCGAGTCGGCCATAGCCCTCGACAAGAGGCAGTTCGACTCCCTCTACGACAAGGTGCTGATGGTCACGGCTCCGGAGGGGTTGAGAGCGGGGCGCAACCCCCACGCGGCCCTGCGCGGGGCGCTGCAGAGTTTCGACCCGGAGAGGATCAGTTATACGATCGAGAACGACTCGACAATAGAAGAATTACATTTTAAGACAGATAAATTGTTATGCAGACTGATTTAAGCAAGATACTCGCCGTCTCAGGACAGCGCGGACTCTATGAGTATGTGGCGCAGGCCCGCAACGGTGCCATCGCCGAATGTCTTTCAGACAAGAAGAGGACTGTGTTCAGCGGCACAAGCCGCATCACCACCCTCGCCGACATAGCCATCTATACCTCCGAGGGGGAGATGAAGCTCTCCGATGTCTTCCTTGCGCTCAAGGCGGCGCTCGGAGATGCCGAGGCCCCTTCTTCCAAGGCTCCAGAGGCAGAGGTCGAAGGACTTTTCCGCAAGGCTGTTCCCAACTACGACCCCGACCGCTTCTACCTCTCGCATATGCGCAAGATCATCGACTGGTACAGCCAGATCGTTAAGTACGCATCACTCGACTTCGTAAAGGAAGAGGATGGAGAGCAGGCGGAGGCTTAAGGCCGTCACTCTCGGCTGCTCCAAGAACACGGTGGACACGGAGCATCTGCTCTCCCGCCTGCCGGACGGGGAGTTCGAGATAGTCACTGACGATTCGCCGGTGGATGTCCTGCTGGTCAACACCTGCGGATTTATCGGGGACGCCAAGGAGGAGTCGATCGCCGCGGTGCTGGAAGCCGTGGAGTGCAAGAAGCGCGGCGACACCGGTGAGGTGATCGTATTCGGCTGCCTCTCACAGCGTTATGGTGCTGAATTGAAGCAGGAAATACCGGAAGTCGATGCTTGGTACGGGGCGAGAGACCTCGCCCCTGTGCTGCGGCATCTGGGCGTGAGTCCGGACTCGGCCGTGAGGCGCAGGCCTCGCGACGGCAAGGGCTATGCCTATCTCAAAATCTCCGAGGGCTGCGACCGCCGCTGCTCCTACTGCGCTATCCCCTTCATCCGCGGAGCGCACCGCTCAGTGCCGATGGAGGAACTTGTCGAAGAGGCGCGGATGCTTGCCGAAGACGGGGTCAGGGAGCTGATACTCATCGCTCAGGATACCACCTACTATGGCCTCGACCTCTATCACAGGCGCGCGCTCGCCGAGCTGATCGAGCGCCTCTCGGCGATTGAGGGGATACGCTGGATACGCATACATTATTCCTATCCAGCCGACTTCCCGGAGGATGTGCTGGATCAGATGGCGGACAATCCCAAGGTCTGCAAATACCTCGACATCCCGCTGCAGCACATTGCGGACGGCGTACTTGAGCGGATGCACCGCAATGTGGACGGGGCGTGGACCCGTGCGCTGATCTCCGCTCTGCGCAGCCGCGTGCCGGGGGTGGTGCTCCGGACCACGATGATAGTGGGCCATCCCGGTGAGACTGAAGAGGAATTCAGCCAGCTGCTGGACTTCGTGCGTGAGGCCCGTTTTGAGCGGCTAGGCGCGTTCACCTACTCCGAGGAGGAGGGGACTTATGGCGCAGAGCACTTCAGGGACGATGTCCCGCAGGAGGAGAAGCAAAGCAGGCTCGACCGTCTGATGTCGCTCCAGAGCGGGATCTCCTATGAATATAATCTCTCCCGTGTGGGTTCGGAGTTGGATGTCCTGGTCGACGAGGTGCTGCCGGACGGTACGCTTGTCTGCCGCTCGCAGTATGAGAGCCCTGAGGTGGACGGCGAGATTATCGTGCGGGATGCTTCCGATGCTGTCAGGGTGGGTGAGTTTATCCGCGTGATGGTTACAGCTGCCGGGGAATACGATCTGGAAGCCGAGAGAATTGGCTGATTGTTTGTTTTTAGCCGGACTTTCACTATATTCGCACTTGTACTAAAACAAATGCAGTATGACTGAGTCTGACAACGAAAGTCTTATCAATCTCGATCAGATTGTTGCGACCAAGTTCAAAGGTAAGAAGATCCCGAAGTTTGTCGTGAACTCTCTGAAGAAGCTGATCCATCAGGATTTCCTCAACTCCATCATCAAGGACGGGGGAGAGGGATTCGATTTCTGCGAACATACCCTCAAGTGCCTCAATGTTACCCTTGATGTCGAGGGACTTGAGAATATCCCTGCCGACGGTACCCTCTACACCTTCGCATCCAACCACCCGCTCGGCGGCGTGGATGGCGTGGCGCTATGCTCGCTCATCGGCAGGCGTTTCGGCAACGTGAAGATGCCGGTCAACGACTTCCTGATGTATCTGAAGCCGATTGCACCGATGTGCGTCCCGATCAACAAGACCGGCGCGCAGGCACGAAATCTGCCGATTCTCCTCGACGAGGCTTTCCGCTCCGGAGACCAGATACTCATATTCCCCGCCGGCATCTGCTCCCGCAAGATAGACGGGAAGATCCAGGACTTGCCGTGGACCAAGACCTTCATCAACAAGAGCCGCCAGACTGGCCGCGCCATCGTGCCGGTGCACTTCATCGGGCAGAACTCGCGGCGCTTCTACCGCGTGTCCAATCTCTGCAAGAAGCTGAAGCTTAAGTTCAATTTCGCTCAGCTCCTGCTCCCGGACGAACTCTACAAGGCCCGGAATTCGCACTTCCGCATCATCTTCGGCGAGCCGATCCCCTGCAGCAGCTTAGACACTTCCAGGACCCCGCTCGAGTGGGCGTCCGAAATGCGCGAAAAGGTTTATCAGATGCAATAGTTATGGAGAAGATCATTGATCCCGTGAGCGCCAGCCTGCTCAAGGCCGAACTCACTCCCGACAAGAAACTCTGCAACACCAACAAGGCCGGCAACGAGATTTACATCATTGACGGCAAGACTGCTCCCAATGTCCTGCGCGAGGTGGGCCGCTTGAGGGAAATCTCCTTCCGGCAGGCCGGCGGCAGTTCCGGACTCGCCCTCGACCTGGATGAGTTCGACACAATGGAGAACTGCTACAGGCAGATTGTCATCTGGGACCCTGACGCCGAGGCTATCCTCGGCGGGTACCGCTATATCCTCGGGCCTGACGTGACATTCACCCCTGACGGCCAGCCGCATCTTGCCACGGCGCATATGTTCCACTTCTCCGAGCAGTTCATCCAGAACTATCTGCCCCACACAATGGAGCTCGGGCGCTCCTTCGTCACCCCCGAATACCAGAGTTCCAAGGCCGGAGCCAAGGCCATCTATGCGATGGACAACCTCTGGGACGGCATAGGCGCGGTGATGATGCAGCACTCCAACATCATCTACTTCTTCGGCAAGATGACGATGTACCCGTCCTACGACAAGAGCTGCCGCGATCTGATACTCCGCTTCCTCTGGAAGCATTTCGGGGATGACGAGAACCTCATCCGCCCGTACAGCCCGGTGATGCCTGAGCTGGACAGCCGCGTGCTCGATCTCATCCTCAAGGACGAGGAGTTCAAGCCGGACTACCGCAACCTCAAGGAAGCCGTGCGCAAGCTCGGTACCGGTATCCCGCCGCTGGTCAACTCCTATATGAATACGTCTCCTACGATGAAGATGTGCGGAACCGCGGTCAATGACGAGTTTTCCGATGTGGAGGAGACTGCTATCCTGGTATGTTTCAACGAGATGTACGCCGACAAGTGTGACCGCCACAAGGAGCCTTATCTCAAGCAGCAGCTCGCCAATCTCTTCGAGAGGTTCCCGCAGCTCAACAGGAACATTGCAGACGTGTTCGGAGAGAGGAAGGATCTCACGCGCTCCAAGGCGTTCTCTTCCATAATGAAAAAAATAAAGGAGAGGCCGTAAGCCGGTTTCTGTTTTATTCTGCCATTTATCTTCGCAACCTACCCCCCGGCATCGGACGGGCCGTCCTCATCTGCCGGTATATTTGGTTTTGCAGGTCCCGGTGCCGTACCCGTACGCTGTCGCCAGCGTACGCCGTGAGCTCTTGCCTCGCGTTTTCACCATTGCCTTGCGGCTGTAATTTTCTGTTACGGCGGGCGTAAAGTTACCTCTACCTGCGCTTTCCGCAGCGGGATGCCCTGTCCTGTCCGGACTTTCCTCTCATCTGAGCGGCAGATCACCCCTCCTTTATTTTTCGCCCGCAAAGATATAAAAAAATATCTACTTCCCGGAGATGATCATAAAGACTATGGCGCCGATGCAGATGAGGGCCCCGATGGCGATGTTGAAGGTGAACGGCTCCGCGAAGACGAGGGTGCCGATGGCGATGGCGGTGATGGGTTCGAATACCCCGAGCACCGCGGTGCGGGTCGGGCCGATGGCCTTGGTGGCGACAGCGAGCGCAAGCATCGAGATCATCGTCGGGATGAGTCCGAGGCAGAAGAGATCAAACCAGTCCTTCCCGCTGTCGATGCCCTGCAGGAACTCTCCGCCTTCCGCGATGTGCTGGCAGAGGAAGAGCAGCGTACCCACAGACAGGGCGTAGAATGTGATGGTGTGCGCCGAAAGACTCTGCATCTGAGCGGAACTGTTGACGATGACCAGATACACAGCATAGCTGAGTGCCGAGAGCGCCGCGAGGACAGCACCGGTCAGGTTGAATGTGGCGCTCCCGAGCGGGTCCATCAGGATGAACACTCCGGCAAGCGAGGCCGCGATGCAGACCCAGACCTGCCAGCTCTGCCGGACCTTGAGACAGACCATTATCAGGGCAGTGAATACCGGGTAGAGATAGACCACGGTCGTGGCGAGGCCGGCGGGGATGTATTCGTAGGCGGCGAAAAGGAAGAGACTGCTGGAACTGAAAAGCAGTCCCAGCAGGGCCAGCAGGCATCCCTGGCGGTAACTTATCCTGAAACTCTCCCGCTTCGCCGCCATCAGCATAGCCATAAAAATCGTGGCGAAGAGGTAGCGGAAAAACAGTACCCCGGGCACCGTTGCGCCCCCGGCGAGCACTTCCTTGCCGAAGAGGGGATTGGTGCCGTAGGCGGCCCCGGCAATTATGCCGGCCGTATAACCGGCCAAGACAGTTCTGAAATGGCCAGCATCGGAGCGGATGCCCGGACTTGAATTCATTGCGCTTTTTTATTCTCCCGTATTGATCATCGAGCCGGAGAGGTACTGGTCGTATGCGCTCATATCGATGAGTCCGTGACCCGAGAGGTTGAAGAGAAGCACTTTGCTTTCGCCTGCCTCGCGGCACTTGAGAGCCTCCTGCACTGTGGCGGCTATGGCGTGGCAGGACTCGGGCGCCGGGATGATGCCCTCCGTCCTGGCGAAGAGGCAGCCGGCCTTGAAGGAGTCGAGCTGACGGATGTCCACCGCCTCCATCCTGCCGTCTTTGAGCAGTTGGGAGACTATCGCTCCCGCTCCGTGGTAGCGCAGGCCTCCGGCGTGGATGTTGGCCGGCTGGAAGTCGTGGCCGAGGGTGAACATCGGGATGAGCGGGGTGTAGCCGCTCTCGTCGCCGTAGTCGTATCTGAACTCTCCCTTGGTGAGCTTCGGGCAGGAGGCCGGTTCGGCCGCAATGAAGCGGGTCTTCCTGTCTCTGTGCCTCATAAATGGAAATGCAAGGCCGCTGAAGTTGGAACCGCCGCCGAAACAGGCAATCACGGTGTCCGGGTATTCTCCCGCCATCTCCATCTGCTTCTCGGCTTCAAGGCCTATGACTGTCTGGTGCAGGGAGACGTGGCTGAGCACGGAACCGAGCGTGTATTTGCAGTTGTCGGTCATCGTTGCCAGCTCCACGGCTTCCGAGATGGCCGTGCCGAGCGAACCCTGATGGTTCGGACAGGCGGTGAGGATGTCCTTGCCGGCGCGGGTGGACATCGACGGCGATGCGGTCACCTGCGCTCCGAAAACTCCCATTATGCTGCGCCTGTACGGCTTCTGCTCATAGCTGATCTTGACTTGATACACAGCACATTCCAGCCCGAACACGCTGGCGGCGTAGGAAAGTGCGGCACCCCACTGGCCGGCTCCGGTCTCGGTGGTGACGTTGGCAACCCCCTCCTGCTTGCAGTAGTAGGCCTGGGCGATGGCTGAGTTGAGTTTGTGCGAGCCCACGGGGCTCACGCTCTCGTTCTTGAAGTAGATGTGTGCCGGAGTGTCCAGCGCCTTCTCCAGTTCATAGGCGCGCACGAGCGGCGTGCAGCGATAGAAACTGTACTGCTCGCGCACGGCCTCCGGGATGTCGATCCAGCGGTCCGTGGTGTTGAGCTCCTGGTCGGCGCAGGCCTTGGCGAAGAGGGGGTATAGGTCTTCGGGCTTGACCGGCTGCCGGGTCTTCGGGTTCAGCATCGGCTGGGGCTTGTGCTCCAGATCAGCCTGAATATTATACCACTGCGTAGGGATTTCGCTTTCGGGGAGGATAAATCTTTTCTGTTTCATATCTACATCTGCTAACTGGGCACTAAGATAGTGATTTTTTGGCCTATTCGCTCGCTTTTGCGTATATTTGCCCTGAGACCGGGACAAAAAGAAAGATTCCCGATATCACATCGGGAATCTTGAGTTCTGATTCTAACCAAAATTTAACCTATGAAAAATCTATTCGACAAGAATTATTACAATTACTGTGCCAAAACACTTGAAAAATGATAAAAACTAATGCTGCCAGACTGCTTGATGCCGCGAAAATTCCATATGAGTTATTCCCCTACGACTATACTGAGGACGACCTCTCGGCGACTCACGTGGCGGCGGAGCTGGGAGAGGACATCGAGACCGTCTTCAAGACTCTAGTGCTGAGGGGAGACAGAAGCGGTATCTTCGTCTGTGTCATCCCAGGGGACTTCGAGGTGGACCTCAGACTGGCCGCGCGCATCTCCGGCAACAAGAGTTGCGAGATGGTCCACGTCAGAGAACTGCTGCCGCTTACGGGCTATATCCGCGGCGGTTGTTCGCCTATAGGTATGAAAAAGGCGTACCCGACATTTATTCACGAGTCCGCCTTGATGTATGACTATATCTATATAAGTGCCGGAGTCCGCGGCTTGCAGATCCGCATTGCCCCTCAGGACCTCATCGACTTCGTCGGCGCAGAGATATATCCTATATAAATTATCCCAGGAATCCGAGCAGGATACCTGCTGCGACTGCGGAGCCGATCACGCCGGCGACATTAGGCGCCATAGCGTGGGTGAGCAGGTGGTTGGACGGGTCGGCTTCGAGACCGACAGTTTCGGAGACGCGGGCTGAATCAGGCACAGCGGACACTCCTGCGTTGCCGATCAGCGGGTTGATCTTCTTGCCTTCCGGCAGGAAGAGGTTCATGAACTTGGCGAAGAGCACCCCGAAAGTGGTGGCTATCACGAAGGAGATCAGTCCAAGTAAGAAGATCTTGACGCTGTTGCCGGTGAGGAACACGTCTGCCTGGGTGGAAGCTCCGACCGTGACACCGATAAGGGTCGTCACCACGTCAATGAGCGGACCGCTTGCGGTGGCGGCGAGCCTCTTAGTGACTCCACTCTCCTTGAGAAGGTTGCCGAAGAAGAGCATACCCAGCAGCGGAAGTCCTGACGGGACGATAAACGCTGTGCAGATGAAACCGGCGATAGGGAAGATGATCTTCTCCCTCTGGCTCACCACGCGAGGCTTGTTCATCCTGATGAGACGCTCTTTCTTGGTCGTGAGCAGCAGCATTATAGGCTTCTGGATCACAGGGACGAGCGCCATATAGGAGTAAGCCGAGACTGCGATAGCGCCCATCAGCTCCGGAGCCAGCTTGGAGCTCAGGAAGATGGCGGTAGGACCGTCTGCGCCGCCGATGATGCCGATGGCACCTGCCTCGTTGGGGGCGAATCCCATCGCGAGCGCAAGCAGGTAGGCACCGAAGATGCCCATCTGCGCTGCGGCACCTATCAGTATGAGCCGCGGTTGCGAGATCAGCGCCGAGAAGTCGGTCATCGCACCGATGCCGAGGAATATCAGCGGCGGATACCAGCCCTGACGCACACCCTGATAGAGGATGTTGAGCACGGAACCCTGCTCGTAGATGCTGACCTGCAGGCCGTTGAGCACAGGGATATTGCCGATGATCATACCGAACCCGATCGGCACGAGCAGGAGCGGCTCCCACTTCTTGACGACACCCAGGGTGATGAAGGTGATGCCGATCAGGATCATCACCAGATGCTGCCAGGTGCAGTTGGCAAATCCGGTGAACTGCCAGAACTGCTGAAGACTATCGATGATATTCTCCATTAGCCGATCGTCACGATTTTAGCGTCTTCGAGTACGGAATCTCCCTTGGAGACGTGTACTGCGGTGATTGTGCCGTCGCACTCGGCGAGGATTTCGTTCTCCATCTTCATCGCCTCGATGACGGCGACCTTCTGTCCGCGCTTCACGACCTGGCCCTCCTTGACATCCACGCTGATGATGACTCCCGGAAGAGGGGAGACTATGTCCTTGCCTGCGCCGGCGGCCTTAGGTGCCGGAGCGGCTGCTGCAGGGGTTGCGGCCTGAACTGGAGTTGCGGCCTGGGCAGGCGCTGCACTCCGGGCTGCGACAGGAGCGCCGCCCTCGATTTCTACGTTGTAGTTGACTCCATTGACGGAGACGCTGGCGTTTGCGCCCTCGACGCTATTGACGGCAACGCTGTATTCCTTGCCGTTGATCTTGAACTTGTATTCTTTCATTTCCTTGTGTATTTTCTGAAGTTGAACTGTGGGTTGCCCCAGGCTGATGCGGGGTTCTTCCTGATGGTGATGAAGCCCGGTTCTATGTCGTGGACACTGTCACCCAGGTAGAGGCTGAGGGCCGCGAGTGCTGCAATCTCCTCGTCTGAAGTGCCTTCTGCGCTGAGAGCCAGGGCGATGGCTGCCGCAACAGCCTGCTCGTCACCGGTCGCATTAGCCTTAGGGGCGGACTTGCGCTTGAACTTGCCGGAGAATATGTCGCCTGAGAGGCTATAGACTCCGTAGAGAATCAGCAGGGCGCAGAATACCACGCACACGCTGATGAGGGTGAGCGTCCATCCGTGCGGATCGGTCTGTGCCATCTTGTCGGCACCGGCCGTCAGAAGACTAAAGAGGCAGGTTGTCATGTTTGCGTGCTGGCATTTCCTGACGCTTGCCGCTGAGGGCTTCAAGCGCGCGTATCACACGGAAACGGGTGTTGCGCGGCTCGATCACGTCTTCGATATAGCCCTTCTGCGCAGCCTGGTAAGGGTTGCAGAAGAGGTCGTTGTATTCTTTCTTCTTCGCTTCTGCGAGTGCGGCCTGCTTTTCCGGGTCGGTCTCAGCCTTGAGCTCCTTGCCGTAGATGATGCCCACTGCGCCCTCGGCTCCCATCACCGCGAAGTTGGCTGAAGGCCAGGCGTAGTTGATATCGCCCCTGAGCTGCTTGCAGCTCATCACGATATGCGCTCCGCCGTAGCTCTTGCGCAGAGTGACGGTGACCTTAGGCACCGTGGCCTCGCCGTAGGCGTAGAGGAGCTTCGCGCCGTTGGTGATGATGGCACCGTATTCCTGCTGTGTGCCGCAGAGGAAGCCCGGCACGTCCACGAGGGTGACGAGCGGGATGTTGAAGGCGTCGCAGAACCTCACGAATCTCGCCGCCTTGCGGGAGGCGTTGATGTCGAGCACTCCGGCAAGCACGCGCGGCTGGTTGGCTACGATCCCCACGCTGCGTCCGCCCATATGCGCGAAGCAGGTGATGATGTTCTTGGCGAAGTCCTTGTGGACCTCGAAATAGTCGCCGTCATCGACTATGCTGCCGATGACTCCGTACATATCGTATGCCTTGTTGGGGTTGTCGGGGATGATGCTGTTGAGCGCATCGTCCATCCTGCCCGGCAGGTCTGAGGTCTCGCGCAGAGGCGCGGTCTCCATATTGTTCTGAGGCAGGAAGGAGAGGAGTTTCTTGATCTTTGCGATGCCCTCCTCCTCACTCGGGGCCGAGAAGTGCGCCACGCCGGACTTGGAGGTGTGCACTGAGGCTCCGCCGAGCTGCTCCTGGTCCACAGTCTCGCCGGTCACTGACTTGACGACTGAAGGGCCTGTGAGGAACATATAGGAGCTGTTCTCAACCATCAGAGTGAAGTCGGTGAGGGCGGGGGAGTAGACCGCTCCGCCCGCGCAAGGTCCGAAGATGCCGCTGATCTGAGGCACCACGCCGCTTGCGAGGATGTTGCGCTCGAAAATCTCGCCGTAGCCGGCAAGCGAATCTATGCCTTCCTGGATGCGCGCGCCTCCGGAGTCGTTGAGCCCGATTATAGGGGCTCCGGCCCTCACGGCCATATCCATAACCTTGCAAATCTTCTCGGACATAGTCTTGGAGAGCGAGCCTCCGTTGACGGTGAAGTCCTGGGCGAATACATATACCAGCCTGCCGTCAATCGTGCCCTGACCGGTCACCACGCCGTCGCCGTCGGTGTGGCTTGCATCCATGCCGAAGTCCGTGCAGCGATGGTGCACGAACATATCGAATTCTTCGAAGCTGCCCGGATCAAGCAGCATCGCTAGCCTCTCGCGCGCAGTGAGCTTGCCCTTGGCGTGCTGGGCGTCGATGCGCTTCTGCCCTCCGCCGAGAGCGGCAGAGGCGCGGCGGGCGACGAGTTCTGAAATCTTTTCCTGTTGTATGCTCATATTGTATCTAAAAATCGGGCGCAAAGTTACATAAAAATCTCTATTGGTGTGCTGGGCGGAGCAGGTCGAGCACCGTCTTGACCGGGTTGAACGTTATGGAAGGCACTTCCACGAAGAGGGTGTTCCAGTCGGACATCGAGCCGTTCCAGAGGCCCGGAAGTTCGAGCGCCTTGAGTTCGCGGCCGCGGTAGCTCTTGCTGCTGATGAGGCCCGTCTCTTCGTCGACGTACTCGAGCAGGTTGAACCTCTCGCCCTCATAGTCCCTGAGGCAGCAGACGAGATCGACAGGGTTGAAGTGGGTTGCGTCCTTGAGGATCTCGGCGGAGCGCGGGTCGGACATATCTATCTGTGCGGCTTCGAGGATCTGGAGCGAGGTGGAGCCGTCCTTGGCCCGGATGATGAACGGTCCGCCTCCGGGCTCGCCCTCGTTGCGCACCATTCCGCAGACCCTGATCGGGCGGTTGAGCTTGGCGCGGAGCAGGTCGGCCCTGTCGCGGCAGTCTTTCGGCTCGGGAATCGTGACGCAGAGGGTGTCGCGCAGGAAGGTCTCTATCTCGTTGCAGAGCTCCTGGCACTCCGGGGTGGCGTACGGGTCATCCTGGTTGATATTGTAGCCCGGGATGTAGCAGAAGTCGGAGAGAGACTTGCGCACCTCGGTCATCTGGTCGAGGGTGTAGAGGTAGTCGCGGATCGTGTCGCGCAGCTGCAAGGCCCTGCCCATCAGCACCTTCTTCCAGCGGTAGGTCTCTGCCTGGAGCCTCTCCGTGCAGACATTGTCGATGTTCTTGATGGAGACCAGCTCTTCATCGAGGGCATTCAGGTTGTAGATGAGCGCACCGTGACCGGCCGGGCGGGTGAGCGGGGTGCCGTCGTCCTTGAGGACAGGTCGGTTGTCGCTGTCCACTGCAACGGTGTCGGTGTCCTTGTCCTGATAGGTGAATGTGACATTGTACTTCACCCCATAGCGCCGCTCGTATTCTGCCTGAATGCCGCCGAGCATTTCGCGGAAGAGTCCCTCGTGTTCCGGGGAGATGGTCACGACTATGTTGACGCTGCCGTCGGAGTTGCGCATATATGCCTGTCCTTCGACCAGATGCTCAGCGAGTGCGGAACGCACTTCGTCCGGGTAGCGGTGGAATGCCAGCACTCCCTTAGGCTTGCTGCCGTAGGCGAGACCTTCGTCGGTGAGCAGGCGGTGCGCAGTCTCCACCGGGTCGTAAGGAGCCTTGCCGAATACTTCCGGGCTGTAGAAGGCGAATTTCTCGAGATTGCCGCTCAGGCGGCGGGTGGCGTCATTGGGTTCGTCCATCCCGGCGAAAATGTCCTTGAACATCCTCGATGCCGCTCCGGAAGCCGGTACGAATTTGCACTTGCCCGCCACATCGGCGGTGTCGGCGTACTTCTCCGCCTGCGCGGCCTGCTCGTCCGAGAGGACTTCGATGCCTCTCTGCGGGGTCGCGGCTGCGACGATGTCAAGCCTCGGGAAACCTTTGCGGAAACGCTCAATCTGAGCTTCGATTCTGTCCTTGTTCATAAGTATTCTGATTAAATGTAAAATTCTCGCCTGTAGCTGTAGTTCGTACGGAGCTCCACGAACTTGGTCGGGTTCATCCGGAACATGAAGTCATCGGTGAAGATGGGGTAGTTGTACTGTATCATCGCGGCGATCTGCCCCTGACTCTTGTCGAGCACGTTGAGCCGGACGGCCTGGTATTCCATTATGTCGGTCTGCGGGAAGAACTCGTAGAGGTCCTGGATGCTCAAGAACCTGGCCACCGATCTCACCGCCATCGAAGTGCCGATCTGCTTGCCCTGGAGGGAGTAGCCGGCTATGTGCGGGGTGGCGATGTCTATCCTGCTCATCAGGGCGGTGTTGATCCACGGCTCGTGGCTCCACGCGTCTATGGCCACCGGACCGAGCTTCGGAAGGGCTTCCATCAGCGCACTCTCATCGACTATGTCGCCCTGAGCGGTGTTGATGAAGAACGCTCCCGGTTTCATCTTTGCGAAAAACTCCCGGCCGGCGAGACCCCTGGTCGTCTCGGTGAGCGGGACGTGGATGGTCACGATGTCGGAGTTCTCAAGCAGGTAGTCCAGGGAGCAGAACTGGGTGTACCACTCTATCTCGGCTTTGCGCGGGTCGTGGCGGAGTATCTTGAATCCGAGGCTGCGCCCCATAGTCTCCACCCTCTGCCCGATGTTGCCGAGCCCGATGACGCCTATCGTGGCGCCGCCGAGATCGATGCTCTTGCGTGCCGCGGAGCCGTAGAGCGCGGAGAATACATAGTTGGCCACTGCGCCCGCGTTGCAGCCTCCTGCGTTCTTGAAGAAGATGCCGTTGCGGCGGCAGTATTCCACGTCTATATTGTCGGTGCCTACGGTGGTGGTGGCTATGATCTTGACGGAGCTGCCCTTGAGCAGGGCCTCGTCGCACTTGGTGCGGGTACGGATGATCAGCGCATCGGCGCCTTCAAGGTCGCTGCGGTTGATGAGCGGTCCGCTCTTGTAGACCACCTCGGCATAAGGCTCGAAGACTCCTTCGGTGAAGGGTATGGCGCTGTCTATTACTATCTTCATTTGAGTATCAGTGCTTTGACATATTTGCCTCCGGAACTCCTGCCGGGGAAGAGCTCGTCCGCGTCGAGCAGGGCGTTGATCTTGTCCAGCAGCTCCTTCTTCTGGAAGCTGAGCTGGCTTCTGACGACGGAGGAACTCAGCGTGATGTAGAGAGTGCCGTCGCGGAAGAAGCGCCTGACGGTGTAGGGCCCGGCTCCTGAGGCGTTGTCCCAGGCGGTGAAGACTAGGTGTGAACTCATCCCTTTGGAGAGGCCGCGGGAGCTGAGGTACACCCGGACCAGCTCGGAGATCGGTTGCGCGCTCTTGCGGCTTATCCTACTCATCGACCCTGCTGAAGACGCCCCCTTCCGCCTTTAGATATACTCTGTCCGCAGTGATTGCGTCCACGATGCCGCGGGTGCGCACCTTGTCCGAGTCGGTGATGAAAATCTGGCCGAAATCTTCGTCCGAGACCATTCCGAGCAGGTTGCTCACTCTCGAGGGGTCGAGCTTGTCGAAGAGGTCGTCGAGCAGCATCATCGGAGCGCAGCCGCAGCTGAGCCGCATCAGCTCGTACTGGGCAAACTTGAGCGCCACGATGAACGACTTCTGCTGCCCCTGCGAGCCGCAGCGCCGTATCGGGTGGCTGCCCATCGAGAAGAGAAAATCGTCCCTCTGGATGCCTGCAGAAGTGAATCTGAGCATTCTGTCCCGCTCTCTGCGGGCCCTGAGGATGTCGCCCAGCCTGCCGTCCTGGAGGTCGGAGCGGTATTGTATGCCGACATCCTCCCGGCCGCCTGAGATCTCGGCGTAGTAGCGCTGCACGACAGGGACCAGGCTCGCACAGAACTCCGCCCTGCGTCTTGAGACAGGCTCTGCCAATATGGAAAGCCTCTCGTCGAAGGTGTCGAGCAGATCTTCGTCAGCACAACCGTCCTTTAGCAGGCGGTTGCGCTGCAGAAGCAGGCGGTTGTACTGCTGGACGGAGTTGAGGTACTCCCTGTCCATCTGGGAGAGCACTGAGTTGACGAAGCGCCGCCGCTCGTCACCCGACTCGCTGACGAGCGAGATGTCGGCAGGGGAGACCATCACTATTGGAAGCACCCCTATGTGTTCGGAAATCCTGCCGTAGGGCTTGTCATCGCGGCGCAGGCGCTTCTCGCCTCCCTCGCTGACCTGGACGCTGAAGCGGGACTTCGGCCCGTCCCCCATAGTATAGACGCCGGAGAGGGCGAAACTCGCGGTGCCGTGACGGAAGTTGTAGCGGTCCGAGGCTGCGAAGGCGCTCTTGGTCATCGAGAGATACCAGACGGCATCGAGCAGATTGGTCTTACCCTCTCCGTTACCCCCGCTTATGCAGTTGATATTCGGAGAGAATTCGATCTCCTGCAGCGCGATGTTGCGGAAATCCTGAATGACTATCTTGTCCAGTGCCGGCATATCGTACAAATATAGACATTTTATTCCTTATCCCGCCACTTTGAAAGTTAAAGTATTTTTCATACTTTTGCAGGCTGAAATATCGATTTTTGATTAATTTTAGATATGGCCAACACAAATTCCAAGGACAAGGACGCGGTACGTCAGGAGAATATAGAGAAGACCGTTTCCTCTACAGAACAGTTTTACAATGACCACAAGAAGGTGATCTGGGGAGTGGTGATCGCTGTCGTAGTGATCTTCCTCGGCGCACTCGCGTGGAACAAATTCGTCTATCAGCGCCAGTGCGCAGAGGCTCAGGAGCAGGCATATCCCGCAGAAGCGAGCTTCCGCAACGGAGAATATGAGCTGGCCCTCAACGGCGACGGCAACAATATGGGCTTTGCCGACATCGTCAGCGAGTATGGTTCCAAGGCCGGCAAGGCCGTCTACCTCTACGCCGGCATCTGCGAGCTGCAGCTCGGCAACTATGAGGACGCACTCTCCTATCTCAAGAAGTACAAGGGCGGCGAGCCTATCCTCGCTTCCCGCGCAAAGGCCTGCCAGGGCGACGCCTATGTCGGACTCGGCAAATATCAGGAGGCGATAAGCAGCTACAAGGCAGCCGTCTCAGGAGCCGACAACGTCTTTGCGGCCGACTACCTTGTCAAGGAGGGGCTCTGCTGGGAGGCCCTCGGCAACAAGGCTGAGGCGCTCAAGTGCTACACCTCTGTCAAGGACAACTATCCGCAGTCCATCGAGGCATACGAGATCAACAAGTATATCGCAAGGGTATCTGAATAATTATGGGAAGAGCGTTTGAATTCCGCAAGGAGAGAAAAATGAAGAGATGGGGCCATATGGCCCGCACGTTCACCAAGCTTGGCAAGGAAATCACCATAGCCGTCAAGCAGGGCGGTCCGGATGTGACCGGCAACCCGCGTCTGCGCGCCCTGATGGCTGAGGCCCGTACCGAGCAGATGCCTAAGGAGAACATCGAGCGCGCCATCAAGAAGGCGACCGAGAGCAAGCAGGGCGACTTCAAGGAGCTGGTATACGAGGGTTACGGTCCGTTCGGTATCGCATACCTCGTGGAGGCCGCTACCGACAACAACACCCGCACCGTGGCCAATGTCCGCAGCTATTTCACCAAGTGCGGCGGCTCCCTCGGCACCTCCGGTTCGGTGAGCTTTATGTTCGACCACAAGTGCACCTTCCGCATCAAGGAGAAGGAGGGTATGGATCTTGAGGAGCTTGAGCTCGAGATGATCGACTACGGTGTGGACGAGCTCTTCGAGCAGGAAGAGGAGGACAAGGACGGTAACGTCAGCAAGGTCATCGTGATATACGGAGACTACGCAGCCTACGGTCAGATACAGAAATATATAGAGGAGAACGGCTACGAACTCGTGTCCGGAGGATTTGAGCAGATTCCTAATGTGGAGCTCAAGGACGTGACACCTGAGCAGCGTGCTACGCTCGACAAGCTCACAGGCCTTCTTGAGGATGATGAGGACGTGACCAACGTCTATACGACCCTCAAGCCTGCCGAGGAATAGACTTCTGCAAATATGTCTGGGACCCGCGCGGAATTTTCCCGCGCGGTTTTTTTTACGAAATTGTTTGCAGTTTATCAAAATTGCTCTATCTTTGCAGTGTACTATTGAACTAATACACACTCAAAGAATGATAAAGATTGACAAACTAGCATTCAGCTACGGTACAAAGGAGGTCTTGAGGAATATCTCGATGACCCTCGAACCGGGCAGGATCTACGGGCTCCTGGGCGAGAACGGTGTGGGCAAGACCACGCTCCTGACCCTGCTCTGCGGCCTAAAAAAAAGCCAGGCGG
>CAVEAQ010000003.1:0-45133 GCA_963613775.1 bacterium | reverse complement strand
GACAAGGACACCAATATCCTGTTCGCATACCAGGAAGTCGAGGGCGACGAGGGATCCCAGGATCTCGGCGGCAACCCTGTAGTCCAGAAGTGGTGGGACTATATGGCAGACATTATGGAGGTCAATCCTGACAACTCCCCTGTCTCCATCCCTCTCGACGAGAGGTTCCATATGGACTAAGCGATCCCTGCATCCGCAGATTCCACGGCCGCTCCCTCCCTTGGGGGCGGCTGTTTTTTTGTCTCCGTTTTTAAGAAAGTCCCCGCCAGAGCGGCTTATTCTTTAATTTTTTGAGAAAATTCTTGCAGAGTTTCTAAAATTTGTATACCTTCGCAGTACAAGAACCAAAAAAACAACCAATCTATTAATAACACAGTTCTTTATGTATCAAACTACTCTCAAACGCATCGCTGCGCTGGCAGCCCTGACGGCACTCACCTGCCTCACGGCCCTCGCCCAGACCATCAGCGGTGTCGGCAAAGTGACTGACCTCAAGGGCGAAGCCCTGATCGGAGTGTCAGTAGTCCAGAAAGGAACAACCAACGGAGTGATGACCGACGTGGACGGATCGTTCAAGATCACAGCGCCGATCAACAGCCAGCTTGAAATCTCCTGCATAGGCTATGTCAGCAAGACCGTCAAGATGGCCGCCCAGCTCAGCATCGTCCTCGAAGAGGATTCCCAGATGCTCGATGAGACGGTAGTCGTAGGCTACGGTACCATGCGCAAGAAGGATGTCACCGGAGCAATGGTATCAGTGACCTCCGAAGATCTCGTCTCCACTCCTGCCAACAACGCAGTCGAAGCTCTCCAGGGCAAGGCCGCCGGCGTGGTGATCGGCACCGCCGACATCCGCCCGGGTTCAGTGGGATCCATCCGCATCCGCGGTATCAACGCCATCAAGGACACCGACTCGGCTTCAGGTCCGCTCATCGTCATCGACGGCATCATCGGCCAGAGCGTCGGTCTGGATATGCTCAACCCTCAGGACATTGAGACCATCGACGTGCTCAAGGACGCTTCCGCCACCGCAGTCTACGGTGCGCGAGGCGGCAACGGCGTCATCCTCGTCACCACCAAGAAGGGCAAGAGCGGCAAGCTCTCCCTCAACTACAGCGGCACAGCCACCTTCGAGAAGATCTACGACAGAGTCCCGATGATGAACGCCGAGCAGTACATCGAGTGGAGACGCTGGGGTTACTACTATGCAGGCCTCGGCCCTAGCGCCAACGAGCCTACAGTGGAGAACGACCGCAAGCTCTTCACCTCATACGGCACCGACGAGACCGCGTGGAGCAACATCCTCCGCGGCTGGGGTCTCAGCTATGACCAGTGGGCCGCAGGCCAGACCTCTACCAAGTGGGACGGCTCCAAGGTGCAGTCCACCGACTGGACCCAGTACACCGACCGCGTCGGCATCACCCAGGAGCACACCCTGAGCGCCAGCGGCGGCACCGATCGGATGAACGCCTATGTATCATTCGGTTACCTCAATCAGAAGGGTACCAATATCGGACAGGAGTACACCCGCTACACCATCAGGACCAACGTTGACGTCAACCCTGTCAACTGGTTCAAGATGGGCGGCGCGATGAACGCACGCTTCTCCGATCAGGAGTACGGTATCGATGCATCCGGCGGTATCTCCGGCAGCATTCCGAGCTCTCTCCACGGAAAGGCCCGCAATGTATTCTCTTACGCTCTGCCATACGATTCCGAAGGCAATAGGATCGATTACCCTGGCGGCGATTCCACTATCGCCACAGTAGTTGACGAAGTCGGCAAGTCTGCCATCTCCAACCTCTACTACCAGCTCTCCGCATCACTCTATGCCGAGTTCGACTTCGGCAAGATGTGGAAACCGCTCAGCGGCCTCAAGTTCAAGAGCAGCTTCGGACCTCAGATCAGTTTCGGACAGAACTACAGATATATGTCCAACGAGTCCGTCAACCGTATCTCCCAGGGTCTCGACTACGTCAGTTCTTCAGCCAACAAGAACTTCTCCTGGCTGCTCGACAATATGATCACCTACGACAAGACCTTCGGTGACCACTATATCAACGCCACCCTCCTCCAGGAGGCCTGGTCAAAGATGAGCACCACACTCTACAGCATGAGCGGTACCGGCGTGGCACTCGGAATGACACAGAAGTGGTGGGGCCTCAACGCCAACTCAGTCGGCACTCTCAACAGCCCTAGCTACAACTCCCTCTCCGAGGCTCAGATGGCTTCATATATGGCCCGTATGATCTACAGCTTCAAGGACAGGTACATCGTCACCCTCTCCTACAGATACGACGGTGCCTCCCAGCTCGGCGAAGGCCACAAGTGGGCAGGCTTCCCGTCTGTCGCCCTCGGCTGGCGCATCGACCAGGAGGACTTTATGCAGGGCATCGGCTGGCTCGATCAGTTGAAGCTCCGTGCAGGCTGGGGCAAGACCGGCAACTACTCAGTGGGCGTTTACTCCACCAAGGACACTCTCAGCAGCGGCGTGGCGGTACACGGCGATGCAGGTTCCACCTATTACTATACTCCTACCACCATCGCCAACAACGCGATCGGCTGGGAGACCACTGACCAGTACAATATCGGTATCGACTTCTCCGTCATCAAAGGACGCCTCTCCGGTGTGCTCGATGTATATCGCAACTACACCAACGGCCTCATCTTCGACGTGACCCTCCCTACCGTGACCGGTTACAGCAAGACCAAGGACAATGTCGGCAAGACGATGAACCACGGTTTCGACTTCACCCTCAACTCCACCAACATCTCCACCCGCGACTTCAGCTGGAGGAGCAACCTCAACCTCTCCTACACCAAGAACAAGATTCTCGAGCTTCAGAACGGCAAGGAAGATATGGTTTCCAACTGGCTCTTTATCGGTCAGCCTTCTTCAGTCCTCTACGGCTACGAGAGCGCAGGACTCTGGACCGACTCAGCGGAGGATCTCGCCGAGATGGCCAAGTTCAACGCCAACGGCCACAAGTTCGAGCCCGGTATGGTACGTCCTGTCGACCAGAACGGAGACTATAAGATCGACGCCAACTACGACCGCAAGGTCCTCGGCAACACACGTCCTCTGTGGAACCTCGGATTCACCAACACCTTCTCATACAAGAACTTCGAGCTATCGGTATTCCTCTATGGAGCATTCAAGTTCCTCGCCCAGACCGGTCAGTACCAGGGCGGTCGCGAGCCTGTCATCTATATGAACTACTACAACGAGAACAACAAGACCGGCGCAGAGTACCAGCGTCCGTACTTCAACACCGCGGGCGGCGACTCATTCTCCGGTATTCTCCTTCAGAAGGATGCTTCCTTCCTCAAGGTAAGGCAGATCTCCCTCGGATACAATGTGCCTAAGAGCCTCGTCAAGAAGCTCGGTCTCGGTTCCATCAAGGTTACGGCCCAGCTCAAGAACCCGTTCTCTCTCTACCAGGGAACGAGCTGGATGGACAGCGACCTCCAGAGCGGCACCTACACCAAGGGATGTGTATTCGGCGTCAATGTAGGATTCTAAATCAGACAGCAGTTATATGAAAAATATTATCAAAACTACGCTCGGCGTGACCTTGATGGGCACTATGCTGCTCACCAGCGCCTGCACCAATGACTTCCTCAACGAAGTCAAGAGAGACAGCATCTCCACCAGCTGGCTAGAGGAGCCGGAAGGGCTTGCTTCGATGGCCAACAGCCTCTATCTCGAGTTCAACTATTTCTTCAGCAACGAGTCAAGCTACGCCTACACCAACTACGGCACCGATGAGTTTATGGTAGCCGGCGACGCTTCCAACGGGATGTGGAACGACTACGACGCCCGCCTGGGCTCCATCGTAACCCCTACCGTCAACTCCAACACCCAGGCCATCACCACTTTCTGGGACACACTCTATCAGTGGATTGCCAGGTGCAACAGGATTATCGCGGGAGCCGACATCCTCGAAGGTTCATCCCTCAGGGACGAGGCCCTCGGTACCGCATACTTCGTGCGCGGTTTCAACTTCCTCTTCCTCACCATGCAGTTCGGCGACATCCCTCTCATCACCGAGCCTATCACCACTCCCGAGAGAGAGTTCTCCCGCACTTCCCAGGACGAGATCTACAAAGTCATCATCTCCGACCTCGAGAACGCATACAATATGCTCAGCTCTGACGCCTCAAGGGCCACCAAGAACTACATAACAAAGTATGCCGCAGCGCACTATCTCGCCAAGGCGCACCTCTGGAGGGCATCCGAGATCAACGACTCCTGGAACTCCTCCTACAAGGCCGCCGACCTCGAGGCAGTGATCAAGTATGCCGACGAAGTCATTGCAGCTCACCCGCTTGCAGCCGACTTCAACGACCTCTTCAACAACTTCACGGCCTACGACACCTCGATCACCGAGACCAACACCGAGATCGTGCTCTCTTCCGGCAGCTCAGACTCCGAGACTACCAACCGCAAGTCCAACTGGGGACTCGCCCTCTTCACCGCCTGGTACCAGAACTTCCCTCTGATGAAGCGCGACATCGCATCCGGACGTGAGTACCAGCGTATGAAGACCACCCCGTCCTATACATACTTCCTCTATGACCTCAAGAACGACTCACGCTTCTGGAAGTCATTCAAGACCACCTATGCGGTCAACAACGCCTCCGCTTCCAAGAAGGTCAAGATCGACGGCACTGAGCAAGTGGCCACCGACTACTTCCCGAGCAACGACGGCGAGTACCTCAGCGCGATGTACATCATCAACCGCAAGGACTACGGTCAGAAGTACTACAAGAGCGAGGTCAACGTCTCCAAGGCTACCGACGGCACCTACACCCGCACGGACTACAGGACAGGCAAGCGGATCCCTGCCATCATGGCCCTCAACATCTACGCTGACGGCGGCGATGAGATCCTCGGCACCTCAATGACACCGGACTACAACACCCTGGCAGTGCCTCTCTGCAAGTACAGCGACGGTGCGGTCAACGCCAACAACCTCGGCGGCGGCTACCGTGACGGCCTGCTCGCACGCTCAGCGGAAGACTACTTCTTCAAGGCTGAGGCCCTGATCAGACAGGGCAAGTACAACGAGGGCATCGCAGTGCTCAAGCCTCTGCGCGACAGGGCCCAGTACAAGGCCGGCGAGGAGCGCGACGCCTATGTGGACGGCGGCAACGCATACCACTACAACACCTACAAGAGCAGCCTCAAGGGCTTCACAGCCAACTGCTCATACTACCCGATGAACTCCTACTACTACTCTCTCGGCGGATGGGATGACGAGGCTGTCAGGACAGCGACCAACGCCACCGCTTCCGTGCTCCCTACAGTGACCCTGGGCAATATGCCGGCAGAAGACCAGGCCATCATCGACAAGCTCGGCTACTCTTCCGACTACGACAAGGCTATGTGCTACCTGCTCAACGAGAAGTCCAGGGAGATGTACGGAGAGTATCAGCGCTGGATGGACCTCGCCCGCACCAAGACCCTCGAGAAGAGACTTGTATTCAACGACCAGGCATACTCCACCGAACTCACCGACATCACCGGACACAAGACGGATATGAGCGGAACGACCTACGCGACCAGCAGCAACGGCGGCAACTTCAATCCTGCCAAGCACTACTATCGCCCAATCCCTCAGACCTTCCTAGACAATATCACCAAGGACGGCAAGCCTCTCACTCAGGACGAGAAGAGCGCGATGCAGAATCCTGGATATTAATATTTAGAATTCGTCTTAGAAAACATTTGAACATTGAGGGCGGCCGGGACGGTCGCCCTCAATTTATTTGGTGGATTAGGACTTTAGTCGTAACTTAGCGGGTTGTGAAATCAAACACCAAATACCACAAATAATGTTAAAGAAAAGATTGTTAACCGTCCTTCTGCTGGCCCTGCCGCTGCTTGCGCCTGCAAAAGGAAGCACCGACCCTCTCAGCGAGAAGCAGTTCTCAAAGCATTGGAGAGTCGAGTCCGAGTCAGCTGACTACTCCGTCAGCTTCAAGGACGGAGCCTGCGAGATAGTGGCTCCGAAAGGCCTGACCCTCTGGTACAGGGAGAAAATGTCCGGAGATGTGGTCATCGAATACGACGCCATCGTCTACAAGCAGAAGGAGGGCGACCGCCTGAGCGACCTCAACTGCTTCTGGATGGCCTCAGACCCTAAAGCCTCTGACGTATTCAAGCGCAGCAAGCAGAGAGGCGGGGTCTTCGCCAACTGCGCCCAGATGAAGCTCTACTATGTAGGCTTCGGCGGCAACTCCAACACCACCACCCGCTTCCGCCGCTACACCGGCGAGCCTGATCCGGAGATCATCAAGGAATACACCGACCGGGAGCACCTTCTGCAGCCTAACCGCTGGTACCACATCAAACTCGTGAGCGCCGAGGGGCGCGTACAGTACTGGATGGACGGCAAGCTCCTCTTCGACTACAACGATGCTGATCCATATACCGAAGGCTGGTTCGGCTTCCGCACCACCCTCTCCCGCACCGCAATCAAAAACTTCACATATACCGCCACCCCTAAGGAAGCCTTCAGCGAGGCTCCTCTGCACTGGATCGGCGAGACTCCGGTGCTCGACCGCGCCGTCAGCTTCGGCGTGCCGTTCAGGAATGGTGAAGTGACCGCCAAGACCGCCCTCGAGCTTCAGAGCGCAGACGGCAGCGCCATCGCAAGCGACAGCTGGACACTTGCCAGCTGGCCTGACGGCTCAGTGAAGTGGCTCGGAGTGGCGGCCGTCATCCCGGGAGGCACCGACAGCGCCAAGCTCGTCAAGGTCAAGAAGGCCTCCCCTGCCGGCGCTTCGATGGTCGAAGACAAGGGTGACAGCTACAGCATCTCGTCCGGCGCCATCACCGCCATCGTACCCAAGAGCGGCAGCAATGTGATCGAGGCCCTCTACCTTGGAGAGACCAGGGTGGGCGGCAGCGCCGACCTCGTGGCCAGCGAAGGCGGCAACAGCTATGTCAGCAAGATAAGCAAGGTCTCCCTCGAGCAGAACGGAGCCGTGCGCAGCACTGTCAAGATCGAAGGTACCCACTACAACGAGGCCACGGGCCGCGAGTGGCTGCCGTTCGTGCTGAGAATGTATTTCTACAAGAATTCCGACCAGATCCGCCTCGTGCACAGCTTCGTCTTCGACGGCGACCAGGACAAGGACTTCATCAGCTCCATCGGCCTGCGCTTCCGCGTGCCGATGAGGGAGGAGATGTACAACCGCCACGTCGCATTCGCAGCCGATGAGGGTAAAGTCTGGGCAGAGCCTATCGAGCCGCTCGTAGGCCGCCGCATCCTCACAGCCCCGCGCCAGCAGGGGCAGCAGAGTCCACAGGGCGCACCTCAGGGTCCTCGTCCTCAGCAGGGCCAGGGTCCTCAGGCAGTAGCGCCCATCCAGCAGGGCGGGCCTCAGGGTCCGCAGGGCCAGGCTCAGCGTCCGCAGCAGGCACCGCCTGCAGGCGGTCCAGGAGCACAGGCCGAGCGCGAACCGGGCTACCAGGAGCAGCAGATGATGGGCAAGCGCATCCCTGAGCACACATTCTTCGACCAGAAGGGACAGTTCCTCATCGAGAAGTGGGCCAAGTGGGACGGCTACCGCCTCAGCCAGCTCACCGACAACTCATTCTCCATCCGCAAGAAGACCCAGGAAGACAGGCCGTGGATAGGCACATACACCGGCAGCAGATCCGGCGGATACGTGTTCGCCGGTGACGTCAGCGGCGGTCTGGGAGTTTCCCTCAAGGACTTCTGGCAGGCATATCCTTCATCCCTGGAAGTCAGCGGCGCGCGCAGCGACGAGGCCACCATCACGGTATGGCTCTGGAGTCCGGAGTCCGAGCCGATGGACCTCAGGCACTACGACACCGTAGCCCACGACCTTGAAGCCAGCTACGAGGACGTGCAGGAAGGTATGAGCACCCCGTACGGCATCGCCCGCACCCACACCCTCACCCTCGTGCCTCAGGCGGCATACCCCGGCAAGGAGGGCATCCTCGCCACCACCACCCTGCTCAAGGCCGACTCACAGATGCTTCCTGAGCCGAAATATCTCCACGATGCACACGCCTTCGGCATCTGGTCCCTGCCTGACCGCAGCAACGCGCAGCGCACCCAGATCGAAGACCGCCTTGACGAATATATCACCGTCTACAAGGAGCAGGTGGAGAAGTTTAAGTGGTACGGATTCTGGAACTACGGCGACTTTATGCACGCGATGGACGAAGTCCGCGGCATATGGCGCTACGATGTGGGCGGCTACGCCTGGGACAACACCGAGCTCGCGTCAAACATGTGGCTCTGGTACGACTTCCTGCGCAGCGGCCGCGAGGACATATGGAAGCTCGCAGTGGCGATGAGCCGCCACACCACCGAGGTGGACGTATACCATATCGGACCTTATGCCGGACTCGGCAGCCGTCACAACGTCTCCCACTGGGGCTGCGGCGCCAAGGAGGCGCGCATCGGCCAGGCAGCCTGGAACCGCTTCCTCTACTACCTCACCACCGACGAGCGCTCCGGCGACCTGATGGACGAGTCCAAGGATGCAGAGCAGCTGCTCTACGAGATTGACCCGATGAGGCTAGCGGCACCGCGCAGCCAGAACCCTTGCACCGCGCCTGCCCGCCTGCGCATCGGACCTGACTGGCTGGGCTACGCCGGCAACTGGATGACAAGGTGGGAGCGCACCGGCGAGAAGCACTACTACGATATGATCGTGAGCGGAATGAAGAGCATCGCCGCCCTGCCTAACGGCCTGCTGACCGGCAAGGTCAAGGTGCTCGGCTTCGATCCTGCCACCGGCGTCCTCAGCTGGGAAGGTGACCCGAACTCCATCGGCACCAACCACCTGATGACGATTATGGGAGGCTTCGAGATAATGACCGAGATGCAGGAGATGATCAACGTGCCGGAGTTCAACGCCGCCTGGCTCGACCACGCGCGCCGCTACCACACGATGGCCGGATTCAGAGTCTCCCGCCTCAACGCCTACGCCGCCTGGAAAGACCACGACAGCAAGGCGGCAGCCGAAACCTGGGGCGAGCTCTTCCGCGGCATCGATGAGCCGGTCCACCCCAACACCAACGGCGCCGCAACCTGGAGCCTCGATGCCATCTACTGTCTCGAAGTGCTTCCTCTATAAAAACACGGCTTAAATAGCCTGCAGTCCATATTTGTGGCGCGAAATTATTGATTTTTGAAAAAATTTCAGTAATTTCGCGCCACTTACATAAGCAGTGACACTACAACACACTATTATAGTTTAACCAAAACAACCAATTAATGAGATCATTAATTAAAAACGGAATGAAAGTCCTTGCGACTTTCGTTGTCAGCATCTCGATGATGGCCCCTGCATTCGCGCAGAGCGTCATCACGAGTAAAGGCAAGGTTGTTGACACCAACGGTGAGCCGATCATCGGCGCCTATGTGCTCCAGCAGGGAGTCAACACCAACGGTGTATCAACAGACCTTGACGGACAGTTCACTCTCAAGGTTCCCGCCAGCGCCACCCTCGAGGTCTCAGGCATCGGCTACATCACGAAGTATGTGGCTCCGGGCGAGAACATAACCATCACCCTCGAAGAGGACAAGCAACTTCTCGAAGAGGCTGTAGCCATCGGTTACGGCTCAGTCAAGAAGAGCAGTCTGACCTCTGCCGTCGCATCTATGGACAGCAAGGCTATCAAGGACCGCTCGATGGCCCGCGCCGAGGAAGCCCTCCAGGGCCAGCTCGCCGGTGTCAGCGTGCAGATCACCAATGCCGAGCCTGGTGCCGACCCGCAGATCAGAGTCCGCGGCGCCGCTTCCATCAGTGCGGGCAATGACCCTCTCTATGTAATCGACGGCATCCCGCAGAGCTCGATGAGCGGCCTCAACCCTAACGATATCGCCAACATCGAAGTCCTCAAGGACGCCGCATCAGCCGCCATCTACGGGTCCCGCGGCTCCAACGGTGTCGTGATCGTCACCACCAAGAGCGGACAGAAGGGCAAACCTAAGGTTACCTTCAGCGTCACCACCGGTGTCGCCACCCTCGAGAAGAAGATGGACGTGATGAGCGCCACCGAGTGGATGGAGTTCGCAGTCCGCTGTATGGACGCACAGTACCTCAAGATGTATCCTGCAGGCAAGATCTCCGACGACAACGCCACCCGTATCGCCAACCTCGGCCTCAGCGGCCCTCAGAGGACCGGCGGCAACGCAGTCAACTTCGACGACCGCTGGTTCAAGTACCTCAGCAAGGATATGCAGGCTTCCCACACCTACTACGACGACGGCACCGAGCTCAGCCTTCTCGACTGGCAGGACTACGCCTACAGCCCGGCATTCCAGCAGAACTACAACGTGAGCGTATCCGGCGCGAGCGAGACCACCAAGTATATGTTCTCCCTCGGCTACCTCGACCAGGACGGCCTCTCCCCTGCATCCAACTACAAGCGTATCAATCTCCGCACCAATGTCGAGAGCAAGCTCAACGACTGGATCAGCGCAGGAGTCAACCTCGCGCCTTCATTCATCATCAACACCGGCTCAGGCCAGGGCAACGGTAAGGACACCCGTGCTCACCACGTACTCACCTCACCTCCTGTATCCGACACCGGAGTAGGATACAATACCCAGTACTATCCTAACACGACCTATCTCTGGGGCGGCAGCGGTATGCGTCCTAAGCAGTACTACGAGGAGACCGCATCCCACAACCACACGATGCGCCTGCAGGCCAGCTCATTCCTGCGCGCCAACCCGTTCGAGGGATTCAAGGTGGAGGCTTCAGCATCAGCGACCTATGTCAACAGCAACACCAACACCTTCTCTGCCAACACCAACACCAACCAGAACTGGTTCAAGGCGGAAGGCGCCAATTCAACGGCTGTCCACAACACCGACTACAACATCAATACCCTGCTCCAGCTTGTCGCCAACTACGACAAGACCTTCGGCAAGCACAACATCTCCGCGATGCTCGGTGTTTCTTCAGAAGTCGGCAACATAGGCTACGGCACCAGCCAGTCCTACACCAATATGCCTAACGATGTGATCACAGGCACATTCGTCGGCAGCAGCTCGACTACCTCCCCTACCGTCAAGGCTTCCAATGTCACAGAGAAGACCAACACCAAACTCCTCTCCGCGTTCGGGCGTATCAGCTACAACTACGATGACCGCTATATGGTATCGGCTTCGCTGCGCCGCGACGGTTACTCACGCTTCGGATCAAGCAACAAGTGGGGCTGGTTCCCTTCAGTATCCGCAGGCTGGAACATCGCCAATGAAGGCTTCTTCAAGGGCGCCGGCCTCGACTGGTGGAACACCCTCAAGCTCCGCGCCAGCTACGGCCAGACCGGTAACTACGGCATCCCTGAGAGCGCCGCATACTCAACCCTCACCGCCGGCAGCTACGCCGATGTCCTCGCATACTATGCAGGCTCGTTCGGCAACAGCGCTCTCGGCTGGGAGAAGACCCACTCCACCGATGTGGCGGTTGACCTCGGCTTCCTCAAGAACCGCATCCAGCTCTCCGTCGACTGGTACACCAAGACCACCACGGACCTCCTCTACAGCGTCCCTGTGCCTTCAGTCTTCGGTACCACCAACGTCTACGATAACCTCGGTTCTGTACTGAACTACGGTGTCGAGCTCGAGCTCAACACCCAGAACATCAGCCGCGAAGACTTAGAGTGGAGCACCTCGTTCAATGTGTCATACAGCCGCAACAAGGTTCTCCAGCTCGGCGATGACACTACTGAAGGCAACTTCGTGTATGTAAGGCAGTCCACCAACATCAACCAGATCCTCCGCATCGGCCACCCTATGTATGAGTTCTACAACCACAAGAACCTCGGCGTCTGGATGAGCCAGAAGGAGATCGACGACTACAAGGCAGCCACCGGACTCACTCCTAAGTACTATGGCAAGGAGACTGTCCCTGGCGACCCTAGATACGAAGATGTCAACGGCGACGGTGACATCACCAACGACGACTGGCAGGTACTCGGCAACCCGGCTCCGAAGTTTGTCTTCGGTATGACCAACCGCTTCACCTACAAGAACTTCGATGCTTCCATCCTCTTCACCGCGCAGGCCGGCGGCCAGATTATGAGCGGTTTCGGCCGCGCTGTCGACCGCGCCCATATGGGTACCCAGCAGAACACGATGAGGCACTGGGTCAACGCCTGGTGGAGCGAGGACGAGCCTGGTGACGGAACTCTTCCTTTCCCTCTCACCACCAACTCCTACAACATCGATTCCCGCTTCGTCTTCAAGTCCGACTACTTCCGCATCAAGAACCTGACCGTCGGCTACACTCTTCCGTTCAAGAAGTTCATCGAGTCCCTCAGGATCTATGCATCCATCGAGAATCTCCTCATCCTCGACAGCTACTATCTCGGATACTCTCCGGAAGCTGCCAACCAGAGCGGATTCACCGGCGTTGACTACGGTGCATACCCGTCAGCCCGCACGTTCAGCCTCGGTCTCAACGTCAACTTTTAATTGATCTGCCTTATGTTGAAGAATATCAAATACATTCTCCTTGTAGCCGGTGCGCTTGCAGTTGCATCCTCCTGCTCAAAGAATTATCTCAGCACCCCTCCTGTCGGGAGCCTCTCTCCGGACGGATTCTACACCACCCCGGCCCATATCGAATCCGGTGTCCTCGGTGTCTATGCCAAGCTCAGGAGCGTGGAGGACTACCAGTACCTTACCTTCTCCGAAGACCGTTCCGACAATGTCTGGGTTGACCCGGACCCTAACGGCATCCGAACCTGCTCCGAGGTATCGTTCTACCGTATCAACAACGCCACCAGCGAGCTCGCGAGCCTCTGGTCCGGCTGGTACAGCCTTATCTACAACGCCAACACCATCCTCGCATCCATCGATGCCGTGGAGTTCAGCAGCGAAGACATCAAGAACCAGATGAAGGGAGAGGTCCTCTTCCTCAGAGGACTCGCGCACTTCGAGCTGGTACGCTCCTTCGGACGCGTGCCTATCGTAGACCACGTGCTTTCCTCCACCGAGTCCAAGACCCTCACCCAGTCAGAAGGCAAGGACGTCATCTGCAACTCCGTCATCCCTGACCTCACCCAGGCCGAGAGTCTGCTTCCGCTCCGCTCCGATATGAAGAGCAACACCGGCAGCAGCGTCGCCGCCGACGGCCGTGCCGACAAACTCTCCACCCAGGCCCTGCTCGCCCGCGTATATATGACCCTCAAGGGCTATCCGTACAACGACGCTTCTGCGAAGTCCAACGCCGAGAGCTACCTCAAGAAGGTGGTCGAGGGAGGTTCATCCTACTTCGCCCCAACGATGAAGGAGTGGAAGGCACAGTTCCTCACCGACAACGCCACCGCCAACAAGTACCAGATCTTCGCGATCCAGCACCGTCTCGGCACCGGTCTTCAGCTGACCTTCAGCTCAGGTGTCGCCATCAAGAACTTCGATATCGTCCTCGACAACTATCACTCCGGTTCAGAAATGACGCCTGTCTATCCTGAAGCCACCCTCCGTTATGAGTATATCTCCAACAACGATCCTCGCGGACTGGGATTCAACTTCATCGACGGCTACGACGAGTACAACGGCACCCCTGCCTACGTCAACAGGACCACCAAGTTCAGCTACAACGGCCAGACCATCGAGTCCCTCGAGATGTCCATCAACACCAAGTGGTGCCCGACCATACCGAAGCGCAACGAGGCCGGCATCCAGTTCGACGAGACCCAGCTCGGCACCGGCACCGGCTCTCTCAACCAGTGGCCGATCAACTTCCCTATCATCCGCTATGAGGATATGATGCTTCTCTATGCAGAGCTCCTCGTCGAGAACGGCAACATCTCCGAAGCTATGGGATATGTCAACAAGATCCGCAACCGCGCAGGCATCACCCCTGTACCTACAAGCGCATCAGCCACCGAGGCGATGAACTACATCAAGCGCGAGCGCAAACTCGAGCTCTACCTCGAAGGTGTACGCTGGTTTGATATGGTCCGCTACGGAGAGTGGAAGGATGTCACCATCGCCAAGTACGACAACTACAAGACCAACGGAGACTACCGCACCAACGTGTCAGTAGGCAATGTCAAGGACGGACGCTACCTGCTTCCTATCCCTGCAGCCGAGCTCTCATCCGCACCTGGTCTCTATCAGCAGAATCCTGACTGGTAGCCAAGGTCCCCATAAATAAGAAGGACGGTCTTTGAGGCCGTCCTTTTTTTGGCTATATTTGTAGCAAACAACCAATAAAATTTCCGATATGAATCTCAAATCACTGCTGCTCTCGCTCGCCGCAATGGCTCTGGCCGTGTGCGCGACGGGCCGTGAGAAGTACAATTTCAACTCAGACTGGCTGCTGAAGGTGGGGGACATCCCGTCTGCGGAGCAGGTCTCATTCAAGGACGGGGGCTGGAAGAAGGTCACCCTGCCCCACGCCTTCAACGAAGACGATGCATTCCGCGTGGAGATCAGGCAGCACACCGACACGGTCGTGTGGTACCGCAAGCACTTCACTCTCCCCAAGAGCGCACGCGGGCAGAAGGTATTCATCGAGTTCGAGGGTGCCCGCCAGGGCGCCGAGGTCTATGTCAACGGCAAGTTCGTAGGTCTGCACGAAAACGGCGTGATGGCCTTCGGCTACGACCTGACCCCTTACCTCAAGTCCGGCAAGAACGTCATCGCCGTGCGCGTGGACAACAACTGGGGCTATCAGGAGAAGTCCACCGGCACTCCTTACCAGTGGAACCACAAGAGTTTCAATGCCAACTACGGCGGTCTGCCGAAGAATGTCTGGCTGCACGTCACCGGCACTCTCTACCAGACCCTGCCGCTCTACTCATCACTGAAGACCACCGGAGTCTATATCTATGCCTCCGATATGCGCGTCAAGGCCCGCACTGCGGTGATCAACGCCGAGTCCGAGGTACGCAACGAGGGCAAGAAGGCGCAGACCGCAGTATACCGCGTCAGCGTCACCTCTCCTGAGGGCAAGACCGTCAGCACATTCAGCTCCGAGCCGGTCGAGATTGCCGCCGGGGAGACCGTCACCCTCAAGGCTTCAGCCCCGGCTGAGGACCTGCACTTCTGGAGCTGGGGCTACGGCTACCTCTACGATGTGCGCACCGCACTCGAGGTGGACGGCAAGGTAGTGGACGAAGTCTGCACCCGCACCGGCTTCCGCAAGACCCGCTTCGCCGAGGGCAAGATCTGGCTCAACGACCGCGTCATCCAGGTCAAGGGCTACGCCCAGCGCACCTCCAACGAGTGGCCGGCGCTCGGACTCTCAGTCCCCGCCTGGCTCAGCGACTACTCCAACGGTCTGATGGTCGAGGACAACGCCAGCATCGTGCGCTGGATGCACGTGACTCCGTGGAAGCAGGATGTCGAGTCCTGCGACCGCGTCGGCCTCATCCAGGCTATGCCTGCCGGCGACTCCGAGAAGGATCGCGAGGGAAGGCAGTGGGAGCAGAGGGTCGAGCTGATGCGCGACGCCATCATCTACAACCGCAACAATCCGTCCATCCTCTTCTACGAGTGCGGCAACGAGTCCATCAGCCGCGAGCACATCCTCGAGATGAGGGCCATCCGTGACCAGTACGACTTCTACGGCGGCAGAGCCATAGGCAGCCGCGAGATGCTCGACATCCGCGAGTCCGAATACGGCGGAGAGATGCTCTACATCAACAAGAGCGCCCACTCCCCGTTCTGGGCCACTGAATACTGCCGCGACGAAGGTCTGCGCAAGTATTGGGACGACTATTCCTATCCGTACCACAAGGAGGGCGACGGCAACAAGAGCTATGAATCCACCGTTACCGGCAAGGCCGTCAACGCCAGCGCCGCCCCGTACAACCACAACCAGGACCAGTTCGCCGTCGAGCTCGTGCGCCGCTGGTATGACTACTACCGCGAGAGAGCCGGCTCGGGCGAGAGGATCAGCTCCGGCGGAGCCAAGATCATATTCTCCGACTCCAACACCCACGCCCGCGGCGTGGAGAACTACCGTCGCAGCGGTGTCACCGACCCTCTCCGCATCCCTAAGGACGCATTCTTCGCCCACCAGGTGATGTGGGACGGCTGGGTGGACATCGAAAAGCCTCACATCTACATCGTAGGCCACTGGAACTACGACAAGGGCACCGTGAAGCCTGTCTATGTGGTCTCCAACACCGAGACGGTGAAGCTCTTCCTCAACGGAAGGGAGCTCAGCGGCAGCCGCCAGGACTACCAGTTCCTCTTCACCTGGGAGGGAGTCGCATTCGAGGAGGGCAAGCTTGAAGCCGTGGGCTACAACGGCGGCAAGGAAGTCACCCGCTACTCAGTCCAGACCGCCGGCAAGCCTGTCGCTCTCAAGCTCAGCAAGATAGAGAACCCTACCGGCTGGAAGGCCGACGGAGCGGACGTGGCCCTCGTGCAGATCGAGGTCGTGGACGCCCAGGGACGCAGATGCCCACTGGCCAACGATATGATCCATTATGAGCTGGACGGTCCTGCAGAGTGGCGCGGCGGTATCGCCCAGGGCCCTGACAACTACATCCTCGCCAAGGACTTCCCTGTGGAGTGCGGCATCAACCGTGCCATCCTCCGCTCCACCACCACTGCGGGCAAGGTCACCCTCAAGGCCAGCGCCGAAGGGCTCAAGGGCGCGGAGATCTCCTTCGAGACCCTTCCGTTCGAGACCGCCGGAGGCCTCAGCACCTACATCCCTGGCGATCACCTCAAGGGCAGGCTTGACCGCGGTGAGACTCCTCAGACCCCGTCTTATACTGACCGCTGCGTGGACGTGCTGATCGTGGGTGCCAAGGCCGGAGCCAACTCCGACAGGGCGGCGAACAGCTACGATGACAACGAGCTCAGCGAGTGGTCCAACGACGGACATCTCTCCACCGGCTGGATTACCTACCAGCTCGGCCGTATGGCCCAGATCGACGAGATCTGCATCAAGTTCACCGGCTGGCGTATGCGCAGCTACCCTATCGAGATCTACGCCGGAGATGAGCTCATCTGGAGCGGCGAGACCGAGAGGTCGCTGGGCTATGTACATCTCAATGTGAAGCCGGTGATGGCCCGCGAGATCACCGTACGCCTCAAGGGCTCCACCCAGGACAGCGACGCATTCAGCGGCATCGTCGAGGTTGCGGCTCCTGCAGCGGGAGAGCTCGACCTCTTCAAGGCCAAGAACGGCGACAAGCAGGGCAACGAGCTCCGCATCGTCGAGATAGAGTTCAAGGAGAACCTGCTCCAGTAATGGAGCAGACCTCACAGATACGATTAAGGCGGCCCTCTCACGAAGGCCGCCTTAATTTATGAAGTATTGACTGATTACTTATTGTACTGCTTGTAGCAGGCAAGTTTGGTGAGGTCAACCATCACGAGGTTGAGTCTCTGTCCGTCGGAATAGTGTCCGGACTTGAAGCAGAGCTTGGTGCCGTCAGGGCTGAAGAACGGATGTGAGTGGTCAGGCTTCATCTTGACATCTGAAGCAATCATCTGCCTGTAGCCGTTGGCCACATTGATAAGCCATACATTGCCGCCGAAGGTATCGCCTGCAGCCCACTGGTTGTCGCGGGTGGAGTTGCAGTGCCAGAATCCCCTTCCCTTGAGAGCGCTCTCCCTGTCAGCCTCCATCTCCACGTTGCCGAGGCACTCGACATCGTCGGTGCGGAGGTTGATGCGGAAGATACCGCTGGCCTGCTTGCGGAGACGGTCCTGCCATCCGAGCACATTGAAATATACATAATCCTCGGTGCCGAAGGTCTCGTGGGTCACCCAGTCGAGCGGGGTCTCCTTGTAGAGAGGCTTGAAGGTGCAGGCGTCGGCATCGGCGTACCACATGCGCTGGTCGGCATCACCGCCGGTCTCGTTGCAGAAGACGATCTCGTTAGGACGGAAGCGGCTTGCCTGGATGTGGCCCACCTTGAAGTCCATATCGCAGATCTTGGTCACCTCTCCTGTCTTGAGGTTCATCTTGCGGAGTCCGCTGAGGCTCTGGGAGATCTTGACAGGCTGGTCGTCGCGCGGCACGAATGCCTTGGCCTTCATTGCCGCCTGCTCCTCTGCAGTGCCCTCGCGGGTCACTGTGATGTAGGCATACTCATCCTCGCTATTGACGCACCATCCGCCCGGACGGCCCATCTCAGGGCTCTGAGGGAAGGTGCCGCACTTGGTGAGGTAGCTCTCGAAGCTGCCTGCAGCCTTCTTCTTGGCATCGGCGAAGAGTTTGTCGAGATCCATCACATAGATTGACCAGTTCTCACCGTCACGCTTGTTGACGAAGAGCTTGTTGGAGCGGTTGGCAAGGAATACTGAGCCCACATTGCCCTCGGTCACCTGGATGATCTTGCCGCTGGCGATCTCGATAAAGAAGAACTGGGTCGGAGCGAACCTGACCTTCTTGCCGTCAGGCATTGTGCGCTCCTCGCCCTCTTCACCTGCTCTGGTGGAAGAGCGGAACATAAGGTACTTGCCGTCCGGTGTCCACATCGGGTCGGTCTGGTAGATGAAACTGTCATTCTTCTGGGTGTCAGTGAGAAGAATGAGCTGAACGCCGGTCTGCTCGTCCTTCACGACCTTCTTCTCGGAAGGCTGGAAGACTCCGAACTGGGCGCTCGCAGAAGAGAATGCGGCGAAGATGAGCGCCGCTGCAAGAAATGCTTTCTTCATTGGAATACTGATATTAACGGTTAATAGTGTTTGTTAGTCGATATTTGCCTCAAAAATCGTACCTCTCTACTGCTTGACGTCGTTGATGTAGGTATCGATGAGCTTGAGGTTGCTGATAGCGGAGCTGTTCCACTCCGGCTTCGGGGTGCTGACCCTGACATTCTCGAAGGTGATGTCGTCCAGGGTGTACTCGTCCTCCTTAGGGGAGATGTTGGCGAAGCTCTGGCACTCGAGATTGAGGTTGCGCAGGATGATGTGCTCGCCGTATGAGCGCGGGATGTCCTCGCGGTCCTTGAGGTTGAAGAACTGCCTCCACGGAGCCACGCTGAGCACGCAGCGGCAGCTTCCCTCGATACCGTCGAGAGTGATGAACTCATAGTGCTGAGGGGTGTCAGGACGCATCTTGAGCTGGAGGAGGGACTGTCCGCGGTCGACCTTGCAGTTGCGCACGAGGATGTTGTGGGTCTGGATGCACTCGCTTCCGCAGGTCAGGCAGCTGCCGGTGGTGCGGTCGAAGAAGCAGTCTTCAACGAGGATGTTGCAGTTCGGCCCGTTGTTCTCGTCCTTGTCGGCCCAGGGTCCCTTGCCGCCCTTGAAGCAGACAGCATCGTCGTTGACAGTGATGCGGCAGCCCTTCACGAGCACGTTGGAGCATACGTCGAGGTCGATGCCGTCGGCGCTGGCGGAGCGGATCGGAGAGACAGGAGAGAAGATGCGGAGATTCATCAGTTTGATATCCTGTGTCTTATAGACGTGGCAGGTCCAGAACGGGGAGTTCTGCAGAGTAGCGTCAGCCACGATGATGTTCTTGCTGTTGGAGATGTGCAACAGGCGCGGGCGCTGCTCGTCCTTGTTGGTGCAGGCCGGGTTCCACTGTCTGCGTATGCGGAAGGCTCTCCAGTACGGGCTGCCGTTGCCGTCGATGGTGCCGGGGCCGGTGAGGGTGAATCCGTCAAGCTTGTCCACATTGATGAGCGCAGCGAAGTACTTGCATACCTCGCCCTCGATGCGGGTGGTGATGACAGGGAAGTCATAGATAAACTCGCTGCCGAGCAGCACTGCACCTCTGGAGAGGTAGAGGTGGGTGCCCTGACGGAAGAAGAGCGCGCCGCTCTTGTAGATGCCCTCAGGGATGACCACGACTCCGCCGCCCTCTTCAGCAGCCTTGTCTATAACGCTCTGTATCAGCTCTGTCTGTACATTGTTCGGGTCGCTGATGGCGCCGAAGTCGGCGATATTGTACTCCTTGCCCAGGCTCTCCTTCTCCGGTACTGTGCAGTCCTTGTACCAGTCGGACACCACGGTCCCGTCAGGGAAGGTGAGGGGTTGAGGCTTAACCTTCTTCGCACCGGCAGGCACTATCGCGGCCAGGGCGAGCATTGTCAGAAGAATTCGTTTCATTGATCGGTAATTTACGGTGTTATTTGATTATCTCCACAAATTTAGCAATCCTATTTTAATAATTCATCGCTTCCGGAGTGATTTTTGCGAATTGCATGGAATATTATTGCAGATTATTTCTTAACTTTGACGAAACCGCACAACATAGCATAATGAAAACACTCTCCGCTAGTATCCTGGCGCTGTCGCTCTGTATCGGGCTACACGCACAGAACACTCAGATACAATACCTTTCCGGGACCGGGCTGCGCGACACCAGGACCTGGGACTTCAGGTGCTCCGACGGACGCAACAGCGGCCGCTGGAGCAAGATAGAGGTTCCGTCACAGTGGGAGCTCCAGGGCTACGGCGAATACAACTACGGCCGCTGGGCGATGCAGAAGCCGCTTGACGAATACGGAGAATACCGCTACAGCTTCAAGGTTCCGTCCTCCTGGAAGGGCAAGGACGTCAAGATAGTCTTCGAAGGCGTGATGACCGACACCGAAGTCCGCATCAACGGCAAGAGCGCCGGGCCGGTGCACCAGGGAGGGTTCTACCGCTTCCAGTACAATATCGGCGCGCTGCTCCGCTACGGCGGCAGCAACAGGCTCGAAGTCACCGTGCGCAAGGAGTCGGGCAACGCTTCCGTCAACAATTCCGAGCGCCACGCCGACTGGTGGAACTTCGGAGGCATATACCGCCCGGTATATCTAACCTGCACGGCCAGGGAGCACATTGAGCATTATGCGATAGACGCCCGCGCCAACGGCGTGATGACGGTCAGCCTCGACGTGCTCAACGCCCCGGAAGGATCTTCGATACAGTACCGCCTCTCCCCTCTCGCGGAGCCGCAGCGCACTGTCGGCGACTTCACGGAAAGCCTGCGCTCGGCGCATCAGACGGACACCCTCAGCTGGGGCCGCGTGCAGACCTGGGACTGCGAACATCCTAACCTATATATATTGACTATGTCCCTCCTATCCCCTGAAGGGAAGGTGCTGCACAGCACCGCGCAGAGAGTCGGCTTCAGGACTGTGGATTTCCGCCCGAAGGACGGACTCTACGTCAACGGGGTGAAGGTAGTGCTCAAGGGAGTTGACCGCCACTCGTTCTACCCCGACGGCGGGCGCTGCACCGACAGGCAGATCAGCCTCGAGGATGCGGAGCTCATCAAGGAGATGAATATGAACGCGGTGCGCTCGCACTACCCGCCGGACACCCACTTCCTCGATGTCTGCGACTCGCTGGGGATATTCTACCTCGACGAACTCTGCGGCTGGCACGGGAGATACGACAACGAAGTGGGCCCGAAGCTCGTGGAGGAGATGGTCAGGCGGGATGTCAACCACCCCTGCATCATCCTCTGGGACAACGGCAACGAGGGCGGATGGAACACTTCCCTCGACCCTCTGTTTGCGCAGTATGATCCGCAGAAGCGCCACGTGATACACCCGTGGGCCGACTTCGACGAACTGGACACCCACCACTATCCTACCTATCTCACTGGAGTGGGCAGGTTCAACAACGGCTACAAGGTATTCATGCCGACCGAGTTCATGCACGCCAACTCCGACCAGGGCGGCGGTGCCGGGCTTGAGGACTTCTGGGACAAGTGGACCTCCCACCCGCTCTTCGCCGGCGGATTCATCTGGGCCTTCCTCGACGAGTCGGTGGTCAGGACAGACCAGGGCGGCAGACTCGACTGCAACTACGATATGGCCGACGACGGCGTAGTGGGTCCGTACCGCGAGAAGGAGGGCAGCTTCTACGCCATCCGCGACATCTGGGCTCCGATACAGTTTGCGCAGCTCTACATAACTCCTTCATTCAACGGAGAATTCTACATCACCAACAAATACCTCTTCTCGGATCTGGGCAAGTGCTCGATGAAGTACCGCCTCAAGAAGGTGGGCTCCCCTGCCGAGGGTGCCGGGACCTCCACTATCGCCGAAGGTGACATAGCGGTGCCCGCACTCGCTCCGAACACCACCGGCATACTCCGGATGGAGCTTCCGGAGGGCTTCTTCAGCGGCGACATACTCGAGATTGAAGCCTTCGACGAGCACGGCAAGAGCATAGTGACCCGCACCTGGCCTGTCCACTATGCGTGCGACTACTATGATCTGCACCAGAAGTGGAGCGGGGGCAGGGCTTCAGCCGCCCGTGCGGAGCAGAAGGACGGCCGGCACACTCTAAGTGCCGGAGACCTCAGCGTCAGCTTCGACTCTGCCACCGGAGAGATAAGCGCCGTCAGCGTGCGCGGGGAGCAGACTCCTTTCGGCAAGCTGAACCCTATCGGCATCAAGATGCGCTTCACCGAAGGCTATTCCCGGATGGACGGAGAGGATGCGGTATATGTGGCCAAGTATCTCGGAGCAGTGGATTCCATCGTCTGGAGAGTGACTCCGGCAGGAGTTCTCGGGATGGACGCAGTGCTTCTGAACCGCGACAACGGCGGAGTGAGGGGCGGATTCGACGATGGCTTTATGGATCCGGACATCAAGGATCTCGGATTCGGCTTCAGCTGGCCGGAGGAGAGCGTGAGCGGGATGCGCTGGCTGGGAAGAGGTCCGTACAGGGTCTGGAAGAACCGCACCCGCGGACACAACATCGACCTCTGGCAGAAGGCATACAACAACACCATCACCGGCCGGCCGACCTACGGACCGCTGGAGTACCCGGAGTTCAAGGGCTACCACGGCAACATCTACTGGGCGCAGCTTCTCTCCGAGAAGAGTCCGCTCACTATACTCAGCGAGACCGACGGGCTCTACCTCAAGGTCTACAATCCGGCCGAGCCGGAGGGTTCGCAGTCCAAGCTCTTCCCGGAACTGCCCGCGGACGACATAGCCCTGCTGCTCGACATCCAGGCGATCAAGAGTTTCAAGAGCATCCCGCAGCAGGGACCGAAGAGCCAGCCTGGCAACATCCGCATCAAGTCCGGCGACGAAGGCCTGAGGCTGAAGGTATGGTTTGACTTCAACAAATAACAATTTATATGAGAAGATTTACATTAACACTCATCACCGTTCTGTGTACGCTGCTATCGTGCTTCGCACAGACCAACTACGACTTCTCCAAGCTCAAGATGGAGAACCTCGGACGAGGCGTCATCGCCGTAAGGCAGAGCCCGTCTGAAGTGTTCGTAACCTGGCGCTACCTCAGCTCCGACCCGGGCAAGGTTGCCTTCGATGTCTACCGCGACGGCGTTAAGCTCAACGCTAAACCTATCAAGGACGTGTGCTACTATGTAGACAGCAACTCCTCCGACAAGGCGGCCACCTACGAAGTGCGTCCAAGCACCAAAAACGCTGCCGGTGGCAGTTTCACCCTGCCTGCAGGCGCGCCGAAGGGCTATATTCCCATCGCCCTCGACACACCGGCAGACCAGACGATGCCAAACGGCGAGGTGGCCAGGTACACCCCTAACGACTGCTCCATAGGAGATGTGGACGGCGACGGCGAGTATGAGATCTTCCTCAAGTGGGATCCATCCAACTCCCACGACAACGCCCACAGCGGCTACACCGGAAGCGTCATAATCGACTGCATCAAACTCAACGGGCAGAGACTCTGGAGAGTTGATCTCGGACGCAACATCCGCGCCGGAGCGCACTACACCCAGATGATGGTCTATGACCTCGACGGAGACGGCTGCGCCGAGATGGTCGTGAAGACCTCCGACGGCACCGTCGACGGCACCGGCAAGGTGATCGGTGATGCAAATGCCGACTACCGCGAGAAGGGCGAGCAGCTCCTCGGCCGCATTATGTCCGGCAACGAATATCTCACCATATTCAACGGACGCACCGGAGCAGCGATGTCAACTGTCGAATATGTACCGGGACGCGGCGAGAACGGAAGCTGGGGCGACAAGAACGCCAACCGCTCCGACCGCCACCTCGCAGCCATCGCCTACCTCGACGGAGTACACCCGAGCGTAGTGATGTGCCGCGGATACTATACCAGAGCGACCCTCGCCGCCTACGACTGGAACGGCAAGGACTTCACTCTCCGCTGGTTCTTCGACTCACACAGCAAGCCTGAGCTCAAGGGCTACGATGCACAGGGCAACCATAACCTCCGCGTGGCTGATGTCGACGGCGACGGATGCGACGAAATCGTCTATGGATCATGCTGCATCGACCACGACGGCACCGGCCTCTACACCACAGGCTACGGTCACGGCGATGCTATGCACATCGGCGCGATGATTCCGGGCAGCGATGAGCTGCAGGTCTGGATCGGCCACGAGCAGAGAGGAGTCGGTTCGACTCTTACCGATGCCCGCACCGGCAAACTCTACTACCGCATACCTTCCAACACCGACGTAGGCCGCTCAATGGCAGCCGACATCGATCCGACGAATCCGGGATGGGAGATGTGGAGTTCCGCATCAGGAGCGCTCCGCAACTACAAGGGCGACAAGATCGCCGACAAGCCTGCCAGCCAGAACTTCGCGGCCTGGTGGGACGGAGATCTCTCCCGCGAGCTACTCGACGGCAACAGGATCCTCAAATACAACCCTGAGACCAAGCAGGTTGAGAACTACTTCACCTTCGAGGGCGCATCCAGCATAAATGGAAGCAAATCAAACCCTTGCATCTCCGGCGACCTCTTCGGCGACTGGAGGGAGGAAGTCCTTCTCCGCTCTGACGACAACAAGGAGCTCCGCCTCTACGTGTCCACCGAGCCTACCGCCTACCGCTTCCACACCTTCATGCAGGATCCTGTCTACAGGACCAGCGTAGCCAACGAGAATGTCTGCTACAACCAGCCGCCTGAGGTCGGATTCTACTTCGGCTCAGAGCTCAACGGCAAGTTCCGCGGCACCACCGTCAAGGGCAAGAAGGCAGCAAAGGTCAAGATGCTCGAGGACGTCATCCTCGACTCAGTCCTGATCCAGAAGCAGGCCCGCCAGATGCCGCAGGGCCAGCGTCCTCAGCAGGGGCAGGGCGGCCCTCAGGGGCAGATGCCGCCGCAGGGCTGGCCTCAGGGTCAGGGCGGCCCTCAAGGCCAGATGCCGCCGCAAGGGCAGATGCCACCGCAGGGTTGGCCACAGGGGCAGATGCCTCCTCGGCAGGGACAGGGCGGCCCTCAGGGGCAGATGCCGCCACAGGGCTGGCCACAGGGTCAGGGCGGCCCTCAAGGACAGATGCCGCCGCAAGGGCAGATGCCGCCTCAGGGTTGGCCTCAGGGGCAGATGCCGCAGGACAACAGCTATACCGACAATACCCCGGACTCCCTCGACCTTGCCAAGACCGCACGTCCTGTAGCGGGAAGTAGCCGCAAGGGCAACAACCCGGTCCTCTTCCTCGTGGGTGACTCCACGATGCGCACAGGCACCAAGGGCAACGGCGACAACGGCCAGTGGGGCTGGGGCTACTATGCCCACGAGTTCTTCAACGAAGACAAGATCACCGTGGAGAACCACGCTCTCGGCGGACTCTCCTGCCGCACTTTCTACCGCGACTGGTGGCCTGATGTGATCAAGGGTGTCCGGAAGGGCGACTACGTCATCATCCAGCTCGGCCACAACGACAACGGTCCTGTCGACTCAGGCCGCGCACGCTCATCCATCCACGGGATCGGCAGCGAGACCGCCACTATGGACCGCGGCGAACAGGGTACCGAGACCATCTACACCTACGGCGAATATCTCCGCAAGTTCATCGACGAGACCCGCGCCAAGGGAGCCACCCCTATCCTCTTCACCCTCACCCCGCGCAACCAGTGGGAGAACGAGACCGCCATCAAGCGCAAGACCGACAACTTCACAGCCTGGATCAAAGCCATCGCAGCCGAGAAGAATGTCGCCCTCGTGGACCTCGAGGACATCACTGCACGCAAGTTTGAGAAATTCGGAGCAGCCAAGGTGAACTATATGTTCTACCGCGACAGCATCCACTCCAGCGCATTCGGTGCCAAGAACAACGCCCGCAGCGCAGCTGAAGGCATCGCGGCCCTCAGCGACTGCAATCTCAAGGACTACCTTCTCCCGCTCGAACCGGAGAAGCAGGAATTCAAGCGCGAAAAAGGCAAGCCTGTGCTCTTCGTGACCGGTGACAGCACCATCCAGAACACCGACTCAGACCCTGACGGAATGTGGGGCTGGGGCAGCGTGCTCGAGACGGTATTCGACCCTTCCAAGATCACCCTCGTCAACGCCGGCAAGGCCGGCCGCAGCGCCCGCACCTTCCTCGATGAAGGCCGCTGGGACAAGGTCTACAACAGCATCGAGCCTGGCGACTATGTAGTCATCCAGTTCGGACACAACGATATGAGCCCGATCGACAAGAAGCCGTTCAGGGGCGAGCTCTCAGGTACTTCCGAGGACAGCGAGAACCACTTCATGCCGAACAAGCGCATGTATCAGGTCATCTACAGCTACGGCTGGTACCTGCGCAAGTTCATCGGCGACGTCAGGGAGAAGGGCGGAATTCCTATCCTGCTCAGCATCACCCCGCGCAACGAGTGGCCTGACGGCAAGATCGAGAGGCGCAACGACACCTACACTACCTGGTGCAAGGAGGTCGTGGAGCAGACCGGAGTGGACTTCATCGATATGCACAACATCAGCGCCGACTACTTCGACAGCATCGGAGCGGAGGCCACCAAGGCATACTACAAGAAAGACCACACCCACACTTCCCGCCTGGGAGCCGAGCGCAACGCCAAGTCATTTGCGGAAGGGCTCGTGAAGGCAAATCATTCTCTTGCAAAATATCTCAAAAAATAATCACATATGAATTCAGTGAAAACACTGATTTCCGTGCTCTCAGTACTCTGTGCAACAGTTCCTCTCTGTGCACAGGGTACTGACTGGTATTCCCCCACAGTGGAGAACAAGCCTTTCGTCCGCTGGTGGTGGCACGGCAGCGCAGTTGACAAGGAAGGCCTTACCTACAATCTGGAAGAGTTCGCCCGCGCCGGCATCGGCGGCTATGAAGTGACCCCGATCTACGGAGTGCAGGGCAACGAGGCCAACGATATAGACTACCTCTCCGACAAATGGATGGAGATGTACAAGTATCTGGTTTCCGAGTCCGAGAGACTCGGGCTGGAGTGTGACCTCAACAACGGTACGGGCTGGCCGTTCGGCGGGCCTCAGATCACCGCAGAACTCGCCGCCCAGAAGATGGAGGTAAGCAAGGACGGAGTCAAGTCCGTCCAGACCGGTCAGAAGGTCAAGAGGGCCGCTCCCGGCGGAGAAGGCTGGGTGATGGACCACTACAACCCGGAGGCTCTCAAGGTCTATCTCGAGAGGTTCGACAAGGCATTCGCACAGAGCGGCGCCAAGTGGCCTCACACCTGGTTCAACGACTCCTACGAAGTATACGGGGCCGACTGGACACCAGACTTTCCCGTCATCTTCAAGGAGAGATACGGCTACGACATAGTCTCCTACCTGACCCAGAAGGCTCAGACTCCGCAGCAGGAGAGGCCGCAGGGACAGATGCCCCAGGGACAGCGTCCTCCGCAGGGGCAGATGCCGCCTCAAGGCCAGGGCGGCCAGCGTCCTCCACAGGGGCTGCGCGGACCTCAGGGCGGGCAGATGCCTCCTCAGGGTCAGGCCGGCCAGCGTCCTCCGCAGGGGCAGATGCCGCCTCAGATGCAGCAGGAGAAGGCCGCGACAGATTTCTCCAAGATTTCCGACTACGACAGGGCCATCGCGGACTACCGCGAGTGCCTGGGTGACCTCCTGATGGAGAACTTCATCACTCCTTGGGTCGAGTGGTGCCACTCCCACGGCTCCCTCGTGCGCAACCAGTCCCACGGCTCCCCTGCCAACCTGCTGGACGTCTACGCAAGCGTGGACATCCCGGAGTGCGAGACCTACGGGCGCACCGAGTTCAATATCCCGGGCCTCCGCCAGGACCCTGTCCGCAGACCTAACGACGGCGATCCTGCAGTGCTCAAGTTCGCCTCGTCTGCCGCCCACATAGCGGGTCTCAAATACGTCTCCTGCGAGTCTCTGACCTGGATGACGGAGCATTTCCGCACCTCGCTCAGCCAGTGCAAGCCGGAGCTCGACCAGGCTTTCGCTTCCGGCGTCAACCACGTCTATTTCCACGGAGCCCCGTATTCCCCTAAGGGTGCAGAGTTCCCGGGATGGCTTTTCTACGCCTCCATCAACATGTCCCCTACCGGCGGGATGTGGAAGGATGCACCGGCCCTCTTCAAGTATATAGAGCGCTGCCAGGCCTTCCTCACCGCGGGCAGCCCTGACTCCGACTTCCTGCTCTACTTCCCTGTCTATGACGCCTGGAGCAAGGACACCCAGAAGGCGTATATGATGTTCGACATCCACAGCATGGGGCAGAAACTTCCTGACTTCAAGGCCGTGATGGACGAGATCAGCGCCAAGGGCTACGACGCTGACTATATCTCCGACAAGCAGCTCCTCAACACCGAGATCACCAAGCCTGTCATCGTCCCTCCTTGCTACTTTATGCCGGTGGAGACGGCACGCAGGCTGGTCGAGCTCAAGAAGGCCGGAGTCCCCGTCTACTTCATCGGCAACGTGCCTAAGGACGTGCCGGGTCTGCACGACCTCGCAGCCCGCCGCAAGGAGTTCCGCAAGATTGCCAAAGGCTTCGGCAAGGCCGTGAAGCTCGAGAAGGCGCTCTCGACAGTGGCTCCGGAGGAGTTCAAGAGCGTCCACAACGGCACCATGATACGCCGCAGCAACGAATGCGGCGGATACAACTACTTCGCATCCCAGCTCAAGGGAGGCGAGATCAACGGCTGGGTCAAGCTCGGCACTCCTGCAGTCTCCGCAATGCTCTACGATGCAGTCTGCGGCACCAGCGGCAAGGCTCAGGTCCGCACCGCAGCTGACGGCCTCGCGGAGATCCGTCTCCAGCTCAAGCCCGGCGAATCCGTGCTCATCAAGACCTTCCCGAATGAAATCGAGGCTCCTGAGTGGAAATACATCGCATCCGAAGACGCCCCTGTCGCCATAGACCGCGCCTGGAACATCAGCTTCCCTCAGAGCGACCCGGAGATCAAGGGCAACTTCTTCACCGACAAGCCGCAGGACTGGACTACCCTCAAGAACTGCCCTGACGCCAAGGTCAACTTCGCCACAGCCCTCTACTCCTCCGCCATCCCTATGGACGACCCGAGCGCGGCAGACGAATGGATACTCGACCTGGGAGACGTACGTGAGAGTGCGAGAGTGGTGATCAACGGCGAGGAGGTCGGCACCGTATGGAGCGTTCCGTTCCGCATCAATGTCGGCAAATATCTCAAGCAGGGCATCAACCTGCTCGACGTCTATGTGACCAACCTCCAGTCCAACAGGATCGCCGACTACGACCGCCGCGGCGTGAAGTGGAGGATCTTCAAGGACACCAACATCAACACGCTGGGCCGATACGCCGACTTCAGCGCCTGGGAGACAGACCCGTCCGGACTCTGCTCCGAAGTCAATCTGATCCCTGTTCACTACGATGTGCCGGCCGCAGGAGAAGTGATCGCCCAGGCCCGAAAGGTCAACGACTACTTTATGTCCAAGTACGGCGACCCGTCCAAGGTGGTGCCGTTCCCTTCCCGCCACAAGGTATATGAGGGCAATATCTGGACCCGCGGTGTCTATTACGAGGGACTTCTCGCCCTCAACGAGGTGGACCCGCAGCAGAGATATCTCGACTACACGATGGACTGGGGCGACCGCTTCGAGTGGAATATGCGCAACGGCCAGACCCTCACCCGCAACGCCGACAACTACTGCTGCGCCCAGGCATATATCGATATGTACCGCATCTACGGCGAGCAGAAGATGATCGACAATGTCGCAAAGTGTATGGAGAACATACTCTCCACCGACGAGTCCGACGCCGACTGGACCTGGATCGACGCCATCCAGATGGGTATGCCGGTGCTGGTCAAGTACGGGGTGACCGCCGGCAAGCCGGAGTACTTCGAGAAAGCGTGGAAGATGTACAAATGGGCCCGCGACCGCTTCTTCAACGCTGAAGAAGGTCTGTGGTGGCGCGACAAGGCATTCTGCCCTCCGTACAAGACCCCGAACGGCAAGAACTGCTACTGGAGCCGCGGCAACGGCTGGGTGCTGGCGGCCTATGTCAGAGTCCTCAACGAACTTCCGGCATCCGACCCGCACAGGGCAGTCTATGAGGCTGACTTCAAGGCCATGTGCGAGGCACTGCTGAAGGTGCAGCGCGAAGACGGCACCTGGAACTGCTCGCTCGCCGATCCTGACGACTACGGCGGACCGGAGGCGACCGGCACCTCGCTCTTCACCTATGGTCTGGCCTGGGGCGTACGCACCGGCAGACTGGACGCGGAGACCTGCCGCAGCGCGGTGGCAAGGGCCTGGAACGGCCTCAATCGCATCTGTATCCACGACAACGGATTCATCGGCTACTCCCAGGGCTCCGGCAAGGAACCGAAGGAGGCTCAGCCGGTGACCTACGACCGGATTCCGGATTTCGAGGATTTCGGCACGGGCTGCTATCTTCTTGCCGCGAGTGAGGTGGCAAAACTGTAGAATATTCCAAAGTTTATAGTATCTTTGTACAATAATGTACGTTTTTGTCAAGACATACTAAAACTGAAAATAATATGGCTAAAGAAAAGAAATTCATCACCTGTGACGGGAACCAGGCCGCGTCCAACATCGCGTATCTCTTCAGCGAGCACGCGGCCATCTACCCTATCACACCATCATCAACAATGGCTGAAAATGTTGACGAATGGGCCGCTCACGGCAAGAAGAACCTCTGGGGCGAGACGGTGAAGGTCACCGAGATGCAGAGTGAGGCAGGCGCAGCCGGAGCCGTTCACGGTTCCCTCCAGGCAGGCGCCCTGACCACCACCTACACCGCATCCCAGGGCCTTCTTCTGATGATACCTAATATGTACAAGATTGCGGGCGAGATGCTTCCTGCAGTCTTCCACGTATCAGCTCGCGCCCTCGCCTCCCACGCCCTCTCCATCTTCGGAGACCATCAGGACGTGATGGCCTGCCGCCAGACGGGATTTGCGATGCTCGCATCCAGCTCCGTTCAGGAGGCTCAGGACCTCGCGGCAGTCGCCCACCTCTCCGCCATCAAGGCTTCCGTACCGTTCCTGCACTTCTTCGACGGCTTCCGTACCTCACACGAGATTCAGAAGATCGAGGCCATCGATGAAGACGATCTCAGGAAGATGGTCAGCGAGAAGTCCCTCGAGAACTTCCGCGCCCGCGCCCTCAATCCTGAAGCCCCTGTCACCAGAGGCACCGCACAGAACGGCGATGTCTACTTCCAGGCAGTCGAGTCCCGCAACCAGGTCTATGAGGCCGTTCCGGACATCGTGGCCCGCTATATGGGCGAGATCGGAGAAGTGACCGGCAGGCAGTACCGTCCGTTCGAGTACTACGGAGCCGACAACGCCGAGTGCGTCATCATCGCCATGGGTTCAGTCACCGAGACCATCAGGGAGACTGTCGACTACCTTGCAGCCCACGGGCGCAAGTACGGCGTAGTCACCGTGCACCTCTACCGTCCGTTCTCCGAGAAATACCTCCTCAAGGTGCTTCCGAAGAGCGTCCGCAAGATTGCGGTCCTCGACAGGACCAAGGAGCCGGGAGCTCTCGGAGAGCCTCTCTACCTCGACATCAAGACCATCTTCCAGGGCAAGGACAATGCTCCTCTCGTGGTAGGCGGCAGGTATGGTCTCTCTTCCAAGGACACCACCCCTGCACAGATCATAGCCGTCTACGACAACCTCGAGCGCAAGGAGCCTAAGAGCGACTTCACCATCGGCATCGTTGACGACGTGACTTTCAAGAGCCTCCCTACCAAGGGCGAGATCTCGATTGTCAAGAAGGGCACGACCGAGTGCAAGTTCTACGGACTCGGCTCAGACGGCACCGTCGGCGCCAACAAGAACACCATCAAGATCATCGGTACCCACACCGACCTCTACAGCCAGGCATACTTCGACTACGACTCCAAGAAGTCCGGCGGATATACCTGCTCGCACCTCAGGTTCGGAAAGGAGCCTATCAAGGCCCCGTACCTTGTGAATACCCCTGACTTCGTGGCCTGCCACGTGCCTTCATACCTCGAGAAGTACGATGTGCTCAAGGGCATCAAGGAGGGAGGCAGCTTCCTTCTCAACTCCCTCTGGAACGAGGAGGAGACCCTCAGGCGCATCCCTGACTTCGTGAAGGCCGTCATCGGACGCAAGAAGATCAAGCTCTACATCATCAACGCGACCAAGATCGCTGCGGAGATCGGTCTCGGCGGACGCACCAACACCATCCTCCAGAGCGCATTCTTCCGCATCTCAGGCATCATCCCTGTCGATGAGGCGGTCAAATATATGAAGGACGCGGCCCTCAAGTCCTACGGCAAGAAGGGCGAGAACATCGTCAATATGAACTACGCGGCCATCGACCGCGGCGGCGAGTATGTCGAGGTCAAGGTTCCTGCCGAGTGGGCGAAGATCAACGCGAAGTTTGTCAACCACAATGCCGGCCGCCTTGCGACTCCGTTCGTCAAGGACATCGCCGATGTGGTCAACGCACAGTGCGGCGACAGCCTCCCTGTAAGCGCGTTCCTGCCATACAAGGACGGTACTATGCCGGCCGGCACCGCCGCATATGAGAAGCGCGGAGTAGCCGTCAACGTGCCTGTATGGGACGCAGAGAAGTGTATCCAGTGCAACAGCTGTGCATTTGTCTGCCCTCACGCCGCCATCCGTCCGTTCCTGCTCACCGCAGACGAGGCCGCGGCAGCGCCTGCAGGCATCAAGATGACTGACGGCAAGGCCAATCTCAAGGAGTACAAGTACGCCCTCGCGGTGTCAGTGGCCGACTGTACAGGCTGCGGCAACTGCGTCGATGTCTGCCTCGCCAAGGAGAAGGCTCTCTCAATGGCGCCTTATATGGACAACACCGACGAGCAGGACAGCTACGACTACCTCAACGCCAAGGTCGGCTACAAGACCCCTGGCGATCCTAAGGCCAATGTCAAGAACGCACAGTTCGCTCAGCCTCTCTTCGAGTTCTCCGGAGCTTGCGCAGGCTGCGGCGAGACCCCATACATCAAGAACATCACCCAGCTCTTCGGCGACCATATGATGATTGCCAATGCGACCGGATGCTCTTCAATCTATGGTGCGTCATTCCCAGCATCTCCATACTGCACCGACGCCCACGGCCACGGACCGGCCTGGGCCAACTCCCTCTTCGAGGACTTCTGCGAGTTCGGACTCGGTATGAGGCTCGGCTCCGAGCGCATCCGCGAGACAGTCGCTTCCCTGATGAAGAAGGGTCTGGAGTGCGAGCACTGCAGCGACGAGATGAAGACTCTCTACCAGAAGTGGCTCGACAACCGCGGAGACTACGCAGTGACCCGCGAGGTTGCAGACAAGCTCGTGCCTATGATGGAGAAGTGCGGCTGCGATGTCAGCAAGTCCCTCCTCAAGCTCAAGCAGTACATCCCTGCCCGCAGCCAATGGATCTTCGGCGGCGACGGCGCAAGCTACGATATCGGCTACGGCGGACTTGACCACGTCCTCGCTTCCGGCGAGAATGTCAACATCCTCGTACTCGATACCGAAGTTTACTCCAACACCGGCGGACAGTCATCCAAGTCCACCCCTGCAGGCGCCATCGCCAAGTTCGCCGCATCAGGCAAGAAGATCCGCAAGAAGGATCTCGGAATGATGGCGATGAGCTACGGCTATGTATATGTGGCTCAGGTGGCTATGGGGGCAAGTCCTGTTCAGTACCTCAATGCGATCAAGGAGGCCGAGGCCTACGACGGACCGTCACTGGTCATCGCCTACGCACCGTGCATCAACCACGGTCTGAAGGCCGGTATGGGTCTCAGCCAGAAGGAGGAGAAGCTTGCAGTCGAGTGCGGCTACTGGCACCTCTACCGCTACAATCCTACTCTCGAGGAGCAGGGCAAGAATCCGTTCACTCTCGACTCCAAGGAGCCTGACTGGAGCAAGTTCCAGGACTTCCTCAAGGGCGAGGTGAGGTTCTCATCCCTCTACAAGCTCTTCCCTGAGAGCGCGGACGAACTTCTCGCCAAGACCGAGGAATTCGCCAAGGTCCGCCTCGAGACCTACAAGCGTCTTGCAGGAAAGTAACGGAAACTTTATTGTAAATTAACATTTTTACTCTATATTTGCAGTGTACTAATGAAGTATTACACTTAGCAATTATACGATGAGTAAAAAAATCATTCTCGTAGCAGCGACACTTCTTGGTGCCGCTGCTATGTGTTTTGGACAGCAGCAGCTTCCAAATGACCCCGCGACCAGAGTCGGCAAGCTCGACAACGGTCTGACCTACTACATCCGCCACAACGACAAGCCTGCCCAGAGGGCGGAGTTCTATCTTGCGACCAATGTGGGCGCAATCCAGGAGACCCCGGACCAGGACGGTCTGGCCCACTTCCTCGAGCATATGTGCTTCAACGGCACCAAGAACTTCCCGGGCAAGGGCATCCTCAACTGGCTGGAGAGCATCGGTGCCTCATTCGGCGGCAATGTCAACGCATCCACCGGAGTCGAACAGACCATCTACCTGCTCAACAACATTCCGCTCGTGCGCCCTACCGTCGTGGACACCTGCCTGCTGATAATGCACGACTACTCCCACTTCGTGACCTGCGACCCGGAAGAGATCGACAAGGAGCGCGGAGTGATCCTCGAGGAGAAGCGCTCACGCAACACCGCCGCCTGGCGCAACCACGAGGCTATGATGCCATATATATGTGGTGACACCAAGTACGCCGACTGCACCATCATCGGCAGCGAGGAGAACCTCAAGACCTTCAAGCCCGAGAGCCTCACGAACTTCTACCATACCTGGTACCGTCCTGATATGCAGGCGCTTATCGTGGTCGGCGACATCGATGTCGACGAGGTTGAAGCCAAGATCAGGAGCACCTTCGCCGACATCCCTGCAGCCGGGAACCCGAAGCAGAAGGATGTCATCACCATCCCGGCCAACCAGGAGCCGATCGTAGGCATCATCACCGACCCGGAGAACAGTTCCACCTCAGTCGAGGTGTACTGGAAGAGCGATGCGATGCCGGAGGAGTACAACAGCACCAACATAGGCCTGATGGTCGATGTGGTCAAGAACATCATCGCCACCGTGATGGCCGAGAGGTTCAATGACATCAGTGCCAAGGCTGACGCACCGTTCCTCAGCGCCGGCTTCGACATAGGCAACATCTGCGAAACTATGGACGTAGCCTACGGCGAGGTCGCCTGCAAGGACGGCGCAGTGCTCGAGGGCTTCGAGGCTATGCTCTCCGAAATCGAGAAAATGCACCGCTTCGGCTTCACCGACGCGGAGATCGAGCGCGCCAAGACAGAAGTCCTCTCACAGTACGAGGCCGCAGCCAACAAGGCCGACAGCCGTAAGAACTCCGAGTTCGTGATGCCGATGATCAGCAACTTCTTCGACAACACGCTCTTTATGGACCCGAAGACGGAGTATGAAATCGTCAGCGGCCTGATGGCGCAGCTCAACTCGGCAGTCATCAACCCTATGGCCCAGCAGCTCATCACCCGCGAGAATATGGTAGTACTGTACGTCGCACCTGAGCGCGAAGGCCTGCAGCACCCAAGCGGAGAGCAGATTCTCGGCGTGGTGAAGAAGGTGGAGAACGCCGAATACAGCCAGAACCTCGGCGAAGACATCCCTACGGAGTTCCTCAACCCGGCCTCCCTCAAGGGCAGCAAGGTCAAGAAGAGCGCCGAAGGCCTCTACGGCTCCGAGGTGCTCACTCTCAAGAACGGCGTCAAGGTCGTCCTGCTTCCTACCGAATACGAGAAGGACCGCATCAGCATCAACCTCTTCAAAAAAGGCGGTATGAGCCTCATCTCCGATGAGGACGTTTATTCATTCGAAGACAATATCTGGGCTCTGTATCAGCAGAATACCGGCGTAGCGGACTTCCCTGCCACCACCGTCAGCAAGATGCTCGCCGGCAAGCAGGTGGCCATCCATCCGTACATCGGCAACTACCAGCACGGCATCAGCGGCACCAGCACCGCCAAGGACCTCGAGACTGCATTCCAGCTTCTCTACCTCTACTATACCGCTCCGCGCTTCGATGCTGACGAATATGCCCAGGGCATCAAGCAGCTCGAGACCCTGCTCCCTAACCTCGAGAACCAGCCTAACTGGAAGCTTCAGAAGGAGATAGCGAAGACCATCTACGATAGTCCGCGCTCATTCACCCTCGATGAATCCGTACTCGCCAAGGCCAATCTCGCCACCATCGAGAAGAACTACCGCCAGCTCTTCAAGGACGCTGCAGGAGCCACCGCAGTGATAGTGGGCGACTTCAGCAGGGAGAGCATACTCCCGCTGGTGGAGAAGTACCTCGGCTCTCTGCCGAAGGGCAAGAAGGCAAGCGACTGGAGCTACCGCGGCGACGGCATCATCGACGGACGTAAAGTCAACGACTTCCGTACCCCGATGCAGACTCCTACCGTGACGGTAGTGCAGGTCTATAAGGCAAATGCCCCTTACAGCGTCAGCGACGATGTGCACTACACCGCCCTGAGCTACATCCTCAATATGATCTACACCGAGACCCTCCGCGAGGAGGAAGGCGGCACCTACGGCGCAAGCGCCCTGAGCCAGCTCTCCGGCCAGCCTTATCCTATCCGTCTTATGCAGGTTGCGTTCCAGACCAACGACGAGCAGGCTGACAAGCTGCGCGAACTTGCAGTGGCAGGTCTTCGCGGCATAGCCGACAAGGGTCCAAGCGCCGAGCACTTCGACAAGGCTAAGAAGAACCTCGAGAAGAGCGTCCCTGAGGAGAAACTGCACAACAGTACCTGGAGCCAGGCCCTGCAGTCCTACGAGAAGTACGGCTACGACTACATCTCCGAATACGAGGCTGCAGTAGGCACCCTGACCCCTGACGATGTCAAGGCTGCGGCCGCGGAGCTTCTCTCCTCCGGCAACTTCATCGAACTCGTGATGCGTCCTGAAGTCAAGTAAGGCCGACACATACAATATTTTGAAATCGTTATTTTTTCAGTAAATTAGCAATGTTAAATTTCGTCTTCAAAACAACTACTTATATGACTGATTTCTTTGGCAAAAAACAGTTCTGCCTTCTTGGGCTCTTCCTTATGACTTGCGGAGCTATGGCTTATTCACAAGAAGGAGACAGCGGACTCAAACTGCACTACGACTCCCCTGCCTCGTTTTTTGAGGAGTCACTGCTCATCGGCAACGGCACGATGGGCGCGTGCATCTACAGCGGTGTGAAGCAGGACATAATTTCACTCAACGACATCACGCTCTGGACCGGCGAGCCCGACAGGCAGGTGACGACTCCCGATGCCCACAAAGCCGTGCCGGAGATACGCAGGCTGCTCGAAGAGGAGAACTACCGCGAGGCCGACAAGGCAAACCGCAAAATAGAAGGGCACTACAGCCAGAACTACCAGCCGCTTGGCACACTGACCATCAACTACCTTGACAGCGATGAGAAGGCCGTCTCCGGCTACAGTCGCCATCTTGACATCAGCAACGCCACGGCGCATATGGAGTACCTCAAGCAAGGCCGGCTGTTTCAGACAGACTACTTTGCCTCCGCTCCCGATTCAGTGATAGTCGTGCGGCTCAAGTCAGACTGCGCCGAAGGTATCCGCGCCATAATCTCATTCGATTCGCAGTTGCCGCACTCCACCGTGGCGAAAGGCAACGAAATATCCGCCGAGGGTTATGCCGCGTACCACTCCTACCCTTCCTACTACAAGGCCGTAACCACAAAGCATCTGTATGATCCTGAGCGCGGCATCCACTTCCGCACTCTTGTGCGCGTGCTGGCCTGCGACGGGCAGGTCAAAGGCTACCCTTCGGGCGACATAAAGGTCGACGGTTGCAAGGAAGTGGTGGTGCTCATTGCCAATGTCACCAGTTTCAACGGCTTCGACAAGGATCCGGTGAAAGAGGGCCGGGACTACCGCAATATGGTGGAGCGCCGCATGGACGCCGCTTCCCGCAAGCCATACGCCGAGCTGCTTAGCGCCCACATCCGGGACTACAAGCACTACTTCGACCGCGTGTCGCTCAATCTGGGCAAGACAGACGCGAGCATAGCCGCGCTGCCTACAGACCGCCAGTTGCGCCTCTACACCGACAAGCAGCAGGACAACCCGGAGCTGGAAGCCCTCTACTTCCAGTACGGGCGCTACCTGCTCATCTCCTGCTCCCGCACTCCTGGCGTGCCGGCCAACCTGCAGGGACTATGGAACGAGAAGATACTTCCGTCCTGGAGCAGCAACTACACCACCAACATCAATACCGAGGAGAACTACTGGGCCGCCGAGACCGCCAACCTCAGCGAGATGCACAATTCGCTTCTGGGATACATAGCCAACGCCAGCAAGACCGGAGCCGTCACCGCCAAGGCTTATTATGGAGTATCCGACGGCTGGTGCCTGGCCCACAACTCCGACATCTGGGCGATGACCTGCCCGGTGGGCATGAACACCGGCGACCCGTCCTGGGCCTGCTGGTCTATGGGAGGAACCTGGATGTCAACGCACATCTGGGAGCACTATATGTTCACAGGGGACAAGGACTTCCTGGAGGAATACTATCCTGTGCTCAAGGGAGCCGCAGCGTTCTGCATGAACTGGCTCGTGGAGAAAGACGGCTATCTCCTCACTTCGCCAGGCACGTCTCCAGAGAACAAGTACCTGACACCTGACGGCTACGTCGGAGCCACCTCCTACGGCAACACCTCCGACCTTGCGATGATAAGGGAATGCCTCTCCTGCACCAAGCAGGCCGCCAAAACACTTGGCACCGACAAGGACCTCCAGAAGGATATAGACAAGACGCTCAGCAAACTTTATCCATACCACATCGGAAAGGAAGGCAAGCTGCAGGAGTGGTATCACGACTGGCAGGACAAAGACCCTCAGCACCGCCATCAGTCGCACCTCTTCGGGCTCTATCCGGGACACCATATCAGCGTAAGCCAGACGCCGGACCTTGCCAAAGCCAGCGCCCGCACTCTCGAGATGAGGGGCGACAAGACCACAGGCTGGAGCTCCGGATGGCGCATCAACCTCTATGCCCGCCTGCTCGACGGCGAGAAGTCCTACAAGACTCTGCGCACGCTGCTCCGCTACATCAGCCCTGACGGATACAAGGGCGAAGATGCCAGCCGTGGAGGCGGCACCTATCCGAACCTTCTCGACGCCCACTCACCGTTCCAGATCGACGGCAACTTCGGCGGATGCGCCGGCTATGTCGAAATGCTTATGCAATCATCGCAGAATTCCATCACGCTTCTCCCGGCCATCCCGGCCAAATGGAGCGAAGGCAGCGTGAAGGGGATATGCGCCCGCGGCGGTTTCGTGGTGGATATGAGCTGGAAGGACGGGAAGGTGACCTCGCTGACCGTACACTCAAGGAAGGGAGGCAAGACCACCATTCACTTCAACGGTACCTCAAAGACAGTCAAGTTCAAGGAAGGCGAGACCAAGGAGATCAAGATCGCCTGACGCCAATCTTGGCGCAGAACTCGCAGATCTGGTCTGCAATCTGGCTCATCCCCTTCTGTGACGGATGGCCGGCCTGCTTTTCGATGCCTTCCAGGACAACGCAAGGGACGGCATAGTGGCGGCAGACCGTGAGGACTGAAGAGCTGATGTCGTCCCTAAGTTCCGAGTTCAGTATAAAGATGATACGGGCAGTCGGATAATTGGATTTCAGGTCGGAGAGGAGCTTGGACATAGCCGGACGGAAAGAGTAGAGTGATCCCTTGGTCCAGCCGCCGTACATATACTCGCCCACAGGGGCTCCGGCCCAGGAGTCGTTGGTGGCGCCGAAAACGAATATCACATCAGGTTCCCCAAGGTAAGGGCTGCGGGTGATGAATGAGCGGTCGCTGTAATCCGCCTTGCCGTAGCCCGTATTGCAGATCGTCGAACCCGAGAACGAATTGTTGAGCTCCAGACGCGCTCCCAGCCTCTCTATGACCAGATGCCACCAGGTCTGGGAGACGTCACTCACGTCATTGTCCTTATGATGCCACCGGCTGTCGATATCGGCATACCAGATGGCATTGGTATCCGGAGTAAGCCAGCCTTGGTAAGTCGAATAGCTGTCACCGAGGATGGAAACCGCAATAGACTCCTGACCGCCCGCAGCGAAGAGGGCAAGCGAGGAAAGTAACAGGACGATGGAGGCAAGAAACTTTTTCATACTTCATATTATCATTCAGCCCAAATTTACGATTTCGCACTAAAAAAAGCAAGCACGGGGCAGAATTGGACGAAGCCCGAAAAATCGTGATAGTTTAAACCGACAAACTATACTAATTTTGCAGCGTGAAAGGGATGAACCGCGAAATGCTCAGGCTGGCGCTGCCCAGCATACTGGCCAATCTGACCGTACCGCTCGTCGGGATGGTGGATATCGCCATAGCCGGGCATCTGGACAGTGCTGCGGCGGCGCTGATCGGGGGCATCTCCGTAGGCTCGCTGATGTTCGACATCCTCTACTGGAACTTCGGATTTCTGCGGGCCGGAACGGGCGGGATGTGCGCCCAGGCCTACGGTCGCGGCGACTGGGCCGACTGCGCCGACAACCTCACGAGAGGTGTCGGTCTCGCTCTGCTCATCGCACTGGCACTGATACTGCTGCAGTGGCCGTTCCAGAAGCTGGTATTTCTCTTCGTGGGGTGTTCGGACGAAGTGCGGGAGCTGGCGCTCAGTTACTTCTACATCCGCATCTGGGCAGCCCCCGCGACCCTCTCGCTGATGGCTATAAGGGGCTGGTTCATCGGTATGCAGGACACTTTCAGTTCGATGCTCACCGACCTGGTCGTCAACGGCGGCAACATTATCTTCAGCCTGCTTCTCGCCTTCGGCATACCGGACATCGGCCTGCAAGGCATTGGTTTTAAAGGAATTGCCTATGGTACACTGCTCGCACAGTACGGAGGCCTGCTCTGCGCGGCCGCAATCATATTCTTCAAATTCCGCAAGGTCCTAGGCAGGAAGGCGGTCTCATTCAAATCGGCATTCGGGCCCGGCAAGCTCGCACATTTCTTTTCGGTCAACACGGACCTGTTCGTGCGTTCACTCTGCCTTATCATCGTCTATCTGGGATTTTCGGCGCTCTCGGCCCGACTCGGCGACACCCTGCTCGCCGCCTGCTCGATAATGCTCAAGCTGCTGCTGGTCTTCTCCTATTTCACCGACGGCTTCGCCTTCGCCGGCGAGGCGCTGACCGGCAAATACACGGGTATGCGCGATGCGCGAGGGATAAGGAGCGCAGTGAGCTGCACCTTCGCCTGGAGTATGGGTATAGGGTTGATATTCATAGGTATAAACTATTTTGCCGGTCTGCCGGCGCTGCAGCTAATGACATCTGATGCCTCAGTGGTCGAGGCTGCGGCGGCATTACTCCCCTGGCTGGTGTTCATCCCGCTGGTCGGCTGCCCGGCCTTCACCTGGGATGGCATCTACATCGGAGCCACAGCGACAAAGACGATGCGCAACTCCAACATAGGCTGCGTGCTGGCGTTCTTCGCCGTATGGTTCGCGGGGAAATGGATATTCAAACCGGAGGGCACGGCAGCGGCGCATCTGCTCTTCGCCTGCTATTACGCCCACCTTATCTTCAGATCAGCCTATCAGACAGTCTTTTACCGCCGCGCAATCCTCGAAGAGGTCAGACAGAACGGATGATCCTGCCGGCGCATACCAGATAGCGTATGTTTGTAGCCTCCGGGATCTGAGTCCCGGCGGGGACAAGCACAAAATCAGCGCAGCTGCCTCGGGAGAAAGACCCGGCATCTATCCCGAATGCCGCTGCGGCGTTGACGGTAGCCCAGCGGGACACGGTGGCAGGATCAAGCGCCTCGCCGCCGACTGAAGAGAGCAGCAGCGCGGTCTTGATCTCCTCGGCGATGCTGAGGCGTGAATCTCCCGTACCGAGCAGCAGCCGGCAGCCTGAAGATAGCGCCGCCTCATAAGGGAAGCGTCTGCCGCTGCTGCGATAATCCGAGGTGGGACAATGTATTGCGCTCACCCCCCTGCGACCGGCCAGCTTCCACTCGTCCGCCTCCAGAGCCGAGCAGCCGCAGAGCAGCAGGTCAGATCCCAGAAGATGCAGAGATTCAAGCAGTCTGACAGTACCCTCAGCTGCACGCATTCTGAGCCTTAGCCCCTTCTTGCGCGCAAGAGTGAAAATCTTCCGAAGCGCGTCAGGAGAGTTTCCGTCGGGGATATCGACAACGAGCTGAAGCATCTCAGGATCAGGGCTTTCCAAAGTGTGCAGGAGCTCCCTTTTGTCTGCGGAGACGGCGAGTGCGGCCCTGATGAGAGAATCCTCAATCCGGACGATATCGGAGTCTGGATCTGCAGAATCGGACAAGACAAAAGAGCAGCCTCCGCCAAGGCAGAGCGGCAGGCTTTCCGCACCGGGACAGAACGCATCGAAATAAGAGGGCAGCATCTCCAGCCCGCGGGCTTCGATCAGCTTGTCGGCCCGGGCCACGCCCTGCACGTCAGTATCCGCAATCAGGCCCCTGTCAATCAGCACATTGCAAGTCTTCCCGGCAAGCAGGACAGCCTGCAGGAGTATGGTACTGGGAGCCTTGCAGGCGGCATCCATCTCATCGTAGGCGGCCAGCACGGTCTGTGCCCTGCGCAACAGTTCACGGCCTTTGGATGTCAGACTGACGCCACGGCGGCTGCGCAGGAAGAGTTTCGCGCCGGCATATTTCTCGAGTTCGGCTATATTCTGACTCACGGCAGGCTGCGAAATGCCAAGCTCCCTCGCGGCGGCGGAGAAACTTCCGCTCGCGGCGAGGGCAGCAAGGACTTTCAGTCTGAAGCGGTCGACCATAAAAAGCCTACCTGTTATGTGCGTCGAGCCAGCGTGACAGTATCTGGAAGAAGTTCTCCCTCTGCGCTCCGAGGTTGTCGCGGCCGGAGTTCTCGACTGTGGTGAATCCCCAGCCGTGGCCGCCGCTGGTGAAGATATGCAGCTCGCCCTCTACACCGTGCCTCTGCATCGCGCGGTAGTAGCGGAGGCTGTTCTCAGGAGGCACTGCACGGTCATCGCCGCTGAGCAGCAGGATGGTCGGCGGAGTATTTACACTCACCTGATTATCAAGAGAATAGTATTCAATCTCGGCCTTCCCGGCCTTCGGGCCGACAAGGTTCATCCTGGTGCCGGCGTGGGTCACGAACTCCTCGAAGGTAATCACAGGGTAGATGAGCACGGAGAAGTCCGGGCGGGTCTGCCCGTCCGTGAAGAGAGTAGATGCGGATGCGGCGAGGTGTCCGCCGGCGGAGAATCCCATCACGCCGATATTCTTCACTCCCCACTCGGAGGCGTGCGCACGGCAGTAGCGGAACGCGTTCTGCACATCGCGGAGAGGCAGCTTGCAGTGTCCGTTAGGCATACGGTAGATAACCACGCAGACTGCGATGCCACGCCTTGTGCACCAGTCGGCCACGCGGGTGCCTTCGTTGGCGCCGGAGCAGTTCTGGTAGCCGCCGCCGGGGCAGACTACTATCATCTGTCCGTTGCAGTTCTTAGGAATGTAGATATCCATATAGGCGTTGTCGCCCACATTGCTGACATTGCCTCTTTCGTTGACGACATTGTCGCCGGTGAGTCCGTTGGACTCGAGCGGGCCGAGGGTGACGGTGCGGCCGTTCTCGACGATGCCCTGATCCACATTCTGTCCCTTGGGGTAGAGTTTGACGCTGTAGTCCGGCTTCACCAGTTCATAGGCCTGCGCCTGGGTAAACGCAAAGAGGGCCGCTAGAGCCCCCATTATAACCTGCTTTCTCATCAGGATCGGATATTATTCAGCCTCAGAGATAGCTCCCATCGGGCAGGCATCGGCGCAGGTGCCGCAGCTGATGCAGACATCCGGGTCGATAGAATATACATCTCCTTCCTTGATAGCCCCTGAAGGGCACTCACCCTGGCATGTGCCGCAGGCAACGCAGGTGTTCGGGTCAATTTTGTAAGCCATAATCTTTAGTGTGTGTTTTTCAATCAAGGGACAAAATTAGCAGGAAAATCTGAATCTGCAAGTTTTCGGAGCAAGATTTGTTGCAGAGGAATGACGAAAAAATGACTAACTTTGCAAGGTATGAAACATTTGATCGTATTACTGCTCTCCCTCGCGCTCGCAGGGCCGCCGGGTTTCGACAGGACAGTGCACGACTTCGGGCAGGTCAGCGAGAGCGACGGACCTCTGAGCTGCACCTTCACCGTGACCAACGACTCCGGGGAGCCGCTCAGCATCTTCGCCGTCGTGTCTTCCTGCGGCTGCACCAAGGTGAGCTGGACCCGGGAGGCCATACAGCCGGGCGGAAAGGGCGAGATCAGCGCCACCTACTCCAACGACGAGGGGCCGACCTATTTCGACAAGAAACTTACAGTATATACATCCGCGCAGAAGAAGCCAATCATTCTGCATATGAAGGGAGTGGTGAAGAAGAATGGAACAAAATAACTACACAGACGACAGCATACGCACCATCGAGGGCGTGGAGCATATCCGCCTGCGCCCGGGGATGTACATCGGCCGTCTCGGTGACGGCAAGGATCCGGGAGATGGCATCTATGTGCTGCTCAAGGAGATAATCGACAACTCAGTGGACGAATACTCTGCCGGATTCGGCAGGGAGATACGCATCAGCATCGAGGACGGCACGGTATCCGTGCGGGACTTCGGGCGCGGCATCCCTCTCGGCAAGGTGGTGGACGCGGTGAGCATACTCAACACCGGCGGCAAGTTTGACGACAAGGTCTTCAAGAAGTCCGTGGGACTCAACGGCGTGGGCACCAAGGCCGTCAACGCCCTCTCCTCCGACTTCTACGTCTGCTCGCACCGCGGAGGCGAGTGCTTCCACGCCAGTTTCTCCCGCGGCAAGCTCCAGGAGAGCGGCAGCGAGAGCACCAGGGAGAAGGACGGCACGCTGATCCGCTTCACCCCCGACCCGGTGATGTTCGGCGAATACGCCTTCAGCGAGGACTATGTGGAGACGATGGTCAAGAACTACTCCTACCTCAACAAAGGACTGACCCTCAACCTCAACGGCACCGCCTACAAGTCCGAGAA
>CAVEAQ010000002.1:0-49456 GCA_963613775.1 bacterium | reverse complement strand
AGGGCGTCGTCGAGGGAAAGGGCGTCGTCGAGGGTGAAGCCGCCGTTGCGGCTGCGGCGCAGGCTGCTAAGGAACGCTCCGCTGCCGAGGGCCTCGCCGAGGTCGCGCGCGAGTGCGCGGATATATGTCCCCTTGCTGCAGCTCACGCGGATCATAGCCGTCGGAAGAGAGTACGCGCTGATGTCCGCGACATTGATGCGGCAGTTACGCCCCTCCGCCTCTGCAGGAGGAGCGAAAGGCTCGACTCCGAAAGACAAGAGTTCCAGTTCGTAAATCTCTATCTTGTTGGCACTTATGAGATCTGAACCCTCTTCAAGCCGACCCTGCCGGTAGAGCTTGCGGGCAGTCTCGTAGGCCCTCACCCCGTCCACCGACTTGGCACTGAAGAGCGGTGCCACCTGCATCTGCTCCCCGACAAATGACGGCAGCAGGACGCGGAGGCTCTCTTCGCTCACGCCGCCCAGCGGGCAGAGCCGGTCTATATCTTTCTCAAGGTCATACGAGGCGGTCAATGCGCCGAAGGTAACCCCCGCTATGTATTCCTTGGCTGAAGCCTGCAGGGATTCGGCCTGCTTGGTAGCCTCGCCTATGCAGACGAGCAGCAGGCCCGTCGCCAGCGGGTCCAGGGTGCCGGCGTGGCCCACCTTGAGGTTCTTCTTGCCGAAATGTCTGATGGCGGCGAACTTGAGTTTGCGCACCACATCCGCTGAAGTCCAGCGATAGGGCTTGTCTATCGGCAGGACTATCCCACCGGGGTATTCGGAAATATCACTCGCAAACAATCTTGTCTATTCTTCTCTGGTGACGGCCGCCGGCGAAATCGGTGGTAAGCCAGGCACGCACCATCATCACCGACATACGGTAGGAGACGAAGCGTGCGGGAAGCACGAGCACGTTGGCCTTGTTGTGGGACTTGACGAGAGTGGCCACCCCGACGTTCCAGGCCAGACCGGCCCGCACACCGCGGTGGTGATTGAGAGTGATCGCCATACCGTTGCCGGTGCCGCAGATCGCGATGCCGGCGTCCACTTCTCCGCTCTCTATTGCATTGCCGAGAGGATGCGCAAAATCGGGATAGTCGCAACTCTCCGTGCTGTCGGTACCGAAGTTCACTACCTCATAGCCCTTGCCGAGCAGGTACGCCATCAGTCGGGACTTGTAGTCCACTCCGGTATGATCGCTGCAGATTCCGATTTTCATATTGCAAAAACTTCCGATGACAAAAGTAATAAATAATTCGTATCTTTGGCCCCGCACAAAATTTATTTTAACAACCACAACCAAATCAACCAAGCAATGAAAGCGATCAATTTCTGCAGTTCGCTGCTGCTTACTGCCGCTATGCTTATGGCGGGCACGATCTGCGCGTCGGCGCAGAACCGTACCGTATCAGGCACAGTGACAGACAGTGACGGCAACCCCGTGATGGGGGCGGTAGTCATGGCAATGGTAGGCAATACGCCTCAGGGCCAGACCACAGACGAAAACGGTATGTACTCCATAGACATCCCCGCCTCCGTCAAGACTCTCACCTACTCGCTCCTCGGCTACGACGACGTCATCGAGACCGTCGGCAGCAGAAGCACCATCAATGTAGTCCTCAGGGAGTCCTCCCTCTACCTCGAGGAGGCGGTATCCATCGGATACGCCAAGGTCAAGAGGAAGGACCTCACCGGATCGTCGGTTTCCGTCAGCGGCAACGACCTCTCGCAGATCCCTGTCACGACCGCCGCGCAGGCGCTCTCCGGCAAGGCTGCCGGACTTAACATCGTCACCCAGAACGGTGCCCCTGGCGCGGAGATCAACATCACCGTGCGCGGAGGCAACTCCATCACCCAGTCCACATCTCCGCTCTACATAGTGGACGGATTCGCGATGGAAGACGGACTCAGGATGGTGGATATCAATGACATAGAGAGCATCGACGTACTCAAGGACGCATCTGCGACCGCCATCTACGGCGCCCAGGGCTCCAACGGCGTCATTCTCATCACCACCAAGTCCGGCAAGGCAGGCAAGACCACCGTCAGCTACAACGCCTACGGACAGTTCGAGCGCATCAGCAAGAAGCTCTCGATGCTCGGTGCAGAAGACTACGCCAAGTACCAGTACGAGTTCGCGATGCTCAACACCAGCGGCAAGATCGCCGAGTGGGCGAATATGTTCGGCGGCTCGCTCTCCGACTCCGACTTCTATACGGGAGCGTATTCACGCATCCACAGCCAGTACGCCGACAAGAGCGCGATCGACTGGCAGGAGCTCGTCTTCGGCAAGACCGCATTCACCCAGTCACACAATGTCAACATCACCGGCGGCAATGACGTGACGAAGTTTATGCTCAGCTACAACTACAACGACCAGGACGGCATTATGGACAAGCACGGCTACACCCGCAACTCCGTCCGCACCAAGATCAACCACGAGCTCTGGAAGGGCGTCCGTCTCGACTTCAGCGCCTCGTTCAGCGACACCAAGGTCGAGGGCGGCGGCAAGATGAGCTCAGCCCTCAGGAAGACCCTTCTCCAGCCTCCTACCGGCGGCGTACGCTTCACCGACGATGAACTCATCAACAACGACCTCGCCGACGAGTTCAAGAAGATCGAGGGCCAGTACGACCTCGACAACCCTATCCTCGAGAACAACGCCATCGACAACGACAAATACACCCGTCAGGCGGTCATCAACGCAGGCATCGAGTTCGACATCCTCAAGAACCTGACCTGGCGCACCGCCGGCAGCTATACCTGGTACTCCATCCGCAGCGACTACTGGGACAACGGTACCACCCGCGCCGCCCAGAGCTACAAGACTGACACCCAGGGCAATGTGCATCCGTACGGCTCACGCAACAACAGCGAGAAATACAGCTACCAGATCACCAACACCCTCAACTGGAGCCAGACCCTGGACAGGCACAACTTCAGCGCCCTCCTCGGCCAGGAGACCATCTTCAACCACTCCCAGTACGACAACAACGTCTACTACGGCTTCCCTGAGAACAACTTCGGGCTCAACAACATCGGTATGGGCCAGTCCTACTCCCGCGACTCAGGACTCAGCGAGAACGCCATAGTCTCATTCTTCGGCCGCGTGATGTACAGTTACGACGACCGCTACCTGCTCTCCGTCTCAGCCCGTGCCGACGGTACTTCCAAGTTCGCCAAGGGGCACAAGTGGGGCTTCTTCCCTTCAGCCTCCGCAGCCTGGAGGATCTCCCAGGAGGACTTCTACCAGGGCAGCGCACTGAGCAACGTGGTCAACAGGCTCAAGCTCCGCGTGGGCTACGGTACTTCCGGCAACTGCAACGTGGATGACTATATCTACACGACCGCCTACGGCGCCGGACACTATGCCGTCAACAACACCGACGTCTCCACTCTCGTGCCTTCAGGCACCCTCGGCAACCCTGACCTCAAGTGGGAGACCACCAGCTCGTTCAATGTCGGAGCCGACCTGGGCTTCGCCAGGGACAGGGTCAACCTCAGCATCGACTGGTACAACAACCAGTCCAACGACCTCATCATCCTCAACGACATCCCCAACACCACCGGCTACTCCAAGCAGTACCAGAACCTCGGCGCCATCCGCAACCGCGGCTTGGAACTCGTGCTCAACTCAGTCAACATCGAGAAGGGCGACTTCCGCTGGACGACCGACTTCAACATCTCCTTCAACCGCTCCAAGGTGCTCTCCCTCTACGGACAGGGCGGCAAGGACTATATGTACTCCAGCCTGAGCGACTCCTACGAGAACTGGAGCGCCAACTTCCTCGTCAAGGTGGGCCAGCCTATCGGACAGTTCTTCGGCTATGTCTATGACGGTGTCTATACCACCGACGACTTCAATCAGAACGCCGACGGCAGCTACAGCCTCAAGGACGGAGTGCCATACGACTCCAACCGCAAGCGCAGCGACGTGAAGCCGGGCGACATGAAGTTCGTGCCTCAGACCGACGCCACCGACGCCGACGGCAACCCGACCTACACCCTCTCCACCGAGAACGACAGGACTGTGATCGGCAATGCCAATCCTCTCTTCGCCGGCGGTCTCTCCAACACCTTCACATTCAAGGGATTCGACCTCTCCATCTTTATGAGCTTCAGCTACGGCAACAAGGTCTGGAACCTCAACAAGGTGCGCTACTACGGGCCGTACCTCGGCAACATGAACTCATTCTCCGAGATGGCGGGCAGGTTCACCCTGATCGATCCTGCCACCGGCAAGGAGACCACCGACCTCGCGAGACTTGCCGAGCTCAATCCTGACCAGCACGACAAGTCGATGCTCTGGAGTCTCAGTTCCTACAACAACTACTCAGTCTCCTGCCCTATGTCCCTCTTCTCCGAAGACGGCTCATACCTGAGGCTCAACACCATCACTCTCGGCTACACTCTCCCTAAGGCCCTGACCCGCAAGGCAAAGATCGAGAACCTCCGCTTCTACGTGACCCTCAACAATATCCACACCTTCACCAAGTACAGCGGATATGACCCTGAGGTCTCCACAAGCGGCAGCGCAATCAACCAGGGTGTCGACAGCTCTTCATTCCCTAGGACCAAGGGCTGCGTGATCGGAGTCAACATGAACTTCTAAATCAGACGGAAATGAAACACATATATTTAATTGCACTCTCGGCAGCCGCGCTCCTCGCAGCGTCCTGCGACAACTATCTTGAGATCCCGTCGGCGACCAAGTTCGACAGCGACACCGTCTTCCAGACGGAGGCCAGAGCCGAAATGGCGGTGCTCGGCGCATACCAGGGAGGCTGGAGCGACGAGATCTGGTACCAGCTCGGAATGGGTACTGACGAACTGTACTCCACCGAAGGCGTCACCAACTCCAAATACCAGCTCGGCAACTACAAGCTCTCCGCTTCCCGCACGGGCAGCTGCTTCTCCACCTTCTACAAGGGCATCGAGTACGCCAACGTATGCATCGACGGCATCAATGGGATGGCAGAGCAGAACGACAACACCAGGCGCCTGCTCGGCGAGAGCTACGCTATCCGCGCGGCGGCCTACCTCAACCTGCTCCGCTACTGGGGCGATGTGCCTTACACCACTACCCCTGTGGCACAGCTCAGCAGTTTCTACTCCTCCAGAGAGAGCCGTGATGTCATCTACGACGGCATCATCGAGGATCTCCAGACCGCGATAGAACTCATCCCATGGAAGAGCGAGATCAGCAACTTCACTCCGGAGCGCTACTGCAAGGAGTCAGCCTACGGCCTGCTCGCCAGGGTAGCCCTCTATGCGGCAGGATACTCCCTCCGCTGGGATCTGGACACATATTCCACCAGTTCGCTTAAGATCGCCAAGAGAGACGACCCAGCCCGCGTCAAAGAGCTCAACAAGATCGCGATGGACGCCTGCAAGGCGGTGATTGACAGGAAGTCATACTCGCTCGAAGCCGACTTCGACCAGGTCTTCCGCAAGCTTGTCAACGGCGAATACAGCAGCGAGACTATGCTCGAGCAGGGCAAGTACGGCACCAATGTCAAGAGCAACCACGGCTACACCAACGGCGTCTCCTGCCACATCAACTCGATGTACGGCAAGGCCTTCCCTCAGATGAGGATCAACCCTATCCTCTACTTCGACTACGATGCCGACGACACCCGCCGCGACGTGACGATCTGCCAGTATGCGGTCGATGCCAACAGCCAGCTCTACGAGATGCCGTACGGCTGCTTCTACCTCGGCAAGTTCCGCCCTCTCTGGAAGACCACCATCGGCACCGGCAACAGCGCCCGTGACGTCAACTGGATATGGATGCGCTACAGCAACATACTTCTTATGTATGCGGAGGCTGCCAACGAGTACAACGGAGGCCCGACCACCGAGGCGGTAGACGCTCTCAAGGAAGTCAGGCTCAGGGCATTCGGCGGTGACGAGAGCAAGATCGGCACCATCCCTACCGGCCACGACGAGTTCCTTCAGGCCATCATCGACGAAAACAAGTTCGAGTTTGCCGGAGAATCCTGGCGCCGCACCGAGCTCTGTCGTTGGGGCATTCTCTATGAGACTCTCACCGACAACAAGGCTGAGCTGATGAAGCTTGCCGGCCGCGAGGGCAGGTATGCTTCCGTAGACCGCTACCGTATCTTCAAGCCGGTCGACGGAAGCTGGCAGATGCCCGGCAACAACATCCCTTACACCGCACTCACGACCCCTCAGCTCACCAAGGCCGAGATCGAGGCCTACAATGCCGAGGGCTATGTGGTTGTGGATATGCAGGATTCAGTCTCACCTTGCACCCACGCCGACGGCAACGAGATCATGTCCTACGGCGTATATGAAGTCGCTTCCGACGGACTAAGGGTCTACAAGGGCAGCGAGGGCTACGAGAAGAACGTCCGCTATATGAACCTCTTCGGCGGGCTTGAGAAGTGCCACTCCGAGATCCTTCCTCTCGCCAGCACCAATATCGATGTCAACATCGGTCTTCAGGGCCAGCAGACACCTGGATATTAGCAGATTATGAAGCAATTGCTGTACATTGCGGCTGCCGCGTCGCTTCTCTGCGCCTGCGCAGAGAAGATCGACCGGCAGGCGCTTGTCACCCGCAACAACCCGCAGGTGACGGAGGTCAATCCCCTGCACTCGCTGAATCTCGGCAACGGGGAGTTCACCATCACCCTCGATGCCACCGGGCTGCAGACCTTCCCTGAATACTACAAGGACGGTCTCTCGCTCGGCACCTACAGCGAGTGGGGCTGGCACTCATTCCCCGACGCCGAAGGCTACACTCAGGCTGAATCCCTCGAGGATCACCCGCTCCCCGGTCACCCGCACGGAGTCTATGCGGTACAGTCCGGCGACCTTTCCGAGCGCGGCAAGGCGGCCGCTGAATGGGTCCGCTCCAACCCGCACAGGATGCACCTCGGCAACATAGGTTTCGCCGGGATGAGTCCGGAGGAGATCAGTGAAGTGTCCCAGACCCTCGATATGTGGAACGGAGAACTCCGCTCCGACTTCAAGTGGAAGGGCACCCCTGTCTCAGTGCGCACCGTCAGCGCCGACGAGAGCGACGATGTGTTCGCCGCGAGCATCAGCTCCTCCGAACCTCTTCCGCTCGTGATACGATTCCCATACCCTACCGGCGTCCACTCCGACGATGCGTCGGACTGGGACTCCGATGAGAAGCACATCAGCGAGATCATCTCTCAGGATGCGTCTCACGCCGTCATCAAGCGCACGGTGGACGAGAGCGTATACTATGTCAGCCTCGGCTGGGAAGGCCGGGCAGAGCTCAGCAGGAACGGAGCCAACTCATTCACTCTCAGCCCTTCAGAAGAAAAGTTCAGCTTCAGTGCCGAGTTTACGGAGGATGCTCCCGGGGTTCCTTCGCTAAGCTTCGCCGAGGCCCGCGAGGCCGCCCGCAAGCTCTGGAACAGCTACTGGAAGACGAGCGGCGTGGTGGATTTCTCGCACTGCACGGATGAGCGCGCAGCTCTACTCGAGAAGAGGGTCGTCCAGTCACAGTACCTCATCAGAGTCCAGGAGGCGCAGAATTTCCCTCCGGCGGAGACCGGAATGACCTACAACAGCTGGTTCGGCAAGTTCCACCTCGAAATGGTGATGTGGCACAGTTTCCACTACGCCACCTGGGGCAAGCCGGAGCTGCTCGACAAGCAGTTGAGCTGGTACCTCAGCGTGATGCCACAGGCCCGCGAAATAGCTGAGCGGCAGGGATTTGCAGGCGTGAGATGGATGAAGATGACAGATCCTTCGGGGCTTGAGGCTCCGTCCGATGTGGGTTCGTTCATCATCTGGCAGCAGCCGCACCCCATCTATATGGCGGAGCTGATCTACCGCGCCACCAAGGACCGCAAGGTGCTCGAGAAATATGCCGATATGGTCCAGCAGACCGCAGAGTTCATGGCTTCCTTCGTAAGCTACGACTCAGCCGCTGACCGCTACATCATCCAGGGAGCCTGCGCTGCCAACGAATCATATCACGAGCGCAGCACAATCAACCCTGCATTCGAGATGTCCTACTGGCACTTCGGGCTCAAGACAGCCCAGGAGTGGAGGGAGCGCCTCGGAGAGAATCGTATTGCGGAGTGGGATGACATACTTGCCAATCTCGCACCGCTCTCCACCAGCCCGGACGGCATCTACCTGCCGGCGGAGAAGGGTCCCGGCATCCCGGACTTCGTCAATATGATTGCCGGCGAAGATGAGGGGCCGGCCGCCCCAGCAGGCGGATATTTCAACGGCATACGTCCTAAATCCGATGGCAAGGCGAAGGCTGCCGACAATGGCGGGAAGGATCCGTTCTACATCCGCGCCACCTCGTCCGAGAACCTGCTCGCCTACGGTATGCTCCCTGCCTGCCGTCTCTTCAACGAAGAGAATATGCAGAAGACGGTGGAGCGCGCCGCGGAGAACTGGGGATGGAAGGGGGGCAGCTGGAGCTGGAACTACCCTTCGCTGATGATGAACGCCACCCGACTGCACCGCACCGACATAGCAGTGCGCGCCGCCACGATGGACGGACGCAGCGACCTGCTCCTCCCGAGCGGCAACAACTACCGCTCCGAGCGCCTGAGGATGTATCTCCCGGGCAACGGAGGCCTGCTGCTCGCTGTCGGCCTGATGTGCGCCGGCTGGGACGGCTGCGATGAGCGGAACCCGGGATTCCCTAAGGACGGGACCTGGGATGTGCGCTGGGAAGGCATCACCCCGATGCCGTAACAAGATCGGGCTCCGGCAGAATAGCCGGGATGCCGGTGACTGGCGCTCTCGACTATATCAGCCGATACTCTTTCAGCTCGGCGCGGAGCTGCTGCCAGTCAGGGCAGACGCTCGCGAGCAGAGCCTTGAACTCCGGACCGTGGTTCATCTGCCGCAGGTGGCAGAGCTCGTGTAGCATCACATAGTCCCGCAACTCGGAGGGAAGCCGCATCAGGTTGAGATTGAGGTTGATATTCTTCTTCGACGAGCAGCTCCCCCAGTTGGAGACATTGTGCTTGATGCGGACCTGGTTGAACTCAAATCCGTACTGCTCTGCCAGCTCGCGCAGCCTCCCTGGCAGATAGGACTTCGCTGCGGCGCGTAACTGCGCCACCTCCGCCGTCTCAGCTAGGGTGCGGCGGGGGGAGCGTCGTCTTATGATTCTGAAAATCAAGTCTACAGAAGCTTCTTGCGGAGTTCGGAGATCATATCCGCGGTCATAGCCTCAAGGTCGTAGGACGGCTTCCAGTCCCACTCCTGCCGCGCGCAGCTGTCGTCCATACTGTCCGGCCACGAATCCGCGATTGCCTGGCAGACAGGGTTGATCTCGTAGCGCATCCTGAATCCCGGGATGTGCTCGGCGATCTTGGCCCTGAGGATCTCCGGATCGAAGCTCATCGACGCTATGTTGAAAGAGTTGCGGTGCACGAGGCGGGAAGGGTCGGCGTTCATTATATCGACGGCGGCCTTGAGCGCGTCCGGCATATACATCATATCCATAAAGGTCCCCGCCTTGATCGGGCAGACGAATTCCTCGCCCTTAACGGCTGAGTAGTAGATATTTACCGCATAGTCTGTGGTGCCTCCGCCCGGCAGGGTCACGTGGGAGATGAGCCCCGGGAAGCGCACGGAACGGGTATCGACTCCGTATTTGAGGTGATAGTAGTCGCTGAGCAGCTCGGTGGTGACCTTGGTCACGCCGTACATCGAGCGGGGGCGCTGCACCGTATCCTGCGGGGTGCCCACGCGCGGAGTTTCGGGCCCGAACGAGCCGATGGAGCTCGGGGTGAAGACTGCACATCCCTTCTCGCGTGCGATTTCGAGGATATTGAAGAGTCCGCCTATCTGTATGTCCCAGGCGAGCTTGGGCTTCTTCTCGGCTACGGCTGAGAGCAGGGCGGCGAGGTTATAGACCGTATCTATCCGGTACTTGTCTACGATCTGCGCAAGCGCGGCCGCATCCAGCACATCGGCTTCGGCTGAGGGGCCGCACTCGAGAAGTTCACCCGTGGGCTCGGCTCCCCTGATATAGCCTGCGACAACATTGCCTTCGGGGTACAGACGCCTGAGTTTCATCGTGAGTTCGGAGCCAATCTGGCCGGTCGAGCCGATCACAAGAATATTTTTCATATAGAATGTGCAGTAATTATTGCCGCGAATATACAAAAAAATCGTAATTTTGTAGGGATTAACACTAGACAACGGATTATCATGTACGGGAAATTTCAGCAGCACCTCCAGGACGAGCTTGCCTCCATCAGAGAGGCCGGACTGTACAAGGATGAGCGCAATATCGTCTCCGCCCAGTCTGCGGAGATCACTCTTCAGGACGGTTCCAAGGCCCTGAACTTCTGCGCCAACAACTACCTCGGGCTTGCGGACTCCCCGCGTCTCATCAAGGCTGCGGAGGAAGCAATGCACACGCACGGCTTCGGGATGTCCTCCGTCCGCTTCATCTGCGGCACCCAGGACCTGCACAAAGAGCTGGAAAAGGCCATCTCCGACTTCTTCCACACCGAGGACACCATCCTCTACGCCTCCTGCTTCGATGCCAACGGCGGAGTCTTCGAGCCGCTGCTGGGCCCAGAGGACGCCATCATCTCCGACGCGCTCAACCACGCCTCCATCATCGACGGAGTGCGTCTCTGCAAAGCGGTGCGCTACAGATATGCCAACGCCGATATGGCCGACCTCGAGCGCTGCCTCAAGGAGGCTCAGGCCCAGAGATACCGCATCATCTGCACGGACGGAGTCTTCTCGATGGACGGCAACGTGGCCCCTATGGACAGGATCTGCGAGCTCGCGGAGAAATATGACGCGCTCGTGATGGTGGACGAGAGCCACTCCGCCGGAGTGGTGGGCAAGACGGGCCGTGGCGTAGCCGAGCAGTTCGACTGCTACGGCCGCATAGACATCTTCACCGGCACCCTCGGCAAGGCATTCGGCGGCACCGTGGGCGGATTCACCACCGGCCGCAGGGAGATCATCGATATGCTCCGCCAGCGCTCCCGACCGTACCTCTTCTCCAACTCCCTGCCGCCGATGATAGTCGCCGCCGGCATCGAGATGTTCAAGATGCTCGGCGAGAGCAACGCCCTGCACGACCGCCAGCAGGAGAATGTGGAATACTTCCGCGGGAAGATGCTCGCCGCGGGCTTCGACATCAAGCCTACCCAGTCCGCGATCTGCGCCGTGATGCTCTACGATGCCAGGCTCTCCCAGGAGTTCGCTGCCAAGATGGCTGAGGAAGGCATTTTCGTGACAGGATTCTACTACCCTGTAGTGCCTCAGGGGCAGGCCCGCATCAGGGTTCAGCTCTCCGCTGCCCACAAGAAGGAGCATCTCGATAAGGCGGTGGCCGCATTCATCAAGGTCGGCAAGGAACTTGCTGTAATCAAATAACGACAAAACCTGACATCCGAATGAAACTCACTCACTGTATTCTGACTGCACTGGCCGCTTCAGCGGCACTGGCCCTCGCTGCCTCCTGCTCCGGGAGCGGAGAGGACGAATTTGCCTATCTCTACGAAAATCTGCCTTTCAAGATGGACAGGGTCACCAGACCTTCAATCCCCGACTACAGCGTGGACCTCACCGACTTCGGCGGGGTCGGCGACGGTGTGGCGATGAACACCGAAGCCTTCGCCGGTGCAATGAAGCATCTCTCCGACAAGGGCGGCGGACATCTCAATGTCCCTGCAGGCATCTGGCTCACCGGTCCGATCGAGATCCTGAGCAACTGCGACCTGCACGTCACCCCCAACGCCGTGATCATATTCAACCCTGACCGCGACCTCTACCCTGTCATCAAGACCGTCTTCGAGGGGCTTGACACCCGCAGGTGCGAGTCTCCTATCCACGCCGAGGGCGCCCGCAACATCTCCATCACCGGAGGCGGAGTGATCGACGGCAGCGGAGAAGCCTGGAGGATGGTCAAGAAGTCCAAGCTCACCGACAGCGAGTGGAAGAAGCAGGTCGCCTCCGGCGGAGTCGTCAGCGAAGACGGCAAGGTCTGGTACCCTGACGAAGCCTTCCTCAGAGCCAGCAGGATGAGCAATATGAACGTGCCTTCCTTCATCCGCAGCGAGGAGGAGTGGGACGAATACAAGAGCTTCCTCCGCCCGAATATGGTGTCGCTCCGGGGCTGCGAGAACGTGCTTCTCGAAGGCTGCACCTTCCAGAATTCACCTTGCTGGAACGTCCACCCACTTCTCTGCAAGAACCTCATAGTCAATAAGGTAAATATCCGCAACCCATACTATTCGCAGAACGGTGACGCGATCGACGTGGACAGTTGCGAGAATGTGCTCATAGTCGATTCCACCTTCGACGCGGGCGATGACGGCATCTGCATCAAGTCCGGCAAAGACGCTGACGGCAGGCGCCGTGCCAAGCCTTGCCGCAACCTCATCGTGGACAACTGTACCGTATTCCACGGGCACGGCGGCTTCACCGTCGGCAGCGAGATGAGCGGCGGAGTCGAGAACATCAAAGTATCCAACTGCCGCTTCCTCGGCACCGACGTGGGCCTGAGGTTCAAGAGCACCAGGGGGCGCGGCGGAGTCGTCAGGAACATCTACATCAATGACATCTATATGAAGGACATCGTGGCTGACGCCGTCCTCTTCGACCTCTTCTACGGCGGCAAGTCCGCGGTAGAAGCCGCAGCCGAGAAGGACGGGAGCATCCAGGTGCCGGCGGTGCCTGTGGACGAGACCACCCCGGAATTCCGCGACATCTACATCAGCGACGTCTGCTGCAACGGAGCCGCCAGGGCAATGCTCTTCAACGGCCTGCCGGAGATGCCGGTCAGCAACATCAACGTCAGCGACTGCACCCTCAGCGCCGACGAGGGCATCGTGCTGCGCAACTCTCAGGACATCACCTTCAAGAACGTGAAGTGCTTCCCTAAGAGCGGCGATGCCATCACCACGCTGAGAGTCAAGAACTTCACAAACGAATAGAGCAATGAACGGGAAAGTCGCAATATCAATACTTTCGCTCGCGGCGCTGCTCTCCTGCAGCAGGACGGAGCCGATGTCCGAGAAGATGGTGGAGTCCCAGATGTACCGCTGCCCGGAGCCGACATACCTCGACTACGCCGAGGGCCGCTTCAAGTGGAGCTACACCCCGGGACTCGAGCTCAAGGCCTTCCTCGATGTCTATGAGACCTATGGTGACAAGGCCATCTACGACTATGTATTGAAGTGGTACGACCAGGCCGTGGGCGAAGACGGAAGCATCAGCACCTACTCAGTCGAGAAGTACAACGTGGACCTCATCTGCCCGGGCAGATCCCTCTTCTACTTCTACGACAAGACCGGGGACGAGAAATACCGCAAGGCCATCGAGCTCATCAAGACACAGATAGACGGGCAGCCGCGCACCTCCGAGGGCGCCTTCTGGCACAAGCAGATCTACCCTCACCAGATCTGGCTAGACGGAGTCTATATGGCCGAGCCGTTCTACGCCGAGTATGCCGCCCGTTACCTCAGCGGAGAGGAGCAGCTCAAGGCATACAGGGAGATCGCCAATGAATTCGCCGTTGCCGCGAAGCACACCTACGACCCTGCCACCGGGCTCTACCGCCACGCGTGGGACGAGTCGCACTCAATGTTCTGGTGCGACCCACAGACCGGACAGTCGCAGCACTGCTGGGGCCGCGCGCTCGGCTGGTACTGTATGGCTGCGGTCGAGGTGCTCGACTTCATCCCCGAGGAGCTGAGCGCCGAGAGGCAGCAGATCATCGACATCCTCAGGAGCATCTGCGCCGAACTTCCGAAGTGGGCTGACCCGGAGAGCGGAGTCTGGTATCAGGTGCTCGACCAGCCTGGCCGCGAAGGCAACTACCTCGAAGCCACCTGCTCCGCGATGTTCTCCTACACCTTCCTCAAGGGCATCCGTATGGGCTATCTCGATGCGGACCTCCTGCCATACGCCAAGGAACTCTACGGGGATGTGGTCCGGGAATTCATCACCACCGATGAGCAGGGCCACATCAGTCTCGAGAAATGCTGCGCCGTGGGCGGACTCGGCGGCTCCGGCAAGCGAATGGGAGACTATGCATACTATCTGAGCGAGCCGGTGAGAGCCAACGACTCCAAGGGAGTCGGGCCGTTCATCTGGGCATCGCTCGAAATGGAAAGACTCAAATAAACACAAAACCTTTAATAATTTCAAAATTATGACAACAAATCCATTTTCACTTGAAGGGAAGAACGCCTGGATCACAGGCGCTTCCTACGGCATCGGCTTCAACATTGCCAAGGCATTCGTGGCAGCCGGCATCAAGACCATCATCTTCAACGACATCAACGAGGAGCTTCTCCAGAGAGGTCTCAACAACTATAAGGAAGCCGGTATCACCAATGTCAAGGGATACATCTGCGATGTCACCAAGGAAGACGAGGTGAAGGCTCTCGTAGCCAAGATCCACGAGGAAGTGGGCAACATCGACATCCTCGTCAACAACGCCGGCATCATCAAGCGCATCCCTATGCATGAGATGACCCGCGCCCAGTTCCAGCAGGTTATCGACATCGACCTCGTAGGACCGTACATCGTATCCGCAGCCGTACTCCCTGAGATGATGGAGAGGCACGAGGGCAAGATCATCAATATGTGCTCAATGATGTCCGAGCTCGGACGTGAGACCGTATCAGCATACGCAGCAGCGAAGGGCGGCCTCAAGATGCTCACCCGCAACATCTGCGCTGAGTACGCCGAGTACGGCATCAACTGCAACGCCATCGGACCGGGCTATATCGCTACTCCTCAGACCGCCCCTCTCCGCGAGCGCCAGGCAGACGGCAGCCGTCATCCGTTCGACCAGTTCATCGTCGGCCGCACCCCTGCCGGACGCTGGCTCGACCCTTCAGAGCTCGGCGCACCTGCAGTGTTCCTCGCATCACACGCATCTGACGCAGTCAACGGCCACGTCCTCTATGTAGACGGCGGTATCCTCGCATACATCGGAAAGCAGCCTAAATAACAGGAGGCTTTATGAAACTCAACTGTCAAGTACGCCAGGCTTCGAGCAACGTTGACGCGAAGCACTACGACACCGAGCGCATCCGCAAGGAGTACCTTGTGGAGAATGTGATGGTGGCCGACGAGATCAATATGGTCTACTCCATGTTCGACCGTATCATCTCCGGCGGTGCAGTACCTGTAAAGGAAGACCTCAAACTGTCCGCTCCTGACATCCTCCGCGCAGACTACTTCACACAGCGCCGTGAGCTCGGCATCATCAACGTGGGCGGTTCAGGCACCGTCGTTGTGGGCGATGAAGAGTACCACCTCGACTACAAGGAGGCCCTCTACGTAGGCCGCGGCAACAGGGACGTCGTCTTCAAGAGCGACTCCGCCGACAAGCCGGCCCACTTCTACTTCTGCTCAGCCACCGCACACCGCGACACCGCTGTCAAGAAGGTCACCAAGAAGGATGCGGTGGTGATGCATCTCGGCTCTCTCGAGGAGTCCAACGAGCGCACCATCAACCGCCTTCTCGTCAAGGAGGTAGTGCCTTGCTGCCAGCTCCAGATGGGTATGACCGAGCTCGCTCCGGGCAGCACCTGGAACACTATGCCGGCCCACACCCACGACCGCCGTATGGAGGTCTACTTCTACTTCGAACTCCCTGAAGACGCAGCTGTGTGCCACTTTATGGGTGAGCCTCAGGAGACCCGCCACATCTGGATGCACAACGAGCAGTCTGTCATCTCTCCGCAGTGGAGCATCCACTCCGCCTGCGCCACCCGCAACTACACCTTCATCTGGGGTATGTGCGGCGAGAACGATGACTACAACGATATGGACGGCTGCAAGACCAGCGATCTCAAGTAGTTATGAAGAAGATCATCACAGCTGTGGCGCTCATCGCCGCTCTCTGCTCCTGCAACTCAGCGCAGGAGCAGAAGGTGATGGCGCGTTACGTGCCCGAGAGGGCGGACGACTACGTCTTCGAGAACAACCTCATCGCCGGCCGCATCTACGGCAAGGCTCTTGAGGGCAACCCTACTTCCCCGGGTATCGACATCTGGGTGAAGATGCCGGGCAAGCTCGTCGCCGACGAGTGGTACGCCGAGGCCCAGAAGGACGGCAGCTACTACCACCACAACCACGACGGCAAGGACTGCTACAAGGTCTCCGTAAGTCTCGGAGGCGGTGCATCAGTGCCTTACATCAACGGAGAGCTCTGGTATCCTGCCACCAACTGGCGTTCCTGGGAGACTCTCGAGGAAAGCGCCGACAAGGTGGTATTCGTACTGCACTATCCTGAGTGGCAGGCAGGCGAGGTCAGCGTCAAGCTCGACAAGAAGATCACCGTAAGCGCAGACAGCTACTTCTGCAAGGCTGAAGACACCTATACCTTCAGCGGTGCGGAGACCCTGCCTGTCGCTGCCGGAGTCTTCCGCCATCCGGGTCAGGACACCATCGAGGATGAACTCATCGGCTCAGACCGCTATGCGATCTGGGAGCACGCTTCCGACCAGAGCGTGGAGCCTGAGGACGGTATGCTCGGAGTGGGCGTCTATATGCCCGGTGCCGAGAGCGTCAGCGTCACCGAAGACGGCTCGCACGGCGTCTGCGTCAAGAGCGTCAAGTCCGGCGAGACCCTCACCTACTACTTCGGCTCCTGCTGGTCCAAGGGCGACGTGAAGAATTCAGCCGCCTGGTTCGAGACCGTGAACGTACTCAAATAGCTTACAGATGCACCAGCTTCTGCTAAGCATTCTGCTTTTTATCCCGGGGGTGATTGACTGGACAGCAGCCAACCACCCTCAGGTTTTACAGATACTCGGAGATCCATCGGTCATAGAAACGGCTCTCGGAGACGCTGTCGAATTCGACGGGGTCGATGACGGGCTGTTCCTGGACAGCGTGCCACTCAAGGGGATGGAGGAATTCACCATCGAGATGATATTCAACCAGTACCCCGGCGGCGCGTTCGAGCAGCGCTTTATGCATATGGGTGCCTACAGCGGCGAGAGGGTGATGTTCGAGAGCAGAGTGAAGCCCGACAGCACCTGGTACTTCGACGCTTTCGTGCACCTCGGCAGCAAGGACAGATCCTGCGCGCTGATCGACACCTCGCTTACCCACCCCTGCGGCAGGTGGTACAATCTCACCCTTGTGGCAGGGAGGGACGGACTCAGGTCCTACGTGGACGGCGTCCTGCAGAGCAGCAGCAGTCTGAAGTATGAGCCTGCGATCGCCGAAGGCAAGACTTCCCTCGGCGTCAGGCAGAACCTCGTCTGCTGGTTCAGGGGAGCAATCTACCGGCTGCGGATCACTCCTCGCGTCCTCTCCCCCGAAGAGTTCCTCCGCGACCAGGACATACTTAACGGAGAGAAATACAAGGATGCCTCCCTCCCGGCCGAAACGCGTGCGGAGGACCTCCTCGCAAGGCTCAGCCTAGAGCAGAAGGTATCGCTTATGATGAACTCGAGCCCCGCAATCCCGGAATTTGGGATTCGGGAATACGACTGGTGGAGCGAAGCCCTGCACGGCTGTGCCCGCGCAGGCATCGCCACTGTGTTCCCGCAGGCCATCGGTATGGCTTCTTCCTGGGACGACGGGCTGCTGAAGGAAGTGTTCACAGTGGCCGGAGACGAGCAGAGGATCAAGTTCAAGCAGGCCCGCAGGGAGGGCAATGTGACCCGCTACCACGGCCTGACGGTATGGACTCCCAACATCAACATCTTCCGCGACCCGCGCTGGGGGCGCGGACAGGAGACTTATGGTGAAGACCCTTATCTGACCGCCCGTATGGGCTATGCCGCCGTAACGGGGCTTCAGGGCGAGAGCGACGGACGCTACGACAAGCTCCACGCCTGCCTCAAGCACTATGCAGTGCACAGCGGCCCGGAGGGGACTAGACACAGCTTCGACGTCTCAGTGTCCTATAAGGACTTCATCGAGACCTATCTCTACGCTTTCGAGCGACTTGTCAAGACCACTGACGTGCAGGAAGTTATGTGCGCCTACCAGCGACTGGACGGCAAGCCTTGCTGCGGCAACGACCAGCTGCTCACAGAACTCCTCCGCGGCAAGTGGGGATACAGAGGAATGGTGGTCAGCGATTGCGGAGCCATAAAAGACTTCTACAGGGAAGGCGGACACAGGACCTTCCCGGACGACCCGGTATCGGCGACAGCCAATGCTGTCCGCACCGGCACCGACGTCGAGTGCGGCAGCTCCTACAAGCATCTGGTTGAGGCCGTGAATGAGGGCAAGATATCTGAAGCGGAGGTAGATGTGTCCGTCAGGCGCCTGCTGACCGCACGATTCAGGCTCGGGGAGATGGACCCGGACGGCCAGGTGAGTTGGAACAGCATTTCCGAGGACCGCCTCGCCTGCGCCGAGTCCCGCGCGCTCGCGCTAAAGATGGCGCGCGAGTCTATGGTGCTCCTGCAGAACGACGGCATCCTGCCTCTCGGCAAGAGCGGCATAAAGTACGCTGTCGTCGGGCCTAACGCCGCGGACTCAGTGGTCCTCAACGGCAACTACAACGGCACCCCAATATCTTCTGTGACCGCCATAGAGGGCATCATAGCCAAGATCGGTGCGGCGAACGTGACCACAGACACCGCCGAAGCCCAAATCGTGATCTATGTCGGCGGCATCCACCCCGACAATGAGGGAGAGGAGAAGAAATACAACAATGTGGATGGCTTCGACAAGGGCGACCGCACCACCATCGAACTCCCGGCAGCGCAGCGCTCCGAGATTGCCGCTCTCAAGGCCGCCGGCAAGAAGGTCGTGCTCGTCAACATGTCCGGCTCCGCCGTTGCGCTGGAGCCTGAGACCGCGAACTGCTCCGCCATCCTCCAGGCCTGGTATCCCGGAGAAGCCGGCGGCACCGCCATCGCCGATGTGCTCTTCGGCGACTACAACCCGGCAGGACGCCTGCCTGTCACATTCTACCGCAGCGACGCTGACCTGCCCGACTTCAACGACTACGATATGGCCGGGCGCACCTACCGCTACTTCGAAGGCAGCCCGCTCTTCGCGTTCGGACACGGTCTGAGCTACTCGAACTTCAAGTACAGCCGTGCCAAGGTCAAGGACGGCGCGCTCTGCGTCAGGGTAAGCAACACCGGCAGTATGGACGGCGACGAGGTGGTGCAGCTCTATGTAAGCAAATCCGAAGACACTGACGGCCCTAAGATGGCACTGAGAGGCTTCCGCAGGGTTCACATCCCTGCCGGGACTTCAGTGGAGGTCAGCATCCCGCTGGACGATGAGGTCTTCAAGACCTACAACCCCGCTACCGGCGAGATGGAGGCCACTTCCGGACACTTCACTCTCCACTATGGCCCAAGCTCCGACCAGGCAAGGCTTAAATCAATCAAAATCAAGAGATAAGGATGAAAATACTAGCACTGCTCGCCTCGCTGCTGATGCTCGCTCCAGGCGGCAAAAACAACTACACCAACCCCATCCTCTTTGCTGACTACTCCGATCCTGATGTGATCAGAGTCGGGGACGACTACTGGATGACCTCATCCTCGTTCACCTGCTACCCGGGGCTCCAGATCCTGCACTCCACCAATCTTGTGGACTGGGAGATAGTGGGCGCCGCGCTGCCTGATCCGGGTCCGGCATTCGACGCCCCCTCCCACGGCAACGGAGTCTGGGCACCCTGTATCCGCTACCACGATGGCAGATACTGGATCTTCTGGGGCGATCCGGACAAGGGCATCTTCCAGGTCAACACCACCGACCCGCGCGGAGAGTGGAGCAAGCCGCATCTCGTGCTGGAAGGCAAGGGCCTGATCGACACCAGCCCGCTCTGGGACGATGACGGAAGAGTCTATCTCGTGCACGCCTGGGCCGGCTCCCGTGCCGGATTCAAGAGCATCCTCAATGTCTGCGAACTCGACAAGGAGTGCAAGCGGGTCATCGGCGACCAGGTGCTCGTCTTTGACGGCAAGAAGAACGGCAACGACACGGTCGAGGGGCCCAAATTCTACAAACGCGACGGCTGGTACTACATCTTCGCCCCGTCCGGCGGAGTCAAGGAAGGTTGGCAGCTGGTACTGCGCTCCCGCAATGTCTATGGACCGTATGAATATCGCACGGTACTGCATCAGGGCAACACCGACATCCACGGCCCGCACCAGGGCGGCTGGGTAACCGATGTCGCTGGCAACGACTGGTTTCTCCACTTCGAGGACCGCTACGCCTGGGGTCGTGTCTGCCACCTGCAGCCGATGAGCTGGAGCGATGACGGCTGGTGCATCATCGGCATCGACCGGGACGGTGACGGCATCGGCGAACCGGTGCTCAAGCACAGCAGGCCGGCGGTAGCCGACAAATACAGGGGTGCGGCGCTCGAAGGCGTCAGCGCCGTAGCCGCCACCACCGGATTTACCGGGACCTGCATCCCGCTCAACTGGCAGTGGGAGGCCAACCCGAAGTTCAACTGGTATATGCCTAATCCGAGCCTGGGCTGCCTGAGGCTCAACTGCATCCAGAACCCGGAGGGCTGGAAGAACCTGCGCGACACCCCTAACATCCTCGCACAGAAGGTAGTGGGACCGAGCACCGAATTCACCACCAAGCTCGTCTACCGGCCGTCCTATGCCGGAGAGAGAGTCGGCGTGATCGTCACCGGCCGCAGCTACAGCACCATCGAGCTCAACTACGACGGAGAGAAGCTCTCACTCGTACGCCGCGACTGCATCAACGCCAATAAAGGCGCAGCGGAAGAGATCCTCTGCTCGAGCGAACTGAGCAAGGAAGCGTTCAACACTGTATGGTTCCGCGTGAAAGTGGAGAAGAACTGCAACTGCACCTTCTCCTATAGCCTTGACGGCAGGAAGTTCAAGACTCTCGGGCCGGAGTTCACCGGGCGCGAGGGCGACTGGATCGGAGCCAAGATCGGCTACTTCGCCACCGCCGAGATCAAGAAAAACGACGGCGGCTCCGTGGAGGTCTATTAGGTTTTGTGTGCGAAAATTAGTATTTTTACAAAAATAAAAATAAGCGATTATGTCATTCATAAACGAAGATTTCATGCTTGGGAGCGCTACGGCGCGCAAGCTCTATCACGAACACGCTGAGGGGATGCCGATCATCGACTACCACTGCCACCTTGTGCCTCAGCAGATTGCGGAGAACATACAGTTCCGCGACATCACCCAGCTCTGGCTCGTCGACGGCCACTACGGCGACCACTACAAGTGGAGAGCGATGAGGGCCAACGGAGTGTCAGAGGACTACCTCACCGGAGGCAAGCACAGTGCCTGGGAGACCTTCGAGAAGTGGGCCGAGACAGTGCCTTACACTATGCGCAACCCTCTCTACCACTGGACACACCTCGAGCTCAGCCGCGTCTTCGGCATCGACAAGCTCCTGAGTCCGAAGACCGCGCGCGATATCTTCGACGAGTGCAACGCCAAGCTCGCCACCGAGGAGTTCCGCGGCCAGGCCCTCATCCGCAGGTTCGGAGTGGAGACTGTCTGCACCACCGACGACCCGGCCGACGACCTCCGCTGGCACAAGATGATCGCCGAGCATCCGTTCGGCACCAGGGTCCTCCCTGCGTGGAGACCGGACAAGGCGATGGCCATCGAAGATCCGGCTTCCTACAAGGCATACATCGGGAAGCTCGGGGAGGCAGCCGGGATGGAGATCAAGTCCTACACCGACCTTCAGGACGCTCTCCAGAAGAGGCACGATTTCTTCGCCTCAATGGGCTGCAAGCTCTCCGACCACGGCCTGGAGAACTTCTACTCCGCCGACTATACCGATGCCGAAGTCGAGGCCACATTCAAGGCCGTCCTCGAGGGCAGAAAGCCGGGAGCGGACGAACTCGCGAAGTTCCGCAGCGCCTTCCTGCACGACCAGGCCGTGATGGACGCCGAGGCAGGCTGGGCACAGCAGTTCCACATCGGAGCCATCCGCAACAACAACTCCCGCATGTTCGGTCTCGTTGGCCCTGACACAGGATTCGACGCCATCCACGACCAGGAGATCGCAGCCGCCGGCAACAAGTTCTTCAACCGTCTCGCCTCCGAGTGCAAGCTCGCCAAGACCATCCTCTACTGCCTCAACCCTAAGGACAACGAGGTGATGATGACTATGGCATACAACTTCAACGACGGTACCGTCCCGGGCAAGATGCAGTTCGGCTCAGGCTGGTGGTTCCTCGACCAGGAAGTCGGAATGCGCCGCCAGATGGACGCGCTCTCAGTGCTCGGACTCTTCAGCCGCTTCGTCGGTATGCTCACCGACTCCCGCAGCTTCATCAGCTATCCTCGCCACGAATACTTCCGCCGCATCCTCTGCGACGTGGTGGGCGCCGACGTGGAGAACGGCAAGCTCCCTGCTTCAGAGATGGACAGGATCGGTCAGATGATCGAGGACATCTCCTACAACAACGCCAAGAACTACTTCAATTTCTAGAATATGAACTACGAACAGAATCCCAACTATATCAAGGCTCTCGAGTACATCAAGCACACAGATCTCAACTCGCTCGAGACCGGCAAGCACTTCATCGACGGCGACAAACTCTTCGTCAACATCAACGACTCGCAGCTCAAGACTCCTGAGCAGGCCCGCCTCGAGGTGCACGACAAGTACATCGACATCCAGATCCCACTCTCCAAGGACGAGAGCTTCGGAGTGAAGCCGCGCAGCGAGTGCCGCGAGCCTGAAGGGGAGTTCAACACCGAGAAGGACATCCTCTTCTACAAGGACAAGGACTGGAAGACGGTCAGTGTCAAGGCCGGCGAGATGATCGTCTTCGCCCCCGAGACCGCTCACGCCCCTCTCATCGGAGAAGGCAGCATCCACAAAGCCATCTTCAAGGTCAAAGTAGCATAATATGGGAGCGCTGACAATACTGGCGTTCCTGTGGTTCAGCGGAGTTTCTCCGGTCACCTACTCAGTATCACACAACGCCGACCCAGTGGTCGGCGTTGCCGTTGATATGCTGAGCAGTGACCTTGAGGAAGTCACCGACCAGACACCGCGTCCGGCGAAGGCCGGCAACGCCACCGTGAGGATTATTCAGTACGACCGCGACAAGGTCAATCTCCGCAGACTCGGAGTACCTTCCGACATAGCTGACTCGCTCCGTTTCGTGAAGGAGGCGTTCTATGTCGGCACCCACGGCTCGCAGATCATCGTCGTGGGCTCGGACGGCAGAGGCACCGCCTACGGCGTGCTGGAGGTTTCGCGACTCGCAGGAGTGTCGCCGTGGATATGGTGGGGCGACTCCCGCCCGGAGAAGCGCTCGAGACTCGAGCTGCCGGAGGGCTACAGCACATTCCAGCACCCGTCGGTCGAGTACCGCGGATTCTTCCTCAACGACGAGGATTGGAGTTTCCGCCCGTGGAGCAGCAAGACATTCTCGCCGAGCGAGGATCCGGGGCACATCAGCGCCGACACCTACAGGGAGATGTTCAAGCTTCTCCTTCGTCTGAGGTCCAACACCATCTGGCCGGGGATGCACAACGGCACCACGCCGTTCTTCAAGATTCCGGGCGCCAAGGAGGCGGCCGACTCCTGCGGCATCTTCATCGGCACCTCGCACTGCGAGCCGCTGCTGCGCAACAATGTGGGCGAGTGGGACGTCAAGGAGCGCGGAGCCTACAACTATATCAGCAACACGCAGGCAGTCAAGGACTACTGGACCGAGCGCCTGGTCGAGATGAAGGGGCATCCTGGTCTCTATACCATCGGCATGCGCGGCATCCACGACGGCTCGATGGAGGGAGTGAAGACTATGGATGAGAAGACCGCTGCACTGCAGCAGGTCATCAATGACCAGCGCGAGCTACTCAGGAAGTACATCAGCAAGGACCTCAGCAGCATCCCGCAGATGTTTATGCCTTACAAGGAAGTGCTCCAGATTATGGAGAACGGACTGGAGGTGCCGGAGGACGTGACGATAGTCTGGTGCGACGACAACTACGGCTATATGACCCGTCTGAGTGACCCGGAGCAGCAGAAGCGCAGCGGCGGCGCAGGTGTCTATTACCACCTCAGCTACGCCGGCAGGCCGCACGACTGCCTGTGGCTCAGCACGACCCAGCCCGGCCTGATATACAACGAGATGCGTCAGGCCTACGACCACAATGTCCGCAAGCTCTGGGTAGTCAATGTACACGACCCGAAGATCGCGGCCTACGACCTGGAGTTCTTCCTGGATATGGCGTGGGATGTGGACTTCGTGGGGCCGCAGAGCATCAATTCGCACCTTGCCTCCTGGCTCTCAAGAGAGTACGGCGAAGCTGCAGGCAAGGCTCTGAGCAGCACTATGATTGAGTACTACCGTCTCTGCTCAATGCGCCGTCCGGAGTTTATGGGCTGGAGTCAGGTGGAGCTCTCCGACAAGGGCAAGTACCCTGGAGGGCTGTCGCAGGTGACAAATACCGAGTTCAGCTTCAGTGAATTCGGGAATGAGGCGCAGCGGCATATTGACTCATTCCGCAAACTTGTAGCAGAGGTGGAAGCTGCCGGGGCCCTCGTCCCGGAGAGCAGGCGGGATGCCTACTTCGCTGGGATTGTCTATCCGGTGGAAGCGACATCGGCAATGGTCGAAAAGATGCTCTATGCCCAGCTCTCGCGGCAGAAGGCTCTCACCACCTATGCACCGCTGGACTGGAAGGTTGACACGCAGATGTATGCAGGAGCGGCCTGCAGCCAGCTCGCCTACCAGAAGATCCGCTCGCTGACACGCCACTACAATGAGGAGCTCGCAGGCGGCAAATGGCGCGGGATGATGTCCGACAGGCCTCGCGACCTCTACGTCTTCAGGGCTCCGCTGCTTCCGGTAGCGCTGACTGAGGCCGAATGCAGCGAGTGGAGCGGCTATGCGGCCGTCTGGAAGGCCGAGCCGCTCTCATCGCGCGGAGAGGACTACCTCGCGATGAACGCCTGCGACTATGATTCCGCGACAGTAGCGGTGACACCGGTGCAGAACCTGGGTCACAGCGGCAATGCGGTGCCGGTGGCCAAGGGAGGCAGCCTGGGCTACCGTTTCTCTGTGGGCCGCAGCGGGAAGGCTGTGATCAGGGTGGCAGTCATACCGACCCAGGCCAACGACAAGGGAGATATCCGCTTCTCGCTAGCCGTTGACGGCGCTGAGCCGCAGGTGTTTTCGATCAAGGAGCCGTTCAGGAGCGACCGGTGGAAGGAGAATGTGATGCGCGGGCAGGCGGTGGTGGAATTTCCACTCGAGCTTGCCTCCGGCAGCCACACTCTGTCCCTCTCAGCAATCGATGACCATATCATCTTCGACCAGTGGATGGTGGACTTCAAGCCAGGCCGCAAATTCTACATCTTCCCGCTTAGGTAAAATCTAAGGCGATTACGCAAATAGCTGGCGGCCGGGGTGCGGCTGCCAGCTTTGTTGTGTATAGTAGAGTACTGCCATTGGAAACTTGTGTATTTGATGGAGATGCCCTGGCACTTGGTTTCGTCAGTAGCGATGGTCTTGCCCTTTACGGCATGGCTTGACAGGGCAGGTGGGGAAGTTTCGGGCTATTTTCTTCCCTACCTGGATTTGCCGAATGCCTTGGAAGGCCGTCAGAGGCAGGTACCGTCTCCAGGTAGGGAAGTTTTAGCCCTGAAATGTCCCTACCTGGCTTGGGCTGCAGTTGTTTCGGCTATGTCTCTTCAGGCCCTTCGCGCTTCGCGCTCGTCCCGTCCCGGCTTCGCCGGTCCACCCGCTCGTGGGCGCGGGTGCCCACGGCCTTCAGAGGCACAGCCGAAACATCTTAGCCGCTGCCTGACTTGCCTGGAAGTGTTCATCAGAGCACCGGCGCGGTCCCGCGCTTGCAAATTGCCGTCACTGCCTGGCTTGACTAGCAAGCCGCTACAGCGGCGCGGTGGAGCGTCAGCGAGATTTCGGAGAAATCGAAGCAGCGGAGCCGCCCGACGGCTGCGGAGCAGACGGCGGTGTGCCCCTGAAAGGGGCTGTCGGCGCTAGCCGACTGGGGTTAGAGAAGCTGAGCAAGTCGCGCAGCGACTTGAGGGCGCGGGGTTTGGGGTTTACCCCAATAAATAAAGGGAGGCTCCTGGCACCTCCCTTGTTTTAAACACAAAATTATTAACCGCTAATACCCAGGATAGTTTAAGTCAAGGACCACTGTTTTTCCATTATGACCGGGCAACACCAAAACAAATTACCACAATGACAGAGTGTCTGGCCGGTCCGTATATAAAAGTTTGGTTAGACTGAAAAGCAGCTGATGCGAAAGTAGAGATTAGTAAAGAAAAAGTTGTATATTTGCATATCCAAAAGGTGGAAAATCGTCCAGAAATGACTAAAAAGGCTATCCTGATTCTGCTTTTACTCATTTTGGCGGGGGTAGCGGCCGCTGCTCCGCCACGGTATCAGTACACCTACTACTCAAAGGACAGCGGACTGGGCAGGACCATCATCGAAGACATAGCGCAGGACGGCAACGGCTGTCTGTGGCTGGCCACCTGGTCTGGACTGTACCGCTACGACGGTAAGAGATTCACCAACTTCAAGATCTCCCGGGCAGAGAGTCAGGGGAAGCGCGTCAACAACAGATTCGACAGCATCAGCATCGACGCCTTCGGGCAGTTCTGGGTCCTCTCCTACGACCATAGCCTCTACCGCTTCAACCTCCGTGAAGAGAGTTTCAGCAGAGTCGACTGCGACAGGGAGATCATCGGAATCTTCCGTCTCTCATCCGACGACTTCCGACTCCTCACCTCCGACAACACCATCCTCCGCGTGCACTACTCCAATGCGGGCAGGAACTATGAACTCTCGGAATATATGAAGCTCTCCGGCATCGAGACTGTCACTGACATCCAGAAGGACGCCGAAGACAATGTCTGGGTGCTCACAGACAAGGCTCTCTACGGCAACCGATCGCTTGTCGCGGCACGCCCTGCCTACTGCTACGAGGAATACGACGGGGCCATCTACGTCGGCAGCAGCGACGGAGTGATAGTAGAGTTCATCAACGGCCGTGTGTTCGAGCTGGAGACTGAGCTCAAGCAGGATATAAAGATGATCTGCAAACTTCCTCAGGATCTGGAATACCTGATCGGCTCAGCTGAGGACGGTTTCTCCCTGCTCCATCTGGGCGACTGGAAGATCTCTCCCGTCAAGGGAAATGCATATTTCGTCGAGAATCCCCGTACCCTCAGGGACAGCAACGGCAATGTATGGATCTACTCGCCGGAGGGCAGCATCAACATCTTCGACCGGGAGAGACTCAGCATCGAGCCGTTCTTCTGTAACGACAGCGGCGTTTCCGTCTGGGATGCGGAGTCAAATATCCACTGCGCATTCATCGACAGGCAGGACAACATCTGGATCGCCGGCAGCTGGGGAGGAGTGGGCAAGGCAGTCCTCAAGGAATACAATTTCAGACTGCAGCCTGTGAGCGGCGAGGGCGGCGGAGCGGAAGACAACAGCGTCCGCGCCTTGATGCAAAGTGCCACCGGTGCAATCTACGCCGGCACCAAGGAAGGCAAGGTGCACATCTTCGACAGAGATTTGCACCACCTTACCGAATGGGACGCCGGCACGCAGGTCTATACCCTCGCCGAAGACAGGGACGGCAGGATATGGATAGGTACCAAGGGAGACGGGGTTATCGAAAACACCGTCACGGAAGCCGTGGGTATCCCGGCATACCGGCCCAGAGCCCACAGGAAGTCAGATACTCCGTTCGCTTCCAGTTCCGAACTTGTCTACTGCATCCGGCCGGACCGCGACGGCAGAGTATGGATAGCCTCGGTCGACGGACGCATCTCCTATACCGATACGGACGGCGAAGATCGCAAATTCATCGGCAGGGCCGACATCCCCGGCTTCCCGGACGGGCAGCTGACAAGGGCGAGATTCATCACCTTCGACCGGGAAGGGACGATGTATGTCTGCGGAACTTCCGGCATCCTGTCCTGCAGCGACCCCGGCGACGAGCCGGAACTGCTGCAGTTCGAGGTCTTCAAGAATCTGAGCGGATACGACATCCAGCACATCCTCTTCGCCTCGGACGGGAAGATGTACGCCTCCTCATTCGGCAACGGTCTCCTGCTGCTGGACAGTTCCGATCCGGAGAGCGGCTACAAGGCCTGGACAGCTGAAGACGGGCTGCTGTCTGACTTCGTGCTGTCTGCGGTGGAAGACCGCTCAGGCTACATCTGGATCATCACCTCCAAAGGCCTCAACAAGCTCGACCCCAAGTCCGGGGCCATCACCGGCTGGGCAGGCGAACACATCAGACACGATCTTGTCCTGAGCGAAGGCGCTCCGCTGCTCACATCCGACGGACGCATACTCCTCAACACCAGCTCCGGCATCCTGCACTTCAACCCGGAGGAAATCCTCAACACTTCCTATGTCCCGAGAGTCTTCGTGAGCTCCTGCTATGTGTCGGGCAAGAGGACACTGCCCAAGGGCAGACGCGGCCTGAGCATACACCGCAGAGAGGGAGTCATCATCAACTTTACGGCCGTGGATATGAGCGCCCCGGAGAGCATCGTCCGCTCCTACCGCCTGGACGGCCGCGAAGACGCGGAGTGGATACGCCTCGGCAGCAGTCAGAATATCAATCTCGACAGGCTGGCTCTGGGCAGGCACCGCCTGGAGATGAAAGCCACCAATGCCAACGGACTCGATGTCGGCAACAGCATCAGTATGGACATCGTCGTCTGGCCAAGTCTGATACCGACTCTCTTCGCTCTCTTCGTGGTATTGACTGCCACCCTGTACCTCACGTGGCTGGTGATACGCAGACGGCGCAGTCTGCGCGAAGCAGCCGCTGCCGCCGGAGGAGAAGGGGCTGTGGAGAGCCTGGCCGGAGACGATCTCCGGTTCAAGAACGACTTCCTCGCCTACCTGGAGGAGAATCTCGACAACGGAGAAGTGACGGCAGAGGACATAGCCGCGGCCCTCAACATCAGCCGTTCGGTGCTCTTCGACAAATGCAGAACCCTGCTCGGCAAGGCCCCGACAGAATATCTGCGCGACCTCCGCTTCGAGAAAGCCGCGCAGATGCTCAGGGAAGGCGGATATTCCATCTCACAGATCGCCTACCAGACGGGATTCAACGACTCCCACTACTTCAGCAAGGCGTTCCGGAAGCGCTTCGGGATGACGCCGAGCGAATACCGCAAATCACTCAAGGCTTGAGTTTCAGCATATTGAGGAGCAGCTGCTGCCCCACGACATTGGCTCCGTTCTCCCCGCTCACATCAAAGGTACCCATCGCCTCATACATTCCGTCCACCACATCGCCTTCGCGCATCGATGCGCTCTCAGACGGGCGTATGTCGCTGATGCAGGCCGGGATGTCGAGAGAAGTCAGGATCACCTGCCCGCGTCCTGCCCTGATGAGACTCAGCACGGAATAAACCTCCTTCTTGTGGTCGGCCACAGCCGCCGCAAGGATCTGCCCGTTCTCGCAGCGGAGACCGACTCGCCGGCGGTTGTAGGTTGCGAAGCACTGATACTCCCAGTTGAAGACACAGTCCTGCGGAAGTCCGTCCCAGATGGGGTGCTTGCGGTTGAAGAAGTTGCCGCCATACCAGGCCGTGCCTATCTTCTTGCTGCCGCGGTAGTCGAGCACCTCCTTGTCGGCAAGGAACTCAGCCCAGGTCTCAGGATTGTCCATCACTATCAGAGTATGACCCTTATAGACCCACTCCATAATATCGCTCATACCGCTCCCCCACTGCAGAGGCTCGAATGCGCCCACCACAAGGTAGTCGCCCTCCGGAGTGCCGCTCGTGTACGGTCGGGTACTGATGCCGAGACTGGAGAGGAACGCCGCCACCCTGCCGCTGCTGTCAGCGACCGAGCCGCCGGACGGTATGCCGGAAGCATCCAGTTTCACCGCAAATATCTCATCGCTCCCCTCGCAGACGGTCTTTCCGCCCTTGACAAGACGAGCCTCGATCCGGCTGCGCCCGGCCTGCGGCACTTTGAACTCGAAGCCGTCAGCGAGACATTCGCCATAGACGGTGCCGCCGCTGAGCCTGACCTTCGCGCTGCGCGAATCGATCAGGGTGCCGTCCTCTAGCCTGTAATCCAGTTCGAGGGTATAACTGCCCTTGAGCCCCTTCTCGTTGATGATGAACACGTCCGCAGTGGTGCTGCGGCCCACAGGGAGCACTTTGTGGTTGAGCTTGACGGAGAGCAGCAGAGGCCGGTTGTAGCGCGCGATGAGCTCCGGATCGCCCTTGAAGTGACGGTAGTTGTCCACCACGCCGGAGTGGTTCTCAAGCTTCATGCTCTCCCAACCGTTGATGGCATAGCCGTCGACGGTATTGTTGATGCGGATGTTCTCGATAATGCGGCCCTGGTAGTAGTATGAGACATTACCCATAGCCGTGGTGAGAGCGTCTACGCTCGGGAATGCCTTGCTGAAGTCTCTCTCCTTGAGGAACTTGTCATAGGCATCATACCAATTGAGATAGTCCTGCGCTTCCCAGCTCGAAGGCTTGCCGGAAGCGAGGATCCTGTCGCGGATCAGCTGCAGCCGCGGCGGAGTGCCGGTTGCACCTTCCTCGCCCCATATAACAATCTCTCCGCGGTTGCCGCTGCCGCGCAGATACTCGTCCTTTGAGACATATAGCGCATCGTGGTAGACCCCAGGGCCGCCCGCGTGGTGGTTGTCCCACCAGCCTGTGTCACGGAAGGTCGTGTCGTACGGCATCAGGTGCGTCTTGAAGTGGGCGTCAGGAGTGCCCTCGGGGTTGGTGCCGTTGCAGGAATTATAGACCAGGATGCGGCTCGGGTCGAGCCTGTGGCCCATCGCCATCTGCTCATAGTCCTGCTTCTGAGGGGAAGCACCGCGTTCGTTGTGCATATTGTAGATGACAAGGCTCGGGTGGCTGCGGTCGCGGAGTATCATCCTGCGCAGCTTCTCGTTGCGGTAGGCGAAGTAGAAGCGGCTCTGAAGGTTGTCGTCATCGAAGCGCGAGATCGGGTACTGGTTGCCGCCCGGCTCCTCCCAGTAGAGCAGACCAAGCTCGTCCGCCCAGCGGAAGACGGCACTCTGACCTATGCCGCGGTGGAAGTTGAGCATATTGAGTCCCAGGCCCTTGGCAGCCTCCACCTGGCGGCGTGCCAGCTCATCGGAAGGCATTATTCCGTTCTCCGGCCAGAAACTCCAGGAGATGGAGGTGCGCAGCACGATGCGCTTGCCGTTGAGATAGAACTGACGGTCGCCGTCGATGTCGCGCACCTCGAACCAGCGGAAGCCGAAGCGGCGGGAGTCGCTGTCGCCTCCTAGGGTGACGCTGAGATCGTAAAGATTGGGCTCCTCGACACTCCAGAGCCTGGCTTTAGGCAGGCTGACGGAATAGCAGAGAGTATTCTCACCCTCTGCGAGAGTTGCCTTATAGCTCTTGCTGTAGACCTCCTTGCCATCCCTGTCGCTGATGCTGATGACCACCGGCACTCCGGCCGCATCCGTCTCGGACACGGCGCTGACTTCCAGGTCCACCTTGCGCATCTGAGGCGTATTCTTCACGAAGATGTCGGAGATGTATGTCCGGTCGGTGGCGGTCAGACAGACGCTTCCCGTGATGCCGCCGAAGCCGTGCGAAGGGTTGGTGAGGTAATCACCCCAGGAGTAGACCTGCGAATCCTTCCAGTTGAAGTTGCCGTTGGGGTCGGTGATACGCACGCTGACGGTGTTGCGCGCACCGTACTCAAGGTAGTCGGAAATATCGAAGGAGAAAGGGGTACCGTTGACGAGGTCGTAGCCGGCAAGCTTGTGGTTCACAAACACTTCCGCACGGAAACGCACCGCCTCGAAGTCAATCGCGACCCTCCTCCCCCGCCAGTCGGCGGGGATATCGACCTCAGTCTCGAACCACGAGACTCCGACGTAGTTGCCGGTGACACCGAAAGTCTCGCCGTTCCAGCCCCAGAGGTACTCCTCCACGGTGGCAGGGAGATGCACTCCGCTCACGGACGGGCTCTCCAGTAACTTCCAGCCCCCGGTCGGGATATTGACCGGAATTTCGGCAACATTCACCGGAGGCAGATACAACTCGTCATTCTCCCACTTCGCCTCCTTGTCCAGGGTGATGCTCCAGTCGTTGCCGGAGAGGTCTATGCTCTCCCTCTGGACAGGTGCGAGCATCGCCAGCACGGCAACCAGGGCCGTCAGAACGGTCTCCATACGCTCTTGTCTTTGTTGGTCATTACATTCTCAATGGTATAGTCAGCAGCCTGGCTGTCAGTCAGAATGTGGGACCAGCCCACGCGTGAGTCCGGATCGGCGCCAGGGCCGATGCTGCGGTATTCAGCATAGTATGCTGTCTTCTCCCTATCCGGATTGTTCCAGTTGTGCCAGCCGGCAGGGAAGATATGCGAGCCGAGAGAGCAGTCGATAAAGATCACTCGGGCGTAATCCCTCCAAGGTCTGCCGAGATACACCTTGTCAACTCCGGGGTCGGCGGTGAGACGGCAGTTCTTGAAGACATAGCCGTACTTCTCGCCCTCGAAGGTGGAGGCGGCGGTGACGTAGCTGTTGCGCTTGGAGCGGATCTCGCAGTCCTCGAACCAGCACCTGCCCGGGCCGAAGATGAAGTCGGTGGTACCCTCGATGTAGCAGTCAAGGTAGGCGCTGCGGCAGGTCTCGCCGCCCTCGCCGTAGCGGCCGTAGGTGTAGACGGTATCCTGGTTGCCGATGATACGGCAGCCCCTGAACGAGATGCAGTCCCCGTTTGTCATCAGAGCCACAGCCTGCCCGACAGGGCCGGCATCGTTGCGGATGGTGAGGGACTCGAAGCTTACGTTGTCGGCATTGACGAAGAGGGAGGCGCTGCCAGAGGTGCCCACTGTGCCGCTGCCGTCCGGCCAGAGTAGGCTCGCGTAGTTGTCGTAGGTCAGCACGGTGTTGAGGACATCGGCGCCGGTGATCCTGAGACAGGTCTTGCTTGCCGGGATGATGACCCGCTCGCGGTAGACTCCCGGCTTGATGAGGATGCTGGTCGTCCTGCCTTTCTGGAAGTCAGGCACGGCATCGATCGCTTCCTGCACCGTCAGGTAGTCCCCGCGGCCGTCCTTGTCCACCACTATATCATAGCTGACGAGGTGTTCGGCAAGAGCGGGGATCTTGGCGCGGACGGAGTCGCATACTATCTCGCAGTTGCGGCGCGCGCCCCTCGGGGTGGAGTGCGTGTCGTCCTGACGCCCGGCAGGGATGGCGGCGCAGGTCCCAGCATCGACCCACATAAAGTACGGCCTGGATGCCTTGTCACCGGCCGCCTTGATCCAGTCGATGGTCGCCGCTTCCATATCGATCAGCACCGTCCCCGTCTCTGCCGCCACTGCCTTCATAGCGGCAGGATATTCGCCGTGGGTGGTCTCGTCCAGGACGCCGTCCACGAAGCGGCGGCGGGCCACAGGAGTGAGCAGCACAGGGGTTACGCCCATCTCGCGGGCGGTGCGGATGTAGAGTCTGAGGTTGTCCTGATAGGCACCCCACGCAGCGGCATAGACGGCAGGCTTGCCCGACTTCTCGTCGTTGTGGCCGAACTCGATGAAGAGATAGTCCCCGGGGCGCATATTTGCCTTGACCTTGTCCCAGAGGCCCTCATCGATGAAGCTCTTGGTGCTGCGGCCGTTGCGGGCGTAGTTGATCACTCTCACCTCCGGGCCGGTGAAGTTCTCGAACACCATCCCCCAGCCGCGCTCCGGGTTGCCGCCGGAGATGTTCTTGTCGGCCATAGTGGAGTCGCCGATGAGGTGGACGGTGAATGCCACCGATGACTTCGGAGCCTCGAGCCGCAGGGTCGGGCCGGCCCCCTCCCTGCCGCGCAGGAGCTTTGGCACGCGGGATGCCGGAAGCACTGTATATCTATATGGCAGGGATACTGTCCCGTGACTGCTCACCGCCTTACGGGCCTTGCTCTCGCGGACAATATTGCCCCTGAACTCCCAGGCAAGGGCGTCAGGGGTCGCATCGAAGATATTCTCCACGCCCTTCTCAAAATAGTTGCCCTCGATCAGCACCTCGGCCCCGATGCAGGCATAGATGGCATCGGCGTAGTTGCCAGCGCAGTCGTAGAGGTTGTTGAGCAGGTGGATTCTGCCCCAGCGCACTGCAGGCATCCTGACCTCGCAGCCCGCGCCCCAGATGCAGTAGGCGTAGGTGATGTTGAGATTGTCCTCGCCCTGGTCGGGGTTTTCGCTGCTGGCGATGAGGTTGGTGGCCTTGTGGTCGAAGGACCTGTCGGTGTACTGGAAGGTGCACCAGCTCACGGTGATGAAGTCCGAGCGGGAGTTGATGTCGAAGTTGCCGTCCAGGCCGTCAGTGAAGCTGCAGTGGTCCACCCAGATGTGTCTGGAGCCGTTGGAGATGGTCAGCAGGTCTGCGCCGCCCACATCGATGGAGCCCGGACCCTCGAAGGCTATGTTGCGGATGATGATGTCTTCGCAGTCGCTCAGGCCTATCAGGCCGGCGTTGCGGTAGGCTTCAGTCTCATCGCCGCGGCTGTCGATGATGATCTGGCGGGTATGCTGCTCGCGCTCCTCGGCGACATAGGCCCCGTTGGAGAGCTTGCCGCCGCCCCCCTGGTCGGACATCGCCTTCACTCCCCCGTCCTCCAGAAGCTTGTGCAGTTCGGGAGTGGCGACGAACTGAGTGCGGAGCCGCGCGCCGTTGATGCCCATAAGGGTCTTGCCGCGCAGGGAAGAGAACTTGATGAAAGAGGAAATCTCGAAATCCCCCTTCGAGCCGTCGAGCACGACCACATCGTAGTCCTTGAGGGCCTTGATGAGGTCATCACGCATATCGAAGCCGTTGCTCTGAAGGATTATAGTCCTGGAGCTGTCGCCGCCCTTCACGCTATAGGCGTCTCCGTCAGTGAGGGAGACTGCGCCGGCCCAGCCGAAAGGGCCTTCGTTGACGGCGCTTCCGGCACTGGCCGTGAGGGACAGCGCCAGGAGAGAAACTGAGAGAAGTAAGTGCTTTATCATTGTTGTCTGTTTTTGTCTATATATTCAATCAGGGTCATCATCCTCGAGATATATTCCTTGGTGGAGATGCACATCTCCCCGGTCTCGCAGCGGTAAGGCGAGGTGTCGTACTCGTCGCCGACATTGGTGCGGAGATACTTGGTCTCGCTGCTCGGAGCGGTGGAGGCGCCCGCCTTGTAGGGGTTGGATGTGCTGGAGAGCGGAGTCAGCCAGCAGCCTTCGGCACTGAGTTCAGAGATGATCTTCCGGACCGCTGCCTCACTGCAGTCCTGAGGCTCGCGGGTATAGAAGCGCTCCAGCGGCACGAGCGAGCTGGAAGCCAGAGGCGACCCGGCGGTGAGCTCCTCCACAGGGATGGCCTTGAGCTGCTCGTACGCCTTGCGCAGGGTCTTGGTATCCACCCACATTGCGGAGCTGTAGTGGCCTATGGTGCCGGAGATATCCTGATCGGTGTAGTAGTGGCCGTTGTAGGTATTGGAGCCCACGCGGTGCACATAGAGCGGCTCTCCGCTGTCAGGGTCGACAAAACGCGGCACGAGGAAGGCGTCAGGGTTGTTGTTCTTCCTCTCCCACTTGGCCACCTCGGAGGCAGGAAGTCTCTGGGATTCAAGAAACTCAATGGCCGCCGGGATGCCGGACAGGAAGCGCGTGTCACCGGTGAGGCGGTAGTAGCTCATCATCTGTCGGATCATCGAGACGGTGGTGCCGGAGTTGACGGAACGCGGCTCGTAGGAGCGGGCGTGTGCAGGCTTGAGGTCGGCGACGGTATACTGGTCGGACCAGCCGGCATAAGGCGCGCCCTGCTGGAGCAGAACGATCATATACATCGCCCTGAGAATCGGCTCCTTGAGCCCAGGCAGCCCGAGGGTCTGGTAGCACTGGAGCAGGAAGTCGCAGGCCTCCGGAATCACATCGTCATTGAGAGTGATGAAGGAGCTGTAGTCGGCCTTGCCCCCGAAGGGGTGGTCATACATCAGCGGATATCTCTGCGGCCAGCCGCCGATCGGGTACTGGCTCACGAGCACGAAGTTGATGGCCTTGTCCAGCGCCGGGCGGAAGGTCGGGTCGTACTTCTCCACATAGATGCGGAGCAGAAACTTGGCACAGTCGGTGGTGGCGGAATCGTCGAAGGTGGCGTTGCCGTAGTAGTGGCGGAACTCCTCCAGCCTCCAGCCGCTCTGACCGACGGTAGCATACCAGTCCTTGAGGGAGGCCTCTCCGGCAAAGTCGAAGACGTAGTTCCACCCGCCGCATTCGAGTTGACCCCATATAAGTGCGGAAGCAACTTTGCAGGCAGCCTCGTAGTAATATTCGTCGCCCGTGGCGTGGTATGCGTCGATCAGCAGATGTCCCACCTGCGGGGTGCCGGGAGCCTGAGTCCAGGCCATCGTGCGCCTGGCCTCCATCTCGCCCCACTCGCGGGAGAAGTCGGGGAGATAGTTCCAGACGAAGCCGCCGCGGTAGCTGACGGTGTCCATCATATACCGCGTGGCGGTCTTCATCGTCTCCAACGCTTTTATTTCCAGGCTTTTAGGCTTGGCACCGAGGGTAAGCGGCAGGCAGGTGGCCGCAAGTAGAAGCAATTTGATTCGGGTGTTCATCTGATTTGTGGTTACGGTCTCCAAAGATACGGATTTTCTCACTATCTTTGAAGCAAATATATGATTCCCGAATCAAAGCATTATGAATCAGAGCGAAAATTTCAACTTCGCCGCTGACATCCCCTGGCAGGATGCAGGTGGCGGAGCCGAGCGTCAGGTGCTCGGCTACAACGACAACCTTATGATGGTCAAGGTCAAGTTCGAGAAGGGCGATGTGGGTGCAATGCACAGCCACCCGCACTCCCAGGTGACCTACGTGGCTTCAGGCAAATTCGAGTTCACCATCGGCGGAGTGACCAAGATAGTCAAGGCCGGCGATGCGCTCTACAAGCAGCCCAACATCGAGCACGGCTGCGTCTGCCTCGAGGACGGCATCCTCATCGACTGCTTCAACCCGATGAGGGACAACTTCCTCGTGAAGTAGGCGTCCTCCCCCTCTACATCCACTCTGCCTTGACGGAGTGCACCAGGATGCGGCTCTCAGCGCCGACTGTGCTGGTGTGCTGAAGCCCGAAGCCTCCGAAATCGTTGGTCTCCACTCTGGCGGAAATCTCCGCGGAGCGCTGCACGGCAGGATCGGCGGCAAGTTCGGCGACGTGGCGAGGACCGCTGACTGAAGCGCTCAGCACTCCCGCGCAGTACTTCAGATTGAGCACACAGCCCGTAAGGAAGCAGTCCACGGTGACGCTCTCGGAGAGAGGGCTCACAGTGCCGCCGTCATAGCGGACGAGAAACACGTCCACGGCGTTGGCATACTTGGTCGTGCGGATCACGCGGAGAGCGTAGCCGGTGAGGGTCTGCGTATCGAACTTGACGAAAAGATCGAGATACTGCTGCCTTGCGCTGGCGAAACCCTGGCCGCCGTCCTTTGCCGGGTCGATCTGCCAAGTCACCGACATATCGCCGTACTTGCCCTGGAGCGGGGTGTAGCGCAGACGCGCACCCTGCTGGACAGGCTGGATGCCGTAGCCCTTGGCTCCGTTGATGCCGGTACCGTAGGCCCAGCAATCTCTGCTCAGGTCCGGATCCGAAGAATAATATACCCTTGTATCCTCAGGCATAAAGGCGTCCACAGTCCAGTAACCTGGCCTCACCTCCAGCTGGTTGGCTGTCGGGAAGTTGACGAAGTCGGTCTCATAGACCCCGGTCAGCGGCAGGCCGGAGGCCTTGATGGCGCGCCTGCCCACGATACGGTATTCCTCCCCCGCCTCGCAGCGCAGATGCTTCGCCCTGACGCCCACCATCAGATAGTGGCCGGCATCCTCACGGCTGAGAGTATAGGTCAGCTGAGGCTTGCCGAAACGTGACACGCTGACCGGCACTGCCCCGCGGCCGCGACGGTCGTCACAGCGGTACCAGGTCACGAGCGACTCGTCCGCACGGCCCTGTAGATCAAGTTCGTAGCTCACGCTGGCAAGTCCCCCCTCGATCTTGAGGACAGGGTCCATCACAAATTTCGGAGCATCGACGAAGTCCGGAGCCACAGTGAGCTTGACTGCCACCTCCAGGCCCTGCTCCGTGCAGGCGATCACATCGAATACCTGAGTCCTGTCATCGTGGTTGACGGCCGTGACAATGCACTCCCCGCCTTCGGTAGCTGAGAGGGTGACGAAGCGCTCGTACCCGGGCTGCACCTTCCAGTGCACCACCTGGTTGCGTATAGGATAGCCGAGCTGTCGCATAGGCGTGGCGATGAGCCTCAGAGCCTCCCCACCGGTCTGGATCCAGGCCTCACGGAGGTTCATATCGAGGCAGGTCGGGATGTCGGTATAGTCAGTCCCGTCGCGGCGGCCGAGTGCCTCCACCTCGTCCCTGATGCCCTGAGGGTCCCAGCCATCATCGCCGCGGAGGAGATTGTAGCTGTTGTAGAGCACAGAGCCGTCGTCCCTCACCAGCCTGTAGGCGGCAAGCTGCGCCTTCTGGTCAAGGATGACTGTATTGTATGGCTTGGCGGCGCCAACGAATGCCGGATTGCCGTCCAGCGTGACATTGTACTGGTAGCAGCGCAGCCACTCCTCCGGGCGGAAGGTCCAGCCGAGCTGCACCGGCCTGCCGGCGTGGTAACGCACGTCCACGATGGAGTGTCGGCCGACGCCCTTGCTCAGCGCCTGTACATCCTCGCCGTGGCGGATATGGAAGTCGCAGTCCATAAACACTGTGCCGTAGCGGTCCACGCTGCCGAAAGGCTGCCTGCCCCAGAAGTCGAGGTCGCAGCCGATATAGACGGCAGTGGCGTTGAGCGAATCGTCAGTGCTCTCGAAGTGGCAGCCCACGAAGAGAGTCCTCCGGGAGCCGCTGAGAGGCGTGAGGTTGAGCCTGGAGTCGAAGCGGACATTCTCGGCATAGATGCGGTCGCCATGGCAGAACGCGAGCTGAGCCTGGGTGATGGCAGAGTTGCGCTTCGCGCGTCCAAGGCTCGGATTGCGCGGATAGACAAGGTCTATGTTGCAATAGTTGCCCATAGTCAGATCCTTGACCGTCAGGTCGTTGCCGTAGAAGTCGAACATCGTGAAGTTGCCCCTCGCGCCCTGGGTCTGCCCCCTGGCGGAAGCGAGCACCACGTCGCGCGGGTCGCTGCAGATGCCGAGCAGCTGCAGAGCCTCGCAGCGGATCTCCAGCCCTATCGGCGCGCTCTGCCCCGGCTTCGGGGTACGCATCTCGGGGTCGTCAGGATCATCGATCCAGTACACCCACGGAGCGATATATACCCTCATCGGGTCGGCAGGCGTGCCGTCGGTAAGATGAGCCATCGCCTCGTTGAAGTCATTAAACACATACGGAGACTTCGCTGCCTGCGCATCACTCAGGCTTCCGTCCACATAGAGGGCGTGGGGCCCGAGCTCCACCTTCGCTCCCTTGTAGTCAATCGTCTGCGCACCGAGGGAGAGGACGGCAAGCAGCAGAGGCAATGCAATCAGTTGTTTCACAGCTATTCGAGAACCCTGTATTTGAAGTTGCTGAATCTGACTTCTCCCTCTCCGGCAGCCATCAGGCCCGGGAGCATACTTTGGAAGTCGTGGAATGTGTTGTGGTTGTAGCCGGAGATCTCAGTGGCCCAGCTGGACCTTACCCAGTTCTGGCCGTCGAGGCTGTGGTAGCCGGTGATGATCTGATTGTCATTGCGGATGCGGAGCCAGACGTGGGTCACGTCAGGCATCTTGTCGCGGAGGCCGCCCTTGTCGCGGCGGAAGCGGATTATACCCTTGTCGTTGATGCCCTGACCCACATAGAAGCGGGAGTCGTAGTAGATCACAAGCCCCACAATGGAACCGGGGGTACGGTCCACCTCCACCTCGAACTCGTAGGCGTGGTCGCCGGCGACGAACATCAGCGGGGCCGAGTCGGCAGGGCTCTCGCCCGTTGCCTTGAGGGTCAGCACACCATCAGCGACGCAGGCGCGGGCAGGGTCGAAATTCTTGTAGTATTTCCAGTCAAGTCCCACGCGGAACTCTCCGAGATGCGCCTTGCGGTCTGTAGGATTGAGCGGAAGCGGAGCTGCGATCGGCCCCGCGACATCCACCCCGACAGACTTGATCCAGCCGTCCTTATCGATCTCGATCGGCTCCAGCAGGGTCTGCCGTCCCAGTCCGGTGAATCCGTTCTCGTAGCTGTGATAGACCACATACCAGCGGCCGTCAGGGGTATCGATGAGCGAGCCGTGCCCCTTGGACCACCAGCGGTCGGTATTCTCCCAGGTTCGCACGAGCGGGTTGTAAGGAGAGTTCTCCCACGGGCCGTCAAGGCTCCTGCTGCGGGCGACTGTCACCATATGGCTCGTAGGAGGGCCTGCTGTGCCGCCCTCGGCACTGAGGAAATACCACCAGTCGCCTATCTTCTTGAGCTTCGGGCCCTCGAGGCACATCCCCTCGTTGATCCACTCTGAAGGGAACTCCCAGCCGTCATAGACGTGCTCCATAGTCCCCTCCACGGTGTCGAGGCCGTCCGGGGTGAGCTGCTTGCGGTAGCCGCCGCTCACGAAGAGCCACTTGGTGCCGTCTTCAGAGACCGCGATGCAAGGGTCTATCTGCCCGACGTGCAGGTCTTTCGGCTCGCTCCACGGGCCGTATGGGCTGTCGGCGGTGACCACCCAGTTGCCGCGGCCGTGGACGGTGAAGTAGATGCGGTAGGTCCCGTCCACCTTGGCGATATCAGGCGCCCAGACGCTGCCGAGGTAGGTCTGGAGGGCATAGCTGATCGGCTCCCAGTTCACCAGATCGGTGGAATGCCAGACGATCAGGCCCGGGTTGTAGTCGAATGAGGAGTGGGTCATATAGTAGTCATTCCCGTCCCTGAGTATTGTCGGATCGGGATAATCCCCTCCAAGGATAGGGTTGGTGTAGGTGCCGCCAGGCGCTTCTACACCGCGGTTACAGGCACTGACAAGCAGCGCACAAGCAAGAATCTTGGTAATCAGTCTCATATATCATTATCATATCTTCATATACCAGGTCAGGCCGACATTCGCAATCTGCTGGTCCGGAAGCACAACGCCGGCCTCGTTGCCGTTGGTACCGAAGCCCATACAGTAAGTCGCGTGCAGGCGCAGCCTCCCGTCTTTGAGAGGGAAATACTCAAGCCCGCCTCCCGCTCTGGAGATACTGGTGCCGGGAAGCACGCACCAGTCGGCTGACTGCTCGAGATTGTTGCAGTCATAGCTGGCTTTTGCGAAGATGCGCAGGCTGTCATTGAGCGAATATGTAAGCTTGCCTATCAGCGTGTAATCTCTGAAGAGCGTCACGCTTTCCGCATCGGACCTGTTCATCACATCCAGGAAGCACGACAGCTTCCCCATCTGCATCGAGGTGCCCAGGGCAAGATATGAGACGAATTTGCCGGGGAGGTATTCCACCAGATTGGCAGACCAGAGCGTACTGAGCGGGCCGTGGTGTCCGGTCCACATCAGATTGTAGGCGTAGAGAGAGACCTCCCCGCCAGGAGCCGGGCTCTGGCACCACTGCGCCGTCAACTGGTCAGAGCCGCCGTTGAAGCTATAGCCGGCGCTGACCCCGAAGCGGTAGCAGATCACATTGCTGCTGTATTCGGAGAGATAATAAATGTCAATCGGGGTGAGGTCATACTCGAACCCGCCGACCATCACGGACTGCTTGCCGGCGGAGATGCTCCAGTGATCATCGGGAGCATAGGTCAGGTAGAGGTGGTCGGTGGCATCGAAGAACGTGCCGCTGCCGTGGGCGCGGTAGAGGCGCTGCCGGTAGCGGTAGGAGAAGCGTTCGCCTAGCTTGCCTGTGACGAGGACGCTGAGATTCTTGCCCCGGAATCCCTCGGAATACACGCCGTTCCCGTCCAGCCATTCCTGCTGGAAATCAATCCTTGCCATAAGTTCTACGTCGGCGGAGAAATCCGCCTGCGCCCTGGCCGTGAAAGTCGCGGACAGAAGCAAAAGTGCCGGGAAAAGCAGTCTGAATGGATGCATAACCTGAGAGGAATTGGAATCGGTTCTCCAAATATAATAACTTGTTTCAAAATCTCAAACAAAAAAGCCGCAGCGGGGACTCCGCTGCGGCAATAGTCATAAACGGGATTCGGCGTCTTACTGCTGCTTGAATCCGTAACCGTTGGTGAATCCTCCGGTGGAGATGGTGTTCGGAGTGAACGGTACCAGGTAGATAGGAGCGCTGACATAGTCGTAGTCGTAGAAGAGGTACTTGTGGTACTCCGCTTCATTGTCTGCGATGTCCTTGCCCCAGTTGGCCTTCTTGTATCCGTCAGCTTCGAGAGCGGCAGCCTCGTCAGCGCTTACAGGCTTGAAGAGACCGACGATGGCGAGGTTGGTCTTGTCGCCGGCGGACGGGGACTTCTTGTTCTCGGAGTAGCTCTTCGCGATGGACTCCCAGTCGTCGTTCTGGCCTCTCCAGCCAGGATAGAGCACAGGGTCGCTCTCGTCGGTGCACTGGGCCGTAAGACGAAAGCCGTAGGTCGACTTGGCATCCACGGTCTTGGTCCATACGTAAGAGGAGATGGTGTTGCCGTTCTCGAAGGTATAGCTTCCATTGGTCTTGAGCCCTTCAATCATCTGGGCTGTGAGATCCTTGACGGCTTTCACTGCCTCAGGGAGATAACCGCTGCGGATGAGGGTCCAGCGGCGGTCGCCCTCGCCGGCATACTCAAATCCACGCTCCTCGATGACTGCGCGGAGCATACCGTACTTGGCGACAAACGCCTCGGTGCCAGCCTCACCGGCAGGGAATGAGCGCTCGCGCACCTTCTTGAGATAGGTCATAGCGCTGCTCTCATCGCCGAGTGCGGCGCAAGCCTCCGCATATCCGAGATAGATCTCGGCAAGACGCATATACGGGCCGTTGATGCCAGACTGGCGCTGCTTTACGATGTAAGGCTTGGACATACGGTTCTCGTCCCACTTGTTGAGAGTGAGTCCGCCGCCGGAGACTTTGGAGTTCGGCTTGAACGGGATGAGCACTTCGGCGCCCTTGCCGTTGCTGCCCGTGACGCAGACGCTCACGTCGCGCCTCATATCCTTAGGATCGAACATACCGTAGTAGTAAGCCGGGTTGATACGTGCCTGGCCATAGGACTTGCAAGGGAAAGCCCAGCTTCCGCCACCTCCCGAAGGCCGGCCGGAGGAGTATGGGCGCTCGTTGCTGGAGCCCTGGGTCATAGCGTATTCGTAGATGGACTCGTCGGCATATTCGAGATTGTTCATCTGCTGGAAGAAGTACTGGTAAGGGTTGCCATAGACTCTCTTGCCCTCAGCCTTGCGCGGATCGGTGTCGTGCCATACGGCGCTGCCGGAGTCATCGATGACGGCCTTGAAGAATGTCTGAGCCTTCTTGTAGAGGTCCTTCCAGTCGCTGCGGCGTCCATAGACGGCATTGCCCGCGTTGGCGTTAGGCTCTCCCTTGGTCTCGAACGAGAGCACCTTGCCGCCGGCGTCCTTGTAGAAATCGGAGCCGAGATCGGCGCGGCGGGTCTGGTAGCCGCCGGCTTCAAGGCACATACGGCCTGCAAGTCCCTGGGCGAAGGTCTTGGAGAACTTGTTCTTGGCCACGGTCCCGACGGTCTTCATCACCGGGATCACCTTCTCGAGGTCGGTGATGATGCAGTCGTAGATGGAGTCCCGTGGAGCAAGTCCGCCGGCGGCCACACCGGTCTTAGTGGTGAAAGGCACATCGCCGTAGTACTTGAGAAGTTCGCGGTATGCCACGGCGCGGGCGCAGACGGCCTCGCCGTAGAGCTGGCTGATGTCGGTAGGCTCGGAAGCCATCATCTGCTCATAGTCGGACTTGCCTTCGATGGCACCGATGACGGCGTTGGCCTTGCCGATGACGTCGAAGAGCATATTGTAGGCTCCGCTCGAGTCATCCTTGAGATATGAGGTCAGACCGTAGTCTCCGGTATATTTGCCGTTCTGGTAGAGGCACTCCATCCAGTGGCGTCCCGGCTGGTTGGAGAAGGCCTCAGGATGACGCTCGATGTCCGAGCCGGCGATATCGAGGGCGTAGTAGAGTCCCGCGGCATACACCTGGTTGTTGCAGACGCTTCTCCAGGCCTCATAGACGCCGAGCATAGCCGCCTCGGCCGTCTCAGAGTAAGAGAAGACGAAATCAGCATCCACCGTGGAAGGGGAACTCGTATTCAGGAATTCATCCGAATTGCAGGCGGTCATCATCACGGCCGCTGCTGCACAGGCAGAAAGAATATTGAATATGTGTTTCATTTTCTTGTCTCCTTAATTAAAATGTGACATTAAGACCGAAAGTGAAGCTCCTTGCCTTAGGGTATGAGTTGTAGTCATAGTAAGGGGTCGGGAAGCCGTCGCCGCCGGCGTCGAGGTTGGTATTGACGTCAGGGTCGATTCCGGAGTAGTTGTTGAGGCAGAAGAGGTTGCCCAGGGTCGCATAGACGCGGAGGTTCTGGATTGAGACCTTCTCCATCCACTTCTTAGGGAAGGTGTAGCCGAGAGTCAGGGTATGGAGGCGCAGATATGAGCCGTCCTCGATGAACTCGGAAGAGCAGATTCCGTACTCGGAGTACGGCAGAGCGTGCTTCGCGCCGGCATTGAGAGCTGCGAGTTCAGCCGGGTCGGTGACGAGGTACAGGGAGCCGTCAGCCTTCACGTCATAGGCCTTCCAGCAGTCGTTGACATACGCGAGGCGGTTCTCGCCGAGCTGGTTGTCCTTGTTGCCCATCATCGAATGCATGGCATTGGCGTTGTATACCTTGCCGCCGAGGGCGTAGGTAAATCCGAGAGAGAAGTCAAATCCCTTGTAGTTGCCGAAGATATTGAAACCGCCGGTGTGCTTCGGGATCATCTCGCCGATCACATCCACGTCATCGTCGTCGATGTAGCCGTTGCCGTTGACATCCTTGAACTTGGCGGCGCCAGGGAAGGCGGTCTGCCCCTCAGGGACGAGTGCCTTGATGCCGTCAGGATAGTTCACTACAGAGCCCTTGAAGTCAGGGACACCTGCCTTGAGGACATACTTCCCGTCGGCGTAGTCGAAGTCGTCAAGAGTATAGAATCCCTCTGACACATAGCCGGATACGATGCCGAGAGGCATACCCTCGCGGATGATGTAGTCGTAGGTAGGCTTGCGCATCGTGGAACCCCAGTTGGTGTGCGAGTCGGCGTTGATGCCGTCAGGAAGCTCCTCGATCATATTCCTGTTGTAGGAGTATGCGATGTTGGCGGAGAGGCTGAAGTCGCGGGTGCTGATGATTTCGCCGGTGACTGCGAGTTCGAGACCCTTGTTGGAGGTGCGGCCCACATTCTGGAACTGATATGAGTAGCCTGATGAAGGATCGCAAGGGATCTTCATAAGGATGTCCTTGGTGGTATTCCAGTAGAGGTCGAGGCTACCTCTGATGCGACTCTTCAGGAAGCTGAAGTCGAGGCCGGCGTTGCGGGAGATGGTGGTCTCCCACTTGAGGTCAGGATTGGTGAGCATATCGCCAGGCACGAACGAAGTCTGCTTCTCGCCGTCGATGGTGATGGTCTCGGTGTTCCAGGTCTCCTTCCAGAGGGAGGCGTCGATATTGTCGGAACCGGAAGCGCCGTATGAAAGGCGGAACTTGAGGTCGTCGAGCCAGGTCTTGGTATTGGCCATGAACGGCTCGTCGGAGATACGCCATGCTGCAGATGCCGCAGGGAAATATCCCCAGTGGTTGTTAGGAGCGAACTTGCTGGAACCGTCGGCACGCATCGAAGCGGAGAGGAGGTAGCGTCCCTTGTATGAATAGTTCACACGGCCGAACCACGAAAGGGTGTGGGTAGGGATGCTGACGGTACGGGTGAACGTATCCTCCTTGGCGCCGGAAGAGTTGGTCCCGGTCATATTGATCATGCCGAACGCCTGCTCCATCGTGAAGCCTGCCGGATAGTAGTTGCCCGTGATGGCGGTGGAGGTCGAGTTGGAACTGAGGACCTCGTTGCCGGCAAGGATGGTTGCGCTGTGGTCGGTATTGGCTAACGGGACGGTGTAGCTTACGGTGGTGGTCCAGCGGAGTCCGTCGCCGTCACCCTTGGTGAGCTTGGCCTGCTTGTAGCCCTTGCCGCTCGGGTGGCCGTTGTCCCAGTATTTGGTCTCGCTCCAACTGCGGTTGACGCTGAGATCGGACTTGGCCACGAACCCCTTGAGCGGAGTCCAGGTCAGTCCTGCATTGGCGCGCAGGCGGGTGCGGTTGTTGATGTTCTCGAAGTTGTCGAGAACTTCCACCGGGTTGTACATATCCTCGACACTGCTGGAGCCGTTGCCGAAGTGGGTAGGGTTGCCGTCACCGAGAGGGTTGTCGATCGGACGGTATGCATAGGCTGAGGTCGCCGCATCGAACCTTGTACCGGTGATGGTCATCTCAGTGTAGCGCAGGTCCATATCGAACTGGAGGGTCTTGCCGATCTTCTGGGAGAGCTTGGCATTGGCGCCGAATCTCTCGAAGCCGGACTTCATGCGGATACCGTCGTCGTTGAGGTAGTTGACGGACACGAAATACTTGGTGTCCGCATTGCCTCCGCTGACGGAGAGGTCGTGATTCCAGGTGTTGGCACCCTTCATCACGTCGTTGATATAGTTGTGGGAAGTGACATCGCGGTACCTCCCGAGGTTGTTGCCATATTCCGGACCGAGGCCGAAGTACTGTGCCACACCGTCGCCGTAGGATGAGCCGTAGGCAGTGGCGTAAGCCCAGTTCCAGAGCACATAGTCATAGGCATCCATCACCGGGAGAGTATTAGGGTTGGCCTTGTACTGATAGTACATTCCGTAGCGTACGCTGGCCTTGCCCTCGGAGCCGCCCTTGGTAGTGATGAGGATGACGCCGTTGGCGCCGCGGGCACCGTAGATGGCGGTGGAGGCCGCATCCTTGAGCACGTCGATAGACTCTATGTTGTCGGCAGGGATGTCATCGATGCTGCTTACCTGCACGCCGTCCACGATGTAGAGAGGGTCATTGGACTGGCTGATGGAGCCGCCGCCGCGGACACGGATGGTGGAGGTGCCTCCCGGACGGCCGTCCTGGGACATCACGTTGACACCGGCGAGCTTGCCCTGAAGGGCCTGGGCCACGGTGGCGACAGGGACTTTGGTGATGTCCTTGCCGGTCACGGATGACACGGATCCCGTAAGATCACGCCTCTTGACGGTCTGGTAGCCGATCACGACCACGTCGTCGAGATAGAGGGCGCTCTCTTCGAGGATGAAGTTGTAGACATTCTGTCCCGCAACCACCTTGGTACTGGCATCGGTATAGCCGACACAGGAAGCTACGAGAGTGGAACCTGCAGGTACGGAGAGAGTCCAGTTGCCGTCAAGGTCGGTCATCGTTCCGGTCTGAGTACCGTCCACGACGACGCCTGCGCCGATCACCGGCTCGCCCTTGGCATCCTTGACAGTTCCTGATACTTTCTGCTGCGCGAATGCGGCTCCTCCCGCCACTGCAAGTGAGAGAACGAGCAACAGCGCCTTTCTGAGATGAGAATTCATCATAAGGATTACTGTAAAAAGGTTAAACAATGTTAGTAATGCTATTTGGTCATTAGTATCGGCAAATGTAACAAAAAAAATCAAACTCTGTCCCCCGCGCCGCCTTTTTCGCAATATCGCCCGACAGTTTGAGAAGTCTCGGAAATTTATTAATTTCGCGGTCTGTAACATATAACATTAATCCTTATGCCCAAAATCATAACTTTCGGAGAGATCATGCTCCGTCTGTCCACACCGGGTTACCTCAGATTCGGTCAGGCAAAGCAGTATGACGCCACTTTCGGTGGCGGAGAGGCCAATGTGGCCGTTTCACTCGCAAACTACGGTCTGGATGCCAAGTTCGTCACGAGGCTTCCGGACAACGATATAGCGAAGGCCTGCGTCAAGGACCTCCGCTCATACGGGATCGACACCAGCGGCATCGTCTACGGAGGCGACCGTCTCGGCATCTACTACCTCGAGACCGGTGCGGTAGCTCGCCCGAGCAAGGTCGTCTATGACCGCGCGGGCTCATCCATCGCCACCGTCAAGCCGGGCGACATCGACTGGGCCGAAGTGCTCAAGGGAGCCGACTGGTTCCACTGGACCGGCATCACCCCCGCCCTCAGCCAGGGTGCGGCCGACGTCTGCCTCGAGGCCATCAAGGCGGCCAATGCGATGGGCATCACCGTCTCCTGCGACCTCAACTACCGCAAGAACCTCTGGAAATACGGCAAGAAGGCTTCCGAGGTAATGCCTGCCCTCGTGGAGGGAAGCGACGTGATCCTCGGCAACGAGGAGGACGCCGACAAGGTCTTCGGCATCAAGCCTGAGGGATTCGACGTCACAGCCACCGGCGGCGCCATCGACCAGAAGAGGTTCCAGAGCGTCGGCGAGCAGCTTATGAAGAGGTTCCCGCGCGCGAAGAAGGTCATCATCACCCTGCGCGGCTCCATCAACGCCAACCACAATACCTGGGGCGGAGTGCTCTGGGACGGCAAGACCCTCTACCAGTCACCTCGCTACGACATCACCCACATCGTGGACAGGGTCGGCGGCGGCGACTCATTCATGGGCGGCCTCATCTACGGCCTGCTCACCTACAAGGGCGACGACCAGAAGGCGCTCAACTTCGCAGTTGCGGCTTCCTGCCTCAAGCACACCATCTTCGGAGACTACAACCAGGTGACCGTAGCCGAGGTGGAGAACCTGATGAAGGGCGACGCCTCCGGGCGAGTTTCCAGATAACATCTTGAATTATGGCAAAATACAATAAGTTACAGGTCCTTCAGACAATGAAGGAGACCGGCATTGTACCGGTATTCTACAACGCCGATGTCGAGGTCAGCAAGAATGTCCTCCGCGCCTGCTACGAAGGCGGCATCAGGGCGTTTGAGTTCACCAACAGAGGCGACTTCGCACAGGAGGTGTTCGCCGAACTCGTAAAGTACGCCAGCAAGGAGCTTCCGGGGATGATTATGGGTGTGGGTTCAATAGTTGACCCGGGCACCGCTTCCCTCTACATCCAGCTCGGAGCCAATTTCGTGGTCGGACCGGTATTCAACCCTGCAGTGGCTCCGGTCTGCAACCGCAGGCTCATCCCTTACTGCCCGGGCTGCGGCTCCGTCAGCGAGGTCAGCACCGCTCAGGAAGCGGGCTGCGATGTGTGCAAGGTGTTCCCGGGCGACGTGCTCGGACCTGCATTCGTCAAGGATCTCAGGGGACCTATGCCGTGGAGCCAGATTATGGTCACCGGCGGCGTGAAGCCTGAGAAGGCCAACCTCGAGGGCTGGTTCAAGGCGGGCGTAACCTGCGTGGGTATGGGCTCCAACCTCTTCCCTAAGGATGTGATCGCAGCCGGCGAGTGGTCCAAGATCACCGAGCTCTGCCGCGGCGCGCTGGAAATTGTCAAACAAGTTAGATAATCACAGATGAGTACACAAAAGAAACTGATGACTAACTGGCGCTGGTGGATGGTGGTGCTGCTTTTCCTTGCAACCACCGTCAACTATA
>CAVEAQ010000001.1:0-56329 GCA_963613775.1 bacterium | reverse complement strand
TTGACACCGTCTGCGGGGAGCGCCACCTCCCGATAACCATCTTCACCACCAGGGCCGACACGATCTTCGGAGTCACCTTTATGGTGCTCGCCCCGGAGAGCGAGCTCGTGCAGCAGCTCACGGCTCCCGAGTGCAGGGACGAGGTGGAGAAATACCTCGCCTATGTCAAGAAGAAGACCGAGAGGGAGAGGCTTGCCGAGACCAGGACGGTCACCGGCGTATTCAGCGGCTCCTACGGCATCAACCCTCTCACGGGCGACAAGATTCCTATCTGGATTTCGGAATATGTACTTGCCGGCTACGGCACCGGCGCCATTATGGCGGTGCCTGCACACGACAGCCGCGACTATGCCTTCGCCAAGAAGTACGGTCTGCCTATCATCCCGCTCATCGAAGGCTGCGACGTCTCCGAGGAGAGCTTCGACGCCAAGGACGGAGTGATGTGCAACTCCGGCTTCCTCAACGGAATGAGCGTCAAGCAGGCCATCGAGGCCGCCAAGGACTATGTAGAGGCGCACGGACTCGGCCGCCGCAAGACCAACTACCGTCTTCGCGACGCGATATTCTCCCGCCAGAGATACTGGGGTGAACCGTTCCCTATCTACTACAAGGACGGCATCCCGACCCCGCTTCCGGAGTCCGAGCTGCCGCTGAAGCTCCCTGAGATCAGCTCCTTCAAGCCTTCCGCCGACGGTGAGCCGCCTCTCGCAAGGGCCAACGACTGGACCTACAAGGGCTATCCTCTTGAGAAGAGCACTATGCCGGGCTTTGCCGGCTCGAGTGCCTACTATCTCCGCTATATGGACTCTCACGACGGCGAGGCTCTCGTCAGCCGCGAGGCCAATGACTATTGGCGCAGTGTGGACCTTTATGTGGGTGGAACAGAGCACGCCACAGGCCACCTCATCTATTCCCGCTTCTGGAACAAGTTTCTCTATGACCTCGGCTATGTATGTGAGGACGAGCCGTTCCGCAAGCTGATCAACCAGGGGATGATCCAGGGCCGCTCCAGCTTCGTCTACCGTGTCGTCGGGACCAACAGGTTCGTCTCCTTCGGGCTCAAGGACAAGTACGAGACCACCGAGATCCACGTCGACGTCAATATCGTGCACAACGACCGTCTCGACCTCGAGGCCTTCCGAAGGTGGAGACCGGAGTTCGAGAACGCCGAGTTTGAACTCGAGGACGGGGAGTACATCTGCGGCTACGCTGTGGAGAAGATGAGCAAGTCGATGTTCAATGTCGTCAATCCAGATATGATCTGTGATACATATGGCGCTGATACTCTGAGGCTTTACGAGATGTTCCTCGGCCCTGTGGAGCAGAGCAAGCCGTGGGATACCAAGGGGATCGACGGTGTCAACCGCTTCCTCCGCAAGTTCTGGAGACTCTTCTACGACCGCGACCGCTTTCTCGTCACTGACGATGCTCCGAGCCCTGCGGAGCTCAAAGTCCTCCACAAACTCATCGCCAAGGAGCAGGAGGACATCGAGAACTTCTCCTACAACACCACCGTCAGCGCGTTTATGATCGCAGTCAACGAACTCACCTCCATGAAGTGCAGCAAGCGCGGCATTCTGGAGAGTCTCGTGGTGATGCTCTCTCCGTTCTGCCCGCACATCAGCGAGGAGCTCTGGCACGCTCTCGGCCACGAGACCAGTGTCGGCCGTGCCTCTTTCCCTGAATATATAGCTGCGTACGCCGCCGAAGACAATGTCACTTATCCGGTGCAGTTCAACGGCAAGATGCGCTTCACCGTGGATATGCCCAAGAGCGCAAGCCCTGCCGAAGTCGAGGCAAGCGTGCGCGGTCTGGAGCAGACCGCGAAATGGGCCGCCGGGATGAATATTGTCAAGGTGATCGTCGTGCCAGGAAGAATCATCAATATAGTCCTCAAATGACACTGAACATCAAGCGAAAAATCGATGTCAGGAAGCTGATCTGGGAATACTTTGTCCTCACGGTCGCCTGCTTCATCTTCTCCATCTGCTGGGAGTGCTTCATGATCCCCAACAGCATGTCGGCCGGTGGAATGATGGGCCTTTGCACCATCATCCAGTACGCCACGGGAGGGGCTGTACAGGCACAGTATTCCTATATCGCCATCAATGCAGCACTTATCATCATAGCAGTGCTGGCGATGGGTATAGGCTTCGGTTTCAAGACAATATACTGTATCCTGATGTCCACGGTGGCGATGGAGGTGATGTCCAAACTGACCTTTCTGCACTGCCTGCCGGGCAATTTCTTCTTCATCCAGGAGACGGTGCTTATACCTATCGTGGGCGGCGTGTTCGAAGCCGTGGGCATAGGTCTCGTGCTCCGCTACGGCGGAAGTACTGGCGGTACGGACATCATTGCGCTGATGGTCAACAAGTACTGGCCGGTTTCGCTGAGCACCGCGTTCCTTGTGGCCGACCTTATCATCTGCTCGCTGCTGCTCTTCCTCCCGGAGAAGAACTTCTCCGATATGTGCTACGGCCTCGAGGAGGTGGTGGTGTTCTCGATGATGATCGACACGGTGGTCGGCGGTAAGCGGTCCTCCTATCAGCTGATGGTCTTCTCCGAGAAGTACGCGGCCATCGCAGACCATATCATACACAATATGGACAGGGGAGTGACCCTTCTCAAGGCTCAGGGCTGGTATACCAAAGAAGACAGGAACGTGCTCTATATCCTTATCAATCAGAAAGAACTCCCGTCCCTGACCAAGGTCATCAAGGAGACCGACCCGCGGGCATTTATGTCGATTTCTCCGACCAATAACGTCTACGGAGAAGGTTTCGAAGAGATTAAGACAGGCGTTAAAATCAACAAAATCAAGAAGGACAAGTAGTATATGCCTTTGATTAACAGAACTTTCTGGACCGGAGCCAAGGAGTATTTGCTCATCACCATAGGCCTTGTCGCCTACACTGTGGGATGGACCCTCTTCCTCGTGCCTAACAACCTCATTGGCGGCGGTGTGACCGGTATTTCATCCATCATCCAGTATGCGACCGGCATCAAGATCGGTTACAGCTATTTCGTGATCAATTCAGTCCTGCTGATAATTTCGCTCTTTGTGCTCGGCAAGGGCTTCGGAGTGAAGACTGTCTATGCCATCATCGTCGCGTCCGCTCTGCTCAATGTCTTCCAGGACGTGATCCCGGAAGCGATTGTGGAGACTCTCGCTCTCGGCAACGGTAAGCTGATGTGTACGATAATGGGCGGAATGATGTGCGGCATCGGTATCGGGATGACTATGACGCAGGGCGGCAGCACTGGCGGCACGGACATCATCGCGCTGATGGTCAACAAGTACCGCAATGTCTCCCCGGGCCGTATGATACTGATGATGGATGTGGTCATCATCCTTTCCTCCATCATCGTGCCTTCCTATATGCCTGACGGTTCCCCGATGCCCTGGGCCGACAAGATCACGACCATCGTGTACGGTTTCATCCTTGTGCTGACCAACGGTGTGGTTGTCGATCTCTATCTCTCCGGCTCGCGCCAGTCCGTGCAGATCTTCGTGCTCTCATCCAAGTATGCCGAAATCGCCGATGCCGTGGTCAAGGATCTGCACCGCGGAGTGACAGTGCTCGACGGCAAGGGCTGGTACACCAAGAACAGCGTGCAGGTGCTGATGATCATCACCCGCAAGACCGATCTCAACATCTTCCTCAAGTACATCAACGCGATCGACCCCAACGCCTTTATCTCCGTCAGTTCGGTGACCGGAGTCTATGGCCAGGGCTTCGATACCATCAAGGTCAATAAAAAACAGAAATTAAGCCACTGAAACATAAATTTTTTTGATATCCCTGCCCTGACTGCGGTCCTGGGCAGGGATTTTAGTTTTATCTTAGGACAAAGTCTATTTCCGTATGAAGATAAAACTCTGTTCTTTCCATTTGTGGATTCGCATCATCTCGCTCGCCAGCCTTCTGATTCCGATAGCCGTCTCGAGGATAAGGACCGGCCGTATGCCCTGGGGCCAGACGGTATTCGCCGCTCTGTTGGCGGCTTCGACCGTGCTGATACTGCTTCCGGTAGCCGACGAGGATATACGCACATCCCTGATCTTCGCGCTGCTTGTGCTGATCGACAGCGGTTGCTGCGCCCTTGTCGGCTTCCCCTGCGCGGTCTGCGTGCTTGTCTGCCTGCTGCTGATCCTGGTACATCAGATCTTTAGGCTCCGTGCCAGGCATTCCGTCCTGCGCTCGCTCTTCAGGCCGCAGGCTGTCTGGTATTCACTGGAGTCGCATCAGAGGCTGATCCTCTCTCTCTGCACCGGGACGCTGGCTCTGCTTGCCGTGGCCCTGCCCGGGCATCCGATTGTTGTGTATCTACTCTCCGCTCTGCTTCTGCTGCTGTATGTGCTGCTTTATTACCGCGCTCTCACAGGCCGCTGCCTGCTGCTGAGCCGCAGGAGGGAGAAGATAGTGAAGAGGATGATCAGCAATATCGAGGACAGTTCCCGGCAGGCTCTCTCGGGGGAGGATCGGGAAGAGATCGAGAAGGAGAAGAATATCTTCGAGAAGATCACCAATATAATGGTGAGCCATCGGCCGTTTCTCGACCCGGACTATTCCATCCAGGATCTGGCAGATACGACATATATCAACAAGACCTATGTCTCGAAGACCATCAACAACATATCCGGCAAGAACTTCCGTCAGTTCGTCAACTGCTACCGGGTCCAGTATGCGATGGAACTCCTTGAGGACAATCCGCGCCTGTCAGTCATCGAACTGGCGGAGAAGTCGGGTTTTCACTCGAGCGTCACCTTCACGATGGCATTCAAGCTCAATATGGGAGAGACTCCCGGCGAATATACCCTCAAGCTTCGTGCAGGGCTTGTCTCACCCCTTTCCACTCGTCAGGAACGGGGGCTTCAACGTGGATCGCGGTCTTGCGGACAGGGTGGATGAACTCCACCTCGTGCGACTGCAGGCAGATACCGCCGTCCGGATTGGACCGCGGGGCACCGTATTTGAGGTCGCCCTTGATCACCCAGCCTTCGGCGCTCAGCTGGCAGCGGATCTGGTGATGCCTGCCGGTGAGGAGCTCGACCTCCACCAGGTGATATCTCTCGGTGCTGAGCAGATAGCGGTAGTTGAGGGTGGCGAGCTTGGCATCGCCGCGGCCTGACGGCTTTGGAGCTGAGCCGGGGGCGATGATGTAGGACTTGTTCTGCTTCTCGTTGCGGGAGAGCCAGCCGCTCAGCTGTCCCTGAGGCGGCTCCGGCTTGCTGCAGCACAGCGCCCAGTAGCGCTTGTGGATCTCTCCGTCGCGGAACATCGCGGCGAGCCGTTCGAGCGCCTTGGAGGTCTTGGCGAGTATGCATATGCCGCAGACGGGTCTGTCGAGCCTGTGCGGCACGCCGAGGAAGACCTGTCCCGGCTTGGAGTCCCTCTGCGCGATGTAGGCTTTGTAGGACTCGGCAAGGCATTCGTCACCGGTCCTGTCGCCCTGGGTGATCTCTCCTACTTTCTTGTTGACTATCAGGATGTGATTGTCCTCGTAGAGGATTCTGCTGCCGAAGTCCTCGAACTCCTGCTCTGTAAGCTGCCTGTAAATCATGGTGCAAAGATACAAAATGCCGAAAAAGAATGACTATCTTTGCGGGACTAATAACCATATCGATGAAACGAACCCTGATACATTTTCTGACTGCGGCGCTCGCGCTGCTCTCTGCACTGCCTCTCTGTGCGCAGAGGAACAGACTGTGGTATGATAAACCGGCCGAATACTGGGAGGAAGCTCTGCCGATTGGCAACGGCCGGCTTGCGGCGATGGTGTTCGGCGGTGCCGAGAAGGAGGAGATACAGCTCAACGAGGAGACCATCTCCGCGGGCCGTCCGTACAGCAACGCCAACCCGGAGGGGCCGAAGTACCTTCAGCAGGTTCGCGAACTGATATGGGCGGGAAAGTCCGCTGAAGCGCAGAATATCGGCACCGAGAAGCTTCTCTCCCCTGTGGGTCAGGAGATGCCTTATCAGACGGCCGGATCGCTCAACATAAGTTTCCCGGACCACGCGGGATTCACCGACTACTACCGCGAGCTCGACATAGACAACGCCACCACTACCACCCGCTATAAGGTGCGGGATGTGGAATATGTCCAGGAGGCCTTCGCTTCCCTGACGGATCAACTCATCATCGTCCGGCTGACCGCTTCCCGCAAGGGCGCGATCAACTGTGCTCTCTCGCTCAGTACTCCGATGCCGGAGCCGGCTGTCAGTGCACGCGGCAAGACCATCAGGATGGAAGGCGCGTCAGGTGACGGCCAGGGGATCAAGGGCGGGGCGCTCCGCTACTGCACCGATGTCAAGGCTGTCAACCGGGGTGGCAAGGTCATTGCCGAGGGCGACAGCCTGAAGGTCGAGAAGGCCAGCGAACTGCTCATCTATGTCTCAATGGCGACCAACTTCGTCAACTACAAGGATATCTCAGCCGACGAAGTGAAGCGCTGCGAGAGCTATATGAAGAATTCTTCCCGCAAGTACGACAAGGCGCGCGCCGCCCACGTGGCGGCCTACAAGGCCCAGTACGACAGGGTGAAGTTTGAGCTTGCCTCCGACTACGACGGCGACTCCAAGACCACTGTCCATCGTACCGTTTCAATCCCTTGGACTTCTGACAACCAGCTCGTTACCCTGTATTTCAACTACGGCAGATATCTGCTGATCTCCTCTTCGCAGCCGGGCTGCCAGCCTGCCAACCTGCAGGGCAAGTGGAATAAGAAAGTCTCTCCGCCGTGGAACTGCAACTACACTACCAACATCAACGCCGAGATGAACTACTGGCCGGCGGAGGTCACCAACCTGGCCGAGCTTCACGAGCCGTTCATCCGGATGGTCAGGGAAGTCTCTGAGAGCGGAGCCGAGACAGCGCGCGTGCAGTATGGCTGCCGCGGCTGGGTGCTGCACCACAACACTGACCTCTGGCGCTGCACCGGAGCCCTGGACCGCGCATATTGCGGCATTTGGCCGACAGGCGGCGCGTGGGTGTGCCAGCACCTCTGGGAGAGGTATCTCTATAGCGGCGACAAGGAGTATCTTGCCGAGATCTACCCGATTATGAAGGGAGCTGCCGAGTTCTTCGTGGACTTCCTCGTGGAGGACCCGAACACCGGCTATCTGGTGGTTGTGCCTTCCAGCTCGCCGGAGAACAAGCCGAAGTCCCAGGACGGCAACCTGCAGTCCGGAGTCACGATGGACAACCAGCTGCTCTCCGACCTCTTCTCCAATATAGAAACGGCCTCCGGAATCCTCGGAGTGGACAGCGAGTTCAGCGACACCCTGCGCACTCTGCGCCGCCGCCTGACGCCTATGCAGGTGGGACAGTACGGACAGCTTCAGGAGTGGGCCCAGGATTGGGACGACCCTGATGACCATCATCGCCATATCTCCCATCTTTGGGGATTCTTCCCGGGAAGTCAGATTACCGCCTACCGCACTCCGCTGCTCTTCGATGCGGTGCGCAATACCCTTGTGCAGCGCACAGACGCCTCCACAGGCTGGTCTATGGGCTGGAAGGTCTGCTGCTGGGCCCGTATGCTCGACGGCAACCACGCCCTCAAGATGATCAAGGACCAGCTGAACCACGTGGATCCGACGGTGCAGAAAGGCCAGGCCGGGGGAACCTATCCAAACCTCTTCGACGCGCATCCGCCGTTCCAGATCGACGGCAACTTCGGCTGCACTGCAGGTATCGCCGAGATGCTCCTGCAGAGCCACGACGGAGCAGTGCATCTCCTGCCTGCCCTCCCGGATGCGTGGAAGAAGGGATCCGTCAAGGGCTTGAGGGCCCGCGGCGGCTTTGAGATCGAGAGCCTCGAGTGGGACGGCAACACCATCCGGAAGGCGGTCATCCGCTCCACTATAGGCGGCAACCTCCGCATCCGCTCCTATGCCAGGCTGCAGGGCGAAGGTCTGAAGGAAGTCAGGGATGGCAGCGATAACCCTAATCCGCTCTTCGCATCGCAGGAGGTGCTCCGCCCGATCGTCAGCCCTAAAGCGTCGCTCCGAGGTCCAGAGATCCCGCAGGGATACCTCTACGACATCGAGACCGTGCCCGGTCAGGAAGTGACCGTGACTCTGGCTGAAGGTATTTAGAAGCGGTAGCCTGCGCCTATCTTGCCTCCCTGGTAGAGCAGGCCGGCGGAGAGCTCCGCAAATCCGTAGAACCTGTGTCCGAAAGTGACGCCTATCGGCGAAATCTGGAAGGCGAACTGAAGAGAATTGTTGTCGGTGCAGTCGTATTTGTAGTAGGCTGCGCCGACTTCAGCTTTTGCGTAGAGGGTGCATTTCTCTCCGGTGAGGTAGTTCATCGTCACGTTCGGCATAATCGCCACCAAATCGAGGGAATGCCCCGCAGTCTCGCCGCCGAGTCTGGAGTTGAAGCCCTGCCAGCTCAGATCCACTCCCACCGAGAGCCAGCGCTTGAGCTTGCAGGAGACTTCAAGCGACAGATCGCCTGTGGCGATGCCGCTGTCTTTCTGACTGTCATCGGCTTCGCCGGAGATGTGGCTCAATGAGGTGATTCCGTAGAGAATGGCATTGACGAACGGTACTGCACCCCAGCCGGCACGGACTTCCAGACGGTAGTCCGGAGTATATCCGGAGGATGTCTGCCCATTTGCGGACAGCAGCGACGTGCACAGCAGCATCGCAGAAAACAGCAAAAGTCTTTTCATACCAGTGAGTCTCAGCGTTATTTCAGAAGTGCGGGTGAAGGGACTCGAACCCATACGCACGAGGCACCAGATCCTAAGTCTGGCTTGGCTACCATTACAACACACCCGCGGTTGCTTTACGCAAGTGCAAAGATAATAAAAAATAAAAGACCGGCCTATATGGGTCGGTCTTTGTCTATCTGTAGATGCAAGAAAGACTACTGCTCGTCTTCAAGACGGAGATGCTGCACGTAGATAGCCTTCATCCTGGCTACACGACGCTTCTCGGAAGGCTTCTCGAAGTTCTTGCGTGAACGGAGTTCGCGGATTGCGCCCGTCTTCTCGAACTTCCTCTTGAATTTTTTAAGAGCCCTTTCGATGTTCTCTCCTTCCTTTACCGGTACGATAATCATTTCTTTAAATCACCCCCTTTTTCTTTTTGCGGGTGCAAAGGTAGTGAATTATTTCAATAATGCAATAAAATCTTTGACTCCCTCGGTCGCGACCTTCCTGATGTGGGTGATGCGGGAGTCGGAGAGCCTCATCCCGGCGGGGTCCACTATGTATATAGGGGTGGTAGGAGCCGCGTAGCGGTAGAGTCCCGCTGCGGGGTAGACCTGCAGCGAAGTCCCCACTATCAGCAGGACATCCGCGCGGGAGACGAGTTCTATCGCCCTCTCCATTTTAGGCACCGCTTCCCCGAAGAATACTATATGCGGCCTGTACTGCGCTCCGTCCGGAGCTTTGTCCCCGAGGTGCACCGGCTCGTAGCCTATGTCCACGACGTATTTCTCCGAGAACCCGTCTTCGCCGTTGCAGGTATCTTCCGGCCTTATCTTGGTGAGCTCACCGTGCAGATGCACCACGTGCGTGGAGCCCGCCCGTTCGTGCAGATTGTCTACGTTCTGGGTTATGACGTCCACGATATTGTCCTGCTCCAGTCCGGCAATCAGCCTGTGGGCTTCGTTGGGAGAACTGTCCCGGAGTTCCGCGCGCCGTACATTGTAGAATTCCAGCACCTTGCCGGGGTTGCGGCTCCAGCCTTCGACGGAGGCTACCTCCATCGGGTCGACTCCGTTCCAGAGCCCGCCGTTGTCGCGGTAGGTCTGCAGCCCGCTCTCCGCGCTGACTCCGGCTCCGGTCAGTACCGCTATTCTTCTCTTTCTGTTCATATCTTCATGCCGAAATAATAGCGCCGCACCCAGTATTCGAAGAGAGGGTCGATCACCTGTGGTTTGCCGCTGTCGTCAAAGTAGACTATTTCCTTCTTGCAGAGTGCGTCCCTGAGCCTGCGCACGTTGGCCGAAGAGTTGAGCCTGTATTGCTCGATTACTTCAGCGCTCGTGAATTTGACGTGCCCGTCAAGGATGGCCTTCAGCAGATTGACCTGGAAGGTGGTCAGGTCGTCCATAGTGGCCACGAAGCGCGGCTCGTGGATGGAGATGATGGTGTCGAGGGCGGTGTTGAGGACCGGCTCCATTATATATCCCTTGGTCAGCGAGTCGCAGACCGAGGCGAAATGGTTGATGTAGCAGATATTGTTGCGGAAAAGACCGCATACTCCCAGCAGCAAGTCCCTGTCGATTACCTTGCCGCTCGCGAGAAAGCCGCGTATGACGTGCTCGATGATCTCCCTGGTGTCGATCTCCCCGACCTTGACGCGCTCAGCCTGGCGGAAGAAGAACCTCCTCGTCCCGAAGATCTCGTGCATCGCGTTGACCTTGGAGCCGATGAAGATGTAGCCGGCCGCCGCCTTCATCTCCCCGTTCAGTTCGTCGAACACTTCCTCCATCAGCTTGCAGACTCCCTCGCCGTCTTCGGTGAGCATCACGTTCTGGAACTCGTCTATCACTACATACAGCTTGCGCCCGCGCCTGATGGCGCAGCGGTAGGGAAGGGCCAGCACTGCCTTGAGGTCGTCCCGGTCAAGCTCCCAGTTGAGCGAGAGTATCTCCCCGCCTGAGGTGAAGCGCTCCGCATCGAAGATGAAGTGTGTGCCGGGCAGCAGCTCCGCGATCAGGGCGGAGTAGCTCTCCGAACCGCCGAAAGCTGCGCGGAGCACCTCGGTGCCGAGATGCAGAGCCATATCTCGGACGGTCCTGACATTCATCAGGCTGATCTCTGCGCTGGCGAAGTCCTGCCCCGAGGTCTTCATATTGTAGAAACTCTGCTGCACCAGCGACGTCTTGCCGGTCTTGGGGGCCTCGTAGATGACGATGTTTTCGCCCTGCCGCAGCAGGTTGGCTACGGCACTCGCCTCCAACTTCCGGCCGATGAAGTTCTTGCCGGTGACGTATTTGCTGTAGATGAAAGGTGCGTCCATATAACAGAAGTGTTTGGATACAAAATTAGCAAAATAATTTGTCGTTAAGATAAAATTCCCTAAATTTGCGCCCTGTTATTCAAGGCCGTCGAGCTATAGCATAAGAGCCGCCGCAGAAGGCGACCGCTTGCGGTCCGGACTTTTAAACAAGTTTCAAATGTACGCAATCGTAGACATTGCAGGCCAGCAGTTCAAGGTAGAAGCTGGCAATGAAATCTTTGTGCAGAGGCTTGCCGATGCCAAAGGTGCTGAAGTGGAGTTCAGGAAGGTCCTCCTCGTCGCAGGTGACGCGGACGTCAAGGTCGGAACTCCTTATGTTGAGGGTGCAGTGGTCAAGGCTACCGTGCTCGATGACGAAGCTAAGGCTGACAAGGTTCTCGTATTCAAGAAGATCCGCCGCAAGGGCTTCCAGAAGCTCAACGGTCACCGTCAGAAACTCACCAAGATTAAGATTAACGAAATCGCTTAAGGATTATGGCACACAAGAAAGGTCAATCAAGTTCTAAGAACGGTCGTGAGTCAGAAAGCAAACGCCTTGGACTCAAGAAATTCGGCGGCGAAGTCGTTAAAGCCGGAAATATCATCGTGCGCCAGAGAGGCACCGTCCACAACCCTGACAAGAATGTCGGAATGGGCAAGGACCACACCCTCTACGCTCTCATTGACGGTACAGTCAAGTTCTCCCGCAAGAGGAACGACAAATCTTATGTATCGGTAATCCCGTTTGAGAATTAATCTCGAAGGGGTTTTGGAAAGAATCTGAGGACTTGCACTTCGAGATAAGTGTAAGTCCTTTAATTGTTATATAAAGAGTTATGCTTACACTCAAAATGCTTCGCGATGACCCGCAGGCTGTCATCGATAAACTGAAGATCAAGAACTTCGACGCCAAGCCATACGTGGACAAGGTGCTCGAACTCGATGCCCTGCGACGCTCTCTCCAGGCCGAGAGCGATGAACTGCTTGCCGCCCAGAAGGTCAAGGCAGCAGAAATCGGAGGTCTGATGAAGCAGGGCCTCAAGGATGCCGCCGAGGCCGCCAAAGCCGAGGTCGCTTCCCTCAAGGCCAAGTCAACCGAGCTTCTCGCCAGGATGGACGAGGCTTCCAAAGAGCTTGAGGGTCAGCTCGTGCTGATGCCGAACATCCCTTGCTCCCTCGTCAAGCCGGGCAAGGGCGCGGAGGACAATGAGGTCGTCAAGATGGACGGTCCTGAGGTTAAGCTCCCCGAGGGCGCACAGCCGCATTGGGAGCTCGCCAGGAAGTATGACATCATCGACTTCGACCTCGGAGTGAAGATCACCGGAGCCGGCTTCCCTGTCTACAAGGGCAAGGGTGCGAAGCTCCAGAGGGCTCTCATCAACTTCTTCCTCGACTGCAACACTGCGGCCGGCTATAAGGAAGTCGAGCCGCCTGTGATGGTCAACGCCGCTTCCGGCTTCGGTACCGGCCAGCTTCCTGACAAGGAGGGGCAGATGTACCACGCCAATCTCGACGATTTCTATATGGTACCTACAGCCGAGGTTCCGCTTACCAACATCTACCGCGACGTGATTCTCTCCGCCGACCAGATCCCGCAGCGCATCACCGCCTACACCCCTTGCTTCCGCCGCGAAGCCGGCTCATACGGCAAGGATGTGCGCGGACTCAACCGTCTGCACCAGTTTGACAAGGTGGAGATCGTGCGCATCGAGAAGCCTGAGAACTCCTACGCCGCCCTCGACGATATGGTCGCCCACGTCGAGTCGCTCGTCAACAAGCTCGGCCTGAGGTACAGGATCCTTCGCCTCTGCGGCGGAGACCTCAGCTTCACCTCCGCAATCACCTACGACTTCGAGCTCTGGTCAGCAGCCCAGCAGCGCTGGCTCGAGATATCCTCAGTCTCCAATTTTGAGACCTATCAGAGCAACAGGCTGCATCTGCGCTATCGCGACGAGAACGGCAAGACCCAGCTCGCACACACCCTCAACGGCAGCTCCCTCGCGCTCCCTCGCGTCGTGGCCGCTCTGCTCGAGGACAACCAGACTCCGGACGGTATCGTCATCCCGGAGGTTCTCCGTCCATACACAGGATTCGACAAGATTGATTAAGTCCGGCACAACAATATTGGGCATAGATCCCGGAACCAATATCCTTGGTTTCGGGATTGTCCGTACAGATGCGGCAGGTAAGCCGCAGTATGTGGATATGGGCGTGCTCGACCTGCGCAAGCTCTCCTCCCCGTACGACAAACTTGAGGTCATAAGCGAGAAAGTAGCCTCTCTCTGCGACCTCCACCATCCGGACCATCTTGCGATCGAGTCTCCCTTCTACGGCAAGAATGCCCAGGTGATTTTCAAGCTCGGGAGAGCCCAGGGAGCAGCGATGGTTGCAGCCCTCTCGAGAGGCGTAAGTGTCTGTGAATATGCGCCTCGCGAGGCGAAGATGGCCGTCTGCGGCAACGGCGCGGCGTCCAAGCAGCAGGTCTGTCTGATGGCCCAGAAAACTCTTGGCATCAAAATTGATAACAAGTACCTCGACGCGACAGATGCGCTTGCCATCGCGCTCTGTCATTATTACCGCTTGTCAAGTCCCCTCTCCGGCGCTTCTGGTACGACGTCGTGGGAGAAATTTGTGGTTGAGAACCCGGATAGAGTCAAATAGTATTTAAAAGCAATAGATGAAGGTATTAAAATCACTCCTGCTAGTGTTGAGCCTGCTTTTTGTCGGGGTCGGCGCTTCAGCGCAGAACAAGATTTCTGCAGCGCTGGTCGATGCGTCCAGCGGAGAGCCTCTCGGCTATGTCACGGTCTCGCTCTACAAGTCTGGCCAGGAAAAGCCGCTCAAGTACGCGCTCAGTGACGAGAAGGGCAAAGTCACCATCGAGTCAGTGAGCAAGGGAGAGTACAGCTTCAAGGCTGAACTTCTCGGCTACAAGCCTTACACCGTGACGGTGAAGATGGAGTCCGCTTCCAAGGATCTCGGAACCATCAAGATGGCGCTGGACAGCGAGCAGCTCGATGCGGCATCCGTCTCTGCGGTCGGCAACCCTATCATTGTCAAGAAGGATACGATCGAATTCAACGCGTCTTCCTTCAAGACCACCGACAACGATGTGCTCGAAGACCTCCTCAAGAAACTTCCCGGAGTGGAGGTGTCTGAGGACGGCTCCGTCACAGTCAACGGAGAGAGCATCTCCAAGATCACCATCGATGGCAAGACCTTCTTCCTTGATGACCCTCAGCTGGCCACCAAGAACATACCTGCCAAGATGGTCAACAAACTCAAAGTCATCCAGAAGAAGTCGGAGCAGGCCGAGTTTACCGGCATCGACGACGGCGAGGAGGAGACCGTGATCGATCTCTCCGTGCAGCCGGGTATGATGAAGGGTCTCCTCGGCAACGTGCAGGCCGGCGTGGGCTACGATATCCCGTCGCAGGAGGGTGTCAAGAGCGATATCCGCTATCAGGGCAACGCATTCATCGGAAGGTTCACCGAGGACACTCAGCTCAGTCTCATCCTCAACGGCAACAATACCAACAACCGCGGTGCCACCAACCGTTCCGGCAATATGATGATGGGAATGATGGGCGGCGGCGGAATGGGCCGTGGACAAGGCGGCTGGGGCGGCGGCAACGGTATCACTACCTCCTATATGGGCGGTGTCAACGGTGCCTGGACCCTCTTCGACGACAAAATGGAGCTCGGCGGCAACTACCTCTACAACGCCAGTGACAACGACGTTGAGGAGAACAGCGTCAAGACCACCTATCTCACCGACCACAACCTCATCTACAACAGCGCCGGCGTGAGCAACACCCACTCCGACGGGCACCGTTTCGGCGTGAGACTCGAACATAAGTTCTCCGAGAACACCTCCATCCTCTTCGAGCCGTCCGTCAACTTCGGTACCGGTCATTACTCCCAGAGCAGCCGCGACACAACCTACAGCGACTACTTCACCGGCAGCCAGACCAAGCTTAACGATGCCTATACCGACAACTCCGGCAACAACCGCAACGCCAGCGCAGGAGGATTCCTCCTCTTCCGTCAGAGACTCGGACTCCCGGGACGCACGATGACGGCGATGTTCAACTTCGACATCTCCAGCAACGTGATGGACGGTATCAACAGCAACGGTACCAACACCTACAATGCCGACGGCGCTCTCGCCGAGGTATCAAAGGTCAACCAGAGCTTCAACAACGAGCAGAAGTCCTACAACCTCTTCGGGAACCTCACCTATACCGAACCTCTCGGCAACCACTTCTATGTGGAGGCGAACTACTCCTACAGATGGAACAAGTCCACCTCTGAGAAGGAGACCGTGGATATGGAGACCAGGGAGGTCGACTACAACTACTCCAACCGCATCATCAACGAGAACGTGCGTCAGGAGATCGGCGTCAACGCCCTCTATCAGGACAGCAAGTTCAGGGCTCAGGTGGGATTCTCCGCAATGCCTACCAAGACCTACAACAGCACCACCAAGTACAACTCCACCGACGGTTCCTACACGCCGCAGGAGTACGATGACTTCCGCTGGAACTTCTCCCCTCAGGCGATGATGTTCATGGATCTGAACGACAACCTCAACTGGCGTCTCTTCTACCGCGGCGAGTCCTCGCAGCCTTCAACCTCGCAGTTGATGCCTGTGCCGGACAACACCGATCCGCTCAACATCAGCTTCGGTAACCCTACGCTGACCCCGTACTTCTCACACAGCCTCAGGGGCGACCTCCGCTACTCCAACCGCGAGAGATTCGCTTCGTTCAATCTCCGTTTCAATGGTGAATACACCCAGAACCCTATCGTCAACACGACCTGGTACGGCACCAACGGCGGACAGTACACGATGCCGTTCAACGGACCATCAAACTCCAGCGCCAGCGCCAATATGTTCGGCAACCTTCCGCTCGGCAAGAGCGGTGTGTTCTCCATCAGCAACTCTCTCGGCGTCAACTGGAGGAAGAGTTCCTCTTATGTCGGCACCAATGTCGATATGAGCAAGTACGAGTCTGACGGCTACTACGAGTTTATGGAGTGGTTCATCGAGCAGTTCAACGATCCGGACTACTATGCGGCCCACATCACCGAGAACACCACCCGCACCCTCAGTGCCAACGACCGTTTCCGCTTCACCTACAGAGGCACGGCGCTCGAGGCATCAGTCGGCGGGAGCACGAGGATGAACCGTTCCTGGTATTCCATCTCCACCCTCAAGGACAATACCACGACCTGGAACAACCAGATCAACGCAAGCCTTACCTGGAACTGGACCGCCACCGGCATCAGCCTCGAGAGTGATTTCGACTACAACTGGTACAGGGGATACTCCACCGAGCAGCCTTCGCAGTATGTGCTCAACGCGGAGATATCCAAGCTCCTCTTCAACAACAATATGACCATCGCGCTCCGCGGATATGACATCCTCGGGCAGTCCAAGAACCTTACGGTGACCGACAGTTCCAACTACCACAGCGAGGCTGTCAACAACACCCTCGGACGCTATGTGGTTGTCTCCCTGACCTGGCGCTTCGGCTCTATGGGAGGCCGCAGAAGAGGTGGTGGCGGCCCTAATGGCGGCGGTCCTGGCGGCGGCCCAGGCGGTCCTGGTGGCGGCGGCCCGGGAGGCCCACCGCCAATGATGTAAAAAATCACTATCTTTGCCCCTGTGATTACAGAACTTATCAAGGCTTTCTTCATCGGAATATGCGCCGCGGTGCCGGTCGGACCGGTCCTGCTGATGGTGATTCAGAAGACGCTTTGCAGAGGCAGATCGGCAGGGATAATGACGGGTTTAGGCTCGGCCGTGGCGGACACTGTCTATGCTGCGGTCGGGCTTTTTACTTTGGCGCTGATCGAAGGCTTCGTGGAGAAGCATTCTGCTCTGATAATGATTGCCGGTGGAGTGCTGGTGGCCGTCATCGGTGTAGGTATCTGCCTCAATAGCGGCAAGATAAGCCTTTCGGCCGAGGGGCGTCCGAGGGAGGGGACTTTCTCCCTGCTGGGATGCTCTGTCCAGTCGATGTGCACCGCGCTCTCCAACCCGGCGGCACTTGCTATGATGCTCGGGCTTCTGGCGGTAGCGGGTTTTGGCAATGGAAGTCTGAACGCTCCGCTCTGGGCATTGCTCGTCGCTGTGTTTGCCGGTGAGTTTCTGTACTGGATTGCAGTTGTGGCGCTCCTCTCCACTTTTGTGAAGCCTGGAGAGAGGACGCTGAGGATTATGAGCCGGGTGGCGGGGATTGCGATATGCTGCTTCGCCCTAGTGCTTACGGTACGTGGGATAATAATGATTTGAAATGAATATCAAAGATTTTTTCGGAAACTGGATTGTGAAGAATCTCCTGCTGGCGGTGGTCTTCGTGGCTGTCCTGGTGACGGCGGTATCCCTGCTGCTCGGTGCAGTGACCCAGCACGGCAAGGAGATTGCCGTGCCTGACTTTACCAATATGAGCTCCCAGGAGGCGCAGGCTGTGGCTTCGTCCGCGGGCCTCAAGGTCGTGGTGACCGACTCGGTCTATGTCAAGAGGATGAAGCCGGGAGCGGTGTATATGCAGAACCCCGATGCCGGCTCCAGCGTCAAGAAGGGACGCAAGATACGTCTCACTACCAATACCATAGCGCCCAAGGAAGTCTATATGCCTTCGCTCGTGGGAGTCTCGCTGCGTCAGGCCAAGGCGGAACTCCTCCGCAACGGACTCACTCTCGGCAGGCTCATCTATGTCCGCGACATCGCGACCAACAATGTCCTGCGCCAGCAGCGCTACGGCTTCGACATAGCGGCCGGCGCTCCTGTCTCCAGCGGCACGAGGATTGACCTGGTGCTGGGACTCGGCAGCGACGATATGACCTATGTGCCGGATCTCAGCGGCAAGTCCTATCTGCAGGCTGTGGATCTTCTTCAGGAGAACTCCCTCAATGTAGGGAGGCTGCGCTTCGGCTCCGGGGTCAGGGATTACGCCGACTCTGTGGCGGCCGTAGTGCGTACGCAGAATCCAGCTCCGGGCACCGCAAGGAAGGGATCTGAAGTCTCACTTAATCTCCAGATCGGCGAGTGATGGAAGACGGACTCTTCGAGCACTTCCGGCTGGAGGTGGACAAGGGGCAGACCCCGATGCGCATAGACAGGTATATGTCCACACATATGGAGGATACCTCCCGCAGCCGTGTGCAGCAGGCCCTCAAGGAAGGCTATGTCCGCGTGGGCGAGGAGGTGGTGAAAGCCAACTTCATCGTGCGTCCGGGCGACGTCATCCGCTTCGTGATGCCGTACCGCCGGCGCGGGCTGGAGATACTCCCGCAGGATATTCCGCTCAATATAGTCTATGAAGACGAAGATGTGCTGGTGGTCAACAAGCCGGCCGGGATGGTCGTGCATCCGGGCCACGGACACTTCGAGGGGACGCTCGTCAATGCTCTCTCGCACCATCTGGGCATCAGCCAGGGGCCTGAGGCCGAAGACGAGAGGATGGGCGTGCTCGTGCACCGCATCGACAAGGATACCAGCGGTCTGCTGGCCGTGGCCAAGAACGAGCAGTCGCAGCTCAAGCTGGCAAAACAGTTCTTCGACCACAGCATCGAAAGGCGCTATATAGCCATCGTCTGGGGAGACATCCAGGAGGATGAAGGTACCATAGAGGGCAATATCGGCCGCGATCCCAACGACCGTCTCCGCTTCAGGGTATATGAAGACGAAGACAAGGGCAAGCACGCCGTCACCCACTATAGGGTGCTGGAGAGATTCGGCTTCGTGACCTGCGTGGAGTGCAGGCTGGAGACCGGCAGAACCCATCAGATCAGGGTGCATATGTCGCAGATGGGCCACCCGATATTCAATGACGAACGCTATGGCGGCAACGAGATCCGCAAGGGAACCATATATTCCAAATACCGTCAGTTCATCGCCAACTGCTTCGAACTCTGCCCGCGCCAGGCGTTGCACGCCAAGACGCTGGGCTTCGTGCACCCGCGCACTGGGGAGTGGCTGCAGTTCGACTCCGAACTTCCGGAAGATATGACCGCACTTCTGGACAAGTGGCGCAAATACTGCGGCCAGATGCCTGAAGAATGAAAGTCAAACTCCTGATACTCTGTCTGATATCTGCGGTTCTGCTGAGCCTTCCGTGGCTCGTGCCGCACACCGGCGCGCTTGCGCTCGTGGGCTTTGTCCCGCTGCTTGTGGCTGACTGGCTCGCCGATAGGGAAGGGGTCAGACACTTCTCTCTCTACGCCCTGCTGACTTTTGTGGTCTGGAATGCCCTCACCACCTTCTGGGTCTGCAACGCCACTGTCGGAGGCGGTATCTTCGCCATAGTGGCCAATGCCCTGCAGATGACTCTGGTCTGGGTGATCTTCAGATTCTCGAAGCGATATCTGCGCGGCGTCGTGCCTTATGTGCTGCTTGCGGCAATGTGGCTCGCCTGGGAGCGGCGATACTTCGATGTGGACATCAGCTGGCCCTGGCTCACGCTGGGAGGTGCCTTCGCCACCAGCACGCACAGTATCCAGTGGTACGAATACACCGGCTCTCTGGGCGGCTCACTCTGGATATGGCTCTGCAATCTGACATTTTTCGGGATATTCATCTCCCACACGAACGGCTCGTGGTCCGGCTGGAACCGAGTTGCCCGCACTGCCGCCAACCTCTCCCTGCTGATCGTGTTCATAGTGCCTCTCTCGCTCTCAAAACTCATCTACGACAGCTATGAGGAGAAGTCCGAAGGGACGCTCAAGGTCATCATCGGTCAGCCGAACTTCGACCCTTACGAGAAATTCACCTCCCTCAGCCAGAAGCAGCAGACCGCAGTGCTGCTTGACCTCTTCGAGACCGAACTACGCAAAGACAGCACTTCGGTGCAACCAGTGCTGCTGCTCGGGCCTGAGACCTTTACCTCCGACATTATCTTGGGCGATTCGGACTCCTCGCCTACAATGCGCAGCTTCAGGGGCCTTCTTGAGAAATATCCGCGAGCCGAGCTGCTTGTCGGCGCCAGCACCTACGAAGTGCAGCCGTCCGGCGATGCGCCGTCCATCCTTGCCCGAAAGTTCGGCAACGGGTGGATCACCTCGCACAACAGCGCCCTGCTTTACGATGCCTCCGGCCGCAACGAGATCTACCACAAGAGCCGTCTGGTGGTCGGGACTGAACTTACTCCTTATCCGGGAATATTCGTGCCGCTCGATGACTGGCTTTCCGACAAGATGGACGTCAGCGGGCTGATGGGCCGCTGCGTGGGGCAGGATGAGGTCTCAGTGCTGCATTTCGGGGAAGACAGGCTGCCGATCGGCTGCGCCATCTGCTATGAGTCTGTCTACGGTGAATACTGCACCGGTTATGTCCGCAAGGGGGCCAAGGCTATGACTGTCATCACCAACGATGCCTGGTGGGGCAACACCCCAGGCTACAGGCAGCACCTGAGCTATTCCGCCCTGCGCGCGATAGAACTGCGCCGCGACATTGCCCGCTGCGGCAATACGGGCATCTCCTGCATTATCGACCAGAGGGGCGACATACTCGAGCAGTCGCCGTGGTGGGAGAGGACGGTGATCAGTTCTGAAGTCAATCTCAATTCGGATCAGACATTCTTCGTCCGCAACGGAGACATCGCAGGGCGCGTCTGCACCCTGGTATTCCTGCTGCTCGCGGCGCTGCTTGCAGTGAGGTTCGTGATGTCTAAAGTCTCCAGTCGATAGGGGTCTTCCCCTCTGAAATCAGCAGACTGTTGGCCCTGGAGAAGTGCCGGCAGCCGAAAAACGCCCCTCTGGCTAGAGGGGAGGGGTGCGCTGCTTCCAGCACGTGGTGGACTCTGGGGTCGATGAGCGCCGCCTTGCTGCGGGCATAGTTGCCCCAGAGCATAAACACGACCCCCCCGCAGCGCTCGGAGATGGTCCTGATCACCGCATCGGTGAATTCCTGCCAGCCGAGTCTGCTGTGTGAGGTCGGCTCTCCGGCGCGTACGGTGAGGACCGCGTTGAGCAGAAGTACGCCCTGCTCTGCCCAGGGAGTCAGATCGGGGCAACCCGACATCTGTATTCCGAGGTCCGACTCGATCTCCTTGAATATGTTTTTGAGCGACGGCGGAGCGGGGACATCGGCCGGTACGGAGAACGAGAGTCCCGTGGCCTGCCCGTAGCCGTGGTAGGGGTCCTGACCGAGTATCACGACCTTGACACGGGGCAGCGGGCATAGCTCGAATGCCCTGAAAATCTGCCCTCCCGGAGGGTATATCACCGCGCCTTCGCGCTTCTGTCGGTGCAGCTCCGAGACGAGCTGTGCAAAATACGGCTTGTCGAATTCGCCCTGCAGCGCCTCTTTCCAGCTTTGCTCTATCTTTACATCCATAGAGCACCAAAGTTAAATAAAATTTTCTACCTTTGCGCCCGATTGCACGGCGCGGTGCCGTGCTTCTGTAAGGGGTGCTCCGTCTGGCGCGGGGCTGAGATTATACCCATAACCTGATCCGGGTAATGCCGGCGTAGGGAAAGACCTCCCCTTATACATTGTTTTATTATTAATTACATTTTAATGAAAAAGAATGTATTTTCTGTTGTGCTGCTTGCTCTGGCTGCAAATGCCGGGGCGCAGACGGTTTCCGACTCGCTCCTCGTCGAAAGGCTTGAGGATGCCGTAGTCCAGGGAGTAATGGTGCAGAAGAATGCACCTTACGCAGTTGCAAACATCTCCGAAAGTTCGCTGAAGGACTTCTCCGTGAGCGGCAAGGAACTTCCGTTCCTGCTTTCGCGGACTCCCGGCGTGCTTGCGTGGAGTGAGAACGGTGTCGGCACCGGCACCAGCTATATGCGCATCAGGGGCGCCGGTGACTCGAGGATCAACGTCACCGTGGACGGCGTGCCGCTCAATTCACCTGAAGACCAGTGCGTGTTCTGGGCGAATATGAACAGTTATGCTTCATTTATGGAGAGCGTGCAGATCCAGAGGGGAGTGGGCACTTCCACCAACGGCGACGGCGCATTCGGCGGCACTGTGACTATGAAGACCAGGTCCGCATCGCTCCTCCCTTATGCCGAACTCAGCGCATCATACGGCTCCTACAACACCCTCAATCTGGGCGTCAGCGCCTCCACCGGGCTGCTCTGGAACCACTTAGTCGCAGAGGCCGGGTATCACCGGACCACCACTGACGGCTATGTGCACGGGACGGCCGGCCGCTCAGGCTCCTACTATGCCGGTCTCACCTGGCTCGGCGGCAATTTCACGATAAAGTACCGCAATATCGGTAACTTCGAGCACACGGGACAGGCGTGGAACGGCGTCACCGCCGGCAACGATGACCTCTCGCTGATGGACGGGACCTACGGCGCGAGCACGGGCATACACAACTATGCCGATATGTACCGCGTGGGTCTCGGTCGCTACAACTCTCTGTATGAGAAGCTTGCCACCGACTCCGAGGGCAATTTCGCAAAAGATGCCGACGGCAGCTACCTCACTGAGCGCTATAGCCTCAAGGACGGTTCGTACTGGCCTAAGACTACCGACAACTTCATCCAGAACCACAATATCCTCTCCGGCTCCTGGAACATCGATGAGCACTGGAATATGAACCTCTCTCTGCGCTATACCTACGGCTACGGTTACTACGATGAGTTCCGTTACAACAACAAGCTGGGGAAGTTCGGTCTCAGCTATACCAAAGCCGACGGCTCGACCCTCAAGAGGACGGATTTCGTGCGCCAGAAGGGTCTCGACCAGAACACCTGGGGCGCCGTCTACAACTTCAGTTACCGGGATGGGCGCTGGGATGTCATCGGCGGCCTCACCGCGCAGCGCTTCACCTCGCACCACTTCGGCTACCTCACCTATGTCGGCGACAACGAGCTTGCAGCTGCCATACTGGACGCTGACGGACGCTATACCTACTATGATTCAGACGCATTCAAGGGAGACTATAGCGCCTTCGTCAAGGCTGCCTACAGTCTGGGTGAGCATTGGGACATCTTCGGCGACCTGCAGTACCGCAGGGTGGATTACCGCACCGACGGCAAGAACGACAAGTTCATCGAGCAGGCTGACGGGACCTATGCCAACCAGATACTCGACATCGACGAACATTACAATTTCTTCAATCCGAAAGGGGGCGTCAGCTACAGCAACGGACCGCACAGGGCCTACGCTTCAGTGGCTCTGAGCCACCGCGAGCCGGAGCGCAACAACTTCACCGACAACGGCAACTATCCGGCCCCGAAGGCCGAGAGGCTCATTGATTACGAACTTGGCTATCAGCTGAGCCTCAGTAAGGTGCGCGCCGGAATCAACCTCTACTATATGGACTACCGCGACCAGTTCGTGCAGACCGGACAGACCAGCGACATCGGAGAGAATCTCACCACCAACATTGCGAGGTCCTTCCGCAGCGGTGTCGAGATGACCCTTGCCTGGGACGCCGCCGGATGGCTTACCCTCGAGGGCAACGCCGCTCTGAGCGCCAACCGCATCCTCGACTTCGACGAGTATGCGGAGGACTGGGACAACGGATATACAGTGATCCACTACGGCTCATCCACCATCGCATTCTCCCCGAGCGCAATACTCAACGGCTTCGCTGACTTCCGCTTCGGCAACTTCACTGCCGTATGGCACACCGGATATGTCGGGCGTCAATATCTTGACAACACTCAGAACGCAGACCGTTCCCTGCCGGCGTATACCTGCTCCGACCTCGATCTCGGCTATGTCTTCAAGTTCAAGGGGGCGCTCAAGCAGCTGCGTCTCGGACTCAATCTGGGCAATGTATTCAACAGCCATTACGCCACGAGCGGCTGGGTATATTCAGCCATCGCGGCGGGCTACGGCCACCCGAACGACAATCGCTACTACCAGATCGGTTTCGTGCCTGCCGCCGGTTTCACGGCTCTCGGCAACGTGACCCTCAGATTCTAGGACGGCTGTTATGCAGGAATTTCTCGCCATCCACTGGCTGGACATACTTACCACCGCGCTGGGACTCGCCTATATTCTCCTTGAATATAAGGCGAGCCTCGCACTGTGGGCCGTGGCATTCGTGATGCAGAGCCTCGATGTGGTGCTCTACTGGCAGCACGGTCTCTACGCCGACTGCGGTATGGAGTTCTACTATATTGCGATGACGGTCTACGGCTACATCAACTGGAAATACCTCAAGGGGCGCGATGACAAGTCTCCTACCGTGGTGACGCATTTCGAGCGGCGCTACATCCTGCCCTGGGTGCTCGCCACCGCAGCGCTGTGGGCGCTGATATATTTCCTGCTGGTGCGCTTTACCGACTCGCAGGTGCCGGTATGCGACAGCTTCACTACCGCTCTGAGTTTCGTGGGATGCTGGGCACTTGCTCGCAAGTATCTGGAACAGTGGATGATATGGATAGTGGTGGATATAGTTACCTGCGCCCTCTACTTCTACAAGGGCATCCCGTTCAAGGCTTCGCTCTACGGGCTGTACGTAATAATTGCCGTCGCCGGTTACGTTAAATGGAAGAAAATGCTTAATATTGCGTAATTTCGCAGTATGAAAGCTAAAGCATTATTCCCGGGCTCGTTTGATCCGTTCACCGCCGGACATCTCAACATCCTGCACAGGGCGCTGACGATGTTTGACGAGGTGACTGTGGCCATTGGTATCAACCAGGACAAGCACGGATTCTTCTCCAACGAGCAGAAGATCGACATCATACGCCAGGCAACCTCCGGTACGGACAATGTGCTTATTATTCAGTATGACGGACTTACGGTGGATATTTGCCGTGAGCTCGGCATACGGCACATAGTCAGGGGGGTGCGCAATATGCTCGACTTCGAGAACGAGCGCGCCATCGCCGATGCCAACCGCCGTCTCGCGCCGGAGATAGAGACGATCATCATCCCTACCGCGCAGGAGTTTGCGCACATCTCCTCTTCTGCAGTGAGGGACATACTCCGTCACCACGGGGATACTTCGCTCTTCCTGCCGGAGGGAGTAAGACTGCCGGAAGTGAAATGAAGCGCATCTTCCTCATAGTCTCAGCGCTGCTGATGAGTCTGTCCGCGCTCTTCGCGCAGACGGATTCGCTCTACCGTTATGCCGGGCTGGACAGCCTGCTGACAGAGTTTTATGGAGCTCTGGAGCGGGAGGACGTTGCGGCAAAGAACGCCGAGTTCGACTCGCTCATCTCGAGCTGCCACGACTCGCTGACCAGGCAGCACGTCACCCTCCGGATCTTCGACCATTACCGCCACGCGCGGGTGATGGGGGAGGAGGCGGTGGCGATACACATCTACGATACCTGGCTCGCGACCGGACTGGTGAAGACCTCCACAGACATAGAGCTTATGGACGCGCAGATATTCGCCGATTTCAACCGCAGTTCGCTGCTCGGGATGACTGCCCCGAAGATAAAGCTCTACAAACCTTGCGGCGGCAGCCGTACCATCCCCGAGGACGGACGGATATCAGTCATATTCTTCTACGACACATCCTGCGCCAAATGCCGCCTGGAGAGCCGGGTGCTGCCTTCCGTGATGGCTCAGGTGGATTTCCCGATGAACTTCTACGCCGTCTATGTGGGCACAGACAGAAAGGAATGGAAGGCATTCCGCAAGAATTTCAAACTTTCCAACCGCAAGGTCCGCCTCATCCACCTCTGGGATCCGGAGATGGACTCAGACTACCAGAAATACTATGGAGTCACCGGCACACCCCGGATGTTCGTGGTCTGGAAGGACGGGGAGATCATTGGTAGGCGTCTGGAAGTCACCAACCTGCAGGAAATTATCCACTATATAAGCATAACTGATGACCCGGAAAAAGAGTAAGAAATTCTCCGCTGTCGATCCGGCCTATCTCGACAGACAGAAGGAGTCTCTCAAAAGAATTTACCGCAAGTCCGTGCTCTTCAACGGGCAGGAACTTGCGGCAATCGATGAATACTGCCGTCGCTTCAAGGTCTCCTCACGCTCGGGCCTGATCCGTGAGGCGCTTATGGAGCGTATCCTCAAGGGTCTGGAGGAGAACCATCCGACACTTTTCTAGAAGACGAAGTCGATCACGTCCCTGATGGTCTGTACATAGTGGAAAGTCAGACCCTCGACGTAGATCGCCTTGATGTCCTCGATATCCTTGCGGTTGTCTTCGGAGATGACAATCGTATGGACACCGGCTCTCTTGGCGGCGAGAATCTTCTCCTTGATGCCGCCTACCGGAAGCACCCTGCCGCGGAGAGTCATCTCTCCGGTCATCGCTATGCCCGGCTTCACGGCCTCTCCGCGCAGCGCTGACACCATCGAGCTTACCATCGTGATACCCGCTGACGGACCGTCCTTAGGGGTTGCGCCTTCTGGCACGTGCACGTGGATGTCCTTGGCGGCGAACTCTTCCGAAGTCATCTTCGCCAGCTCCGGATGCGCCTTGATGTACTGGTAGGCGATGGTCGCCGACTCCTTCATCACGTCTCCCAGGTTGCCGGTCATAGTCATCACTCCCTTGCCGCACGATACCGAACTCTCGACGAAGAGGATTTCGCCTCCCATCTGGGTCCAAGCAAGTCCGGTCACCACTCCCGGGGCCTCATTGCCCTTCTGCTTGTCGTGGAACGCGGTCGGCAGACCGAGGTATTCCTTGAGGTGCTCCTTCTTGACCACCTTAGGATAGTCTTCGCCGAGCGCGATCTTCTTGGCGGTGACCCGGGCGACCTTGGCAATCTGCTTCTCGAGTCCGCGTACGCCCGACTCGTGGGTGTACTGGTCTATGATCTCCGCGAGGGCCGCCTTGTCTATCCTGAGCGCACCCTTCTTGATGCCGTGCTCCTCCAGCTGCTTAGGCACGAGGAACTTGCGCGCAATCTCCATCTTCTCCTCCGCGAGGTAGCCGGTGACATTGATCACCTCCATACGGTCGAGCAGGGCGGGCTGGATAGGCGAGATGCTGTTGGCCGTGGTGATGAAGAGCACGTTGCTGAGGTCGTAGTCGAGGTCGAGGTAGTTGTCGTGGAAAGTCGCGTTCTGCTCAGGGTCGAGCGCCTCCAGAAGTGCGGATGACGGGTCGCCCTTGAAGTCGGAGCTGAGCTTGTCTATCTCGTCGAGCACGATTACCGGGTTGGAAGTGCCCGCCTTGGCTATGCCGTTGAGGATTCGTCCCGGAAGCGCGCCCACATAGGTCTTGCGGTGTCCGCGGATTTCGGACTCGTCGTGCATGCCGCCCAGCGCGATGCGCACATATTTGCGTCCCAGCGCCTTGGCCACTGACTTGCCGAGGGAGGTCTTGCCCACTCCCGGAGGCCCGTAGAGGCAGAGGATAGGGGATTTCATATTGCCCTTGAGCTTGAGCACGGCGAGGTATTCCACGATGCGGTCCTTGACCGTGTCGAGTCCGTAGTGATCGTGGTCGAGCACCTTCTGCGCGTGCGCGAGGTCGAGGTCGTCCTTGCTCATCTCGCCCCACGGCAACTGAAGCATAAACTCGAGGTAGTTGTACTGCACGCTGTAGTCAGGGGACGACGGGTTGTATCTCTCAAGCCTTGCAAGCTCCTTCTCGAAGGCTTCGGCAATCTCCTTCGGCCACTTCTTCTCCGCAGCCTTCTCGCGGAACTTGTCGAACTCCTCCTCTCCGTCCATACCGAGCTCCTCCTGGATGGTGCGGAGCTGGTTGTTGAGGTAGTATTCCCTCTGCTGCTGGTCGATCTCGGTCTTGACCTTCTGGTTGATCTCCTGCTTGATGTTCATCAGCTCGATCTGCACGTTGAGTATGGAGAGGAGCTTTAGCGCCCTGACCTTCACGTCGTCGTACTCGAGCAACTCGGCCTTGGACTCGAAGTTCTCCACCTCGATGGTGGTGGCGATGAAGTTGACGAGGAACCTGAAGTCATCGATGGCCTTCACCGCTCCGATAGTTTCCCTCGTGCCGAGGTTGGTCGAACGGAGGACCTGGATGGCCTTGTCCTTGAGGGCCTCGCTTATCGCCTTGATGTCAGTGGAGCGGCCGTCACCCTTGAAGATGTCCGGCAGGTAGTGTACCTTGGCGGTGATGTACGGCTCGTAGCCGAGCACGGACTCCACCTCCAGACGCTTGAAGGCCTGAAGTATGGCAGTCATGGTGCCGTCCGGCATCTCCAGGGTCTTGACTATCTTGCACACGGATCCGTAGTGGAAGAGGTCTTCCTCCTGCGGCTCCTCCACCATTACGTCCTGCTGAGGTACGGCGCCGATGAAGAAACCCTCCTTCTCGGCATCCTGTATCAGCTTTATGGATTTCTCCCGTCCTATCGTGACAGGGTATATCGCTCCCGGGAAGAGCACTGCGTTGCGCAGCGCCAGAACAGGCAGAACATCAGGCAGTTCGGCATCGTCAATCTTCATCATGCCCTCGCCCTGCATAACGGGTATGATGCTTACTTCCGCTCCTGCAGGGAAGGTGAATTCTTTATCTTGTCTCATATTTCTGTCAAATTGTCAGTAATGATAGCTCCTCAAATCGAACCGCTAATATAGTCAATCTCCGTGCCACTGCAAAAAAAATCAAAACTCGCTGCAACTATTTTGATTAATGAAAAAAATAATATATTTTTGCACTCCAATCCGTTGCAAATTTATTGAATACTAAATATTAAGACAATGACTAAAGCAGAAATCGTTAATGAAGTTGCCAAGTCGACCGGAATCGAGAAGGTAACCGTTCAGACAGTCGTAGAGGCTACAATGGAGAGCATCAAGGCTTCCATCATCAAGGGCAACCCTGTTTATCTCCGTGGCTTCGGCAGTTTCATCATCAAGCACCGCGCCCAGAAGGCTGCACGCAACATCACCAAGCAGACCACTATGACTATACCTGCACATGACATCCCGGCCTTCAAGCCTTCAAAGTCATTCGTATCTGAAGTCAAGACAAAATAATTCCATAAAATGCCAAACGGAAAGAAGCATAAGAGACACAAGATGTCTACGCACAAGCGCAAGAAGCGTTTGCGTCTGAACAGACATAAGAAGAAATAGTCGAGAAAAGCCTGACGGGAGATCCGGCGGGCTTTTTCTTAATTATATTGCAAATGGAAACCACCGCGAAAACAGAAAAAGATCTTGTGGTCGACGTCTCGGCCTCTGAAGTCCGCATCGCACTGATGGAGAACCATCGTCTGATCGAACTTGACAGGGAGTCAACCAAGGGTCATGGCTTTTCGGTCGGGGATGTCTATCTTGGCAGAGTCAAGAAGATACTTCCCGCGCTGAATGCCGCTTTCGTGGACATAGGTGACAGCAAGGAAGCGTTTATCCACTATCTTGACCTTGGGCTCTACTTCAACGCATTCGATACTTTCGTGCGCGAGAGCAATCCCAACAAAGACCTCGGCAAACTTTATTCAGGCACAAGGATAGGACCCATACTCGCCAAGGAGGGCCGCATAGAGGACCACCTCAAGCCGGGTCAGATGATAATCGCCCAGATCGTCAAAGAACCTATCTCCACCAAAGGATCCCGGCTGACTGCGGAGATTTCATTGGCAGGACGCAACATTGTACTGCTCCCTTTTGCCGACAAGGTGAGCGTTTCCCAGAAGATCTCCTCCCGCGAGGAGAAAAAGAGACTTGAGACTCTCGTCCGCAGCATCCTTCCCCACAACTACGGAGCCATCATCCGTACCGCAGCCGAAGAGAAAAACGCCGCAGTCCTTGTGGCCGAACTCCGTTCGCTGATCGAGAAATGGGAGGGGTCGTGGAAGAAAATCGCCGCTTCCAAGGGCGTCAAGCTCCTCTTCACCGAGTACGACAGGACTACCGCGACCATCCGCGATCTGCTCAACGACACGTTCTCCAACGTGTATGTCAACGATACGAAGATCTACGATGAGGTGCGCCGCTATGTCTCCCTGATCTCTCCCGAGCAGGAGAAGATCGTGAAACTCTACGAAGGCAAGGAGCCGATTTTTGACCATTTCGAAGTCACGCGCCAGATCAAGAGTTCATTCGGCAAAGTCGTGCCGATGAAGCAGGGCGCATACCTCGTCATCGAGACGACCGAAGCTCTCAATGTCATCGACGTCAACAGCGGCACCCGCGCCAAGACCAACGACCAGGAGGAGAATACCTTTGAGGTCAACAAGATTGCGGCCGAGGAGATTGCACGCCAGCTCAGACTCCGCGATATGGGAGGCATTGTCATCATCGACTTCATCGATATGGACAAAGCCGAGCACCGCAATGAACTCTTCAAGTATATGAAGGATCTGATGGAGCCTGACAGAGCCAAGCATAACGTGCTGCCGCTCACCAAGTTCGGCCTGATGCAGCTCACCCGCCAGAGGATTCGTCCGGTGACGGAGATAGAGACGGCCGAGAAGTGTCCTTTGTGTCACGGTACCGGCAAGATCGCGTCCACCGTCGTCATCGACGAGGAGATCGAGCGCAGGATAGCCGACTATGTGGAGAAGGGACAGAAGACATTTACGCTCAAGGTCAGCCCGATACTGGGCGCGTACCTGAGCCGCGGACTCAACTCATTCGTCCGCAAATGGAAGCGCAAGTACAAGTGCAAGCTGACCCTGGTCGAGGTGACCGAGCACAGCATCCTGCAGTATGAACTCTATGACAAAGAAGGAAAGGCTCTCGACTGAGAGCCTTTCCTTTTGATATGCAGCTGAGGCTGCTGTCCTATTCGTATTCTCCCGAAGGGTGCTTGGTGTCCCGGACAGCCACATCCCATACCTTGCAGCAGAGATCCTTTCCGTCAGGCCCTGATACATAGAGGGTTACTACATAGCGGGCGTTGTCCTTGGCATACTCGTGCACAGGGTTCTGCTCGGTTGATGTCGTGCCGTCGCCGAAGTCCCACTTCCACGAAGTGATGTTGCCGTGGCTGCGGTCGCGGAAGGCCACGAGCCTGCTGTGGTCGATGACCACGTGGGTCCAGGCGGCTTCCACAGGCTTGCGGAACTGCTCCTCGAGAGGCATAAGCGTGAAGAGGCGCTCCATCGAAGCGTTGCCGAACATACGGTGATGCTTGGAGAGGTTCCAGAAACCGCTGTTGCCCTTGCCGCCGTCGTAGTCGATGACAGCCCAGCAGAGACCGATCTTCTTGCCCTCGTAGAGCCTGCTCTCTGTGGAGTATTCAGGTCCGTCCACGCTGGCGAAGTCGAACGGGGTGATGTAGAACTCGAACTTGAGGGTGCCGCTCTCGCCGTGCTTGAAGTTGTAGCCGTAGGCATAGTTGGCGTATGGCAGCTCCTTGAGCCACTGCTGTACTCCCCATACCATAGTCCAGGACTTGCCAGGGGTAGGAGGGGTCATTATGTGGTAGTTCTGTGCGTGCTCGTTCTGAAGCTGGAAGAAGCCGTCGAAGCGGGTGAGCACTTCGTCGTTGAGCCTGAACTCATCGACGTGCGGGCCGCCGGAGAGGTCTCCGTCCACCACGATCTCGAATGTGTCGTTGCGCAGTCCGAGCTGGTCGAAGTCCCAGTAGTCATCGTAGGCCTCATAGTAGAAGTAGAGTCTGTTGAGCCCCTCTACCCAGCCGACCTTGACCTTGATGTCCAGGGTGGACTTGTCGATGCCCTTGTGCTTGCCGCTGTCGTCCCACATCTCTTCCATCGGGACGATGTAGCTGTCCGGAACTATGTCCCAGTCGGAGAACTCTCCGTCGATGCGCGGGATCTGATTTTTCGGGAACTGGAATACCTTGAACCCGGGCTCTGTCACCTGGGCGTCCACGCTCCTGCCCGGAAGCATATTCTGTCCCTTGTACGGGTCTTTCTGGGCGCTGAGCGGAAGTATGGTGCAGACGGCGAGCGAGGCTGCCGCCAGAGGTTTGAGAATATTCATTATTTATAGTTGTAAAGTTGAACTTTCACGAATCCCGGCTGTGGGGTGCCGAAGTTGATGCCCTGTCCGGAGAATCCTTCGTCCACTGCGTAGAGAAGATCGTAGCGGAGCTGGATCTCGTCGCCGTTGAGCCAGCGTCCTTCCACCCATTTGCCGTCCTTGTAGTCGCCTTCGGTGACTTTGGCGAGACCCACGATGTCATTACCCTCCTTAGGAAGGAAGGTGATGCGCACGTTGGAGCCGAGGAAGAGGTAGCTGTCCTCGCTTTCCTGGATGGCGATGGCATAGCCGATGGCGTCAGGAGCGTAGGTACCTCCGGTGAGCTGAGGCGCTCCGCCGTTGCGGCGTCCGCTGGAGACGAGTTCGAAGCATATGCGGTAGTCGCCGAGGGTGACCTCATCCTTGAGCCGCACAGGGTCTGAACCCTTGAGCCAGGCTGCACGGATCCTGCCTTCCGCCTGAGCTTCGAGGATGACCTCGGAAGCGGCGTCGGCCTTGCGGTAGAACTCGCTGAAGGTGGCGTTGCTCGGGCTGAGAGCATCCACGTCAAATCCGAACGGTGAGTATCCTATGCCGCCCATCTCTCCGATGGTGAATGCGGCATTGGCGGCTCCGTTCTGGCCGGCGCGGGATTCAGGCACGAATACCGGGTTGCCGTTGCGGGCGTACATGCGCAGAAGGGTAGGGTAGTCGGCGAGGTAGATGTCCGGCGAGAGGATGTCGATGGCCGGTGCCGCCGCTCTCCAGATGTCGTGGTTCTGAGCCTGCGGACCGCCTGAAGGGTAGTTGCCCGGGCGACGGTCTTCCGGCTGGACGATCCAGGCGTTGACGAAGGTAGGCAGATTGTACTCAGCCTTGCCGGCCGCCGATACGGTATTGAGGTATGATGCGTAGTTCCACGCCATGAAGATCTCGTCGGTGCGGTCGTTCTTGCCGAACACCTCCTCCCAGGTGCCTGAGGTCCTGTAGCCGCTGTTCTTCCAGGCTGCGAGGGTCTCCGGAAGCAGGGAGTCCTTGTGGGCGCTGAGGTATGCGATGAGTTCGGACGGCACCTGACCTGCGAATGCGGCATTGGCTGCCGGGCAGTAGTCGCGGGTGTAGCCGTGCAGGCCGACTTCGTTCTCCATCTGGATCATCACTACCGTCTGCTCTGCGGAGTCGATCTCCTTGAGGTGCTTCATCATAGCGGCGTATGCCTTTCCGTCGGCCTTGGCGGTCGCTTCGCCGAGGGTGCTGAGTATAGGCAGGGTCTTGCCGTCCTTGGTGAGCGCTGAAGGGAAGCGCGCGGCATCCTTCTTGACCCAGACAGGGTGGTAGCTGCTGACGCCGTTCTTCCAGCTGCCGAACCAGAGTATCGCAAGCTTGAGATCGTTGGCGCGGGCATCCTCCACAAGGGCGTCCACGACGCTGAAGTCGTACTTGCCTTCCTCCTTCTCAAGTTGCTCCCAGGTCACGACTGCCAGTACCGTGTTGATGCCGGCCTGCTTGAGCTGTGCCCAGCGCTGGGACATATACTCGCGGCTGGAGGCCGAAGAGTTCTTGAGCTCGCAGGCGAGTGCCAGGTAAGGCTTGCCGCCTACGATGAGCTGGGTGACTTCTCCCCTCTTCTCGAGGTGAGGTGCCGGAGCCGCGGCCGTAGTCTTCTCCGGGGCTGGGGCGCAGGCGGCGAGTGCGAGGGTCGCCGCGCAGATGGTGGTAATTACTTTTGTGTTCATATTGTAGTTTTAGTTCCGTAAATATACGACTATTTTTTCGTATGGGACTTGCAAAAATGCGTTTTTGCCTGCAAATCCGGCCCTGTGCCCCCCTAGCGGGCAAGTCTTCGTGAAGAAAACCAGGCGACGGCGAGGCCGATAAGGGCGACTCCGGCGGCGGTCAGCAGTACATCCGCTGCCTGCAGCTCGACCGGATATGCCTGGATGAAGAACCCCTGGGGCATCTTGACCAGGCCCAGATGCTGCTGGAGCAGGGTCAGGGCGACCCCGACGGCCAGACCGACAAGCAGCCCGAGCAGCGAAATCATCCAGCCTTCCAGCAGGAAGATGCGCCGTATCACAGAATCCCGCGCACCGATCGCGCGCAGCGTCCCGATGTCTTCAGCCTTCTCGATTATGAGCATTGAGAGCGAGGCGAAGATATTGAAAGCCACGATGATGACGACGAAAATCAGGATCAGGAAGATGGCGAGTTTCTCGTACTTCATCATCTTGTAGACGGAGCTGTTCTGCATATAGCGGTCGCGCACGGAGAAGCTCTCCCCGAGAGCGGCCGAGAGCTCCCTGCGGACCTCGCCGGTCTGCGAAGGGTCGGAGAGGCGCAGCTCCACCCCGGACACGGCAGCGTCACTTCTGCCCACGAGGGTGCGCATAGCTTCCAGCGGCACTATCATCAGCGATGCGTCTGTGGCGGAACTTATGCTGAAAATGCTTCCCGGTACCAGCCGTACGCTTCCCAGGGCCGAGGCCGGACCGAGCAGCGGATTGCCGCCGGAACTCCTGGGGTAGTAGAGTGCTATCTTCTCGAGGAAGCGGGGACTGATCCCCATCTCGTAGGCGAGCCCTGAACCCACGGCCGCGAGCGGCACTTCACCGCGGTAGAGAGCGAACTCCCCGCTGCTGACGTGCGAGGCAAGCGGCGACTCTTCCGCGTAGACCTCATCTACCCCCTTGGCACGGGCGATAGCTTGCCTGCCGCCGTAGGAGACGAATACATCCGCCTCCAGCACGGAAGACACGCTGGCGATGCGGGAGTCCTCAAGTATGGCCTCGAAAGCCTCTCCCTCCGGCACGAAGAAGCCTCCGCCGGAAGCGGAGACGAAGATGTCGGGGTCGAGGTCGGAGAGATTGTCCCGGATGATGCGGTCGAAGCCGTTATAGACCGAAAGTATCAGGATGAGGGCCGCTGAACCGATGGCAATGCCGGCTGCGCTGATTGCTGAAATCACATTGATGACATTGTGGGACTTCTTCGCAAACAGATAGCGCAGTGCTATGAACAATCCGGTGTCCAACGGCAACTATTTCTTCAGCAATTCCTCAATGTGCTCGGCGTAGTCGAGGGTGGTGTCCTGGTAGTAATTGATCTCCGGGACGATGCGCAGCTGCGATGCGACTTTTCGGCCCAGCTCCCCGCGGACGGCGCGCTTGTCCTCCTCGAGCGAGGCAAGTGCCGCCGGCGCCTTGTCGGACGGGAAGATGCTCACATAGACTTTGGCGATGCTGAGGTCGGGGCTGACTCTCACCTCGCTCACCGTCACCAGACAACCGGCGTATGCCGCCAGGCCCCTGCTGCGGATGATCTCGGCGAGGTCGCGCTGGAGTTCGCGGGCAACCTGAAGCTGCCTCTTGCTTGCCGGTCTATCCATTGACGATGATGATATAATAGTCCTTCTTGCCCTTCTGGACAAGGATATACTTGCCGTCGATGATATCGTCTTCGCTGAGGGAGCGGGTGATGTCGCTCATCTTCTCCTTGTTGAGGCTGAAACCGTTCTGCTGTATCATCTTGCGGGCCTCTCCCTTGGACGGGAAGACTGAAGTCTCCACCGCAAGGGCGTCGAGTATGCCGAGCGGAAGCTTCGAGCGCTCTATGCTGAACGTAGGCACGCCGTCGAACACCGCGAGGAAGGTCTTCTCGTCGAGGCTGCGGAGGTCGTCCGCCGTGGCCTTGCCGAAGAGGATGCCGGAAGCCTTGACCGCGGTCTCGTATTCCTTCTGCCCGTGCACCATCACGGTCACTTCCTTCGCGAGGAGTTTCTGGAGTTCGCGCTTCTCCGGACACTCCCTGTGGGCGGCTATGGCCGCCTCGATGGTCTCGCGGTCGAGCAGGGTGAATATCTTGATGTAGCGTTCCGCATCCTCGTCGCTGACGTTGAGCCAGAACTGGTAGAACTGGTACGGGGAGGTGCGCTCCGGGTCGAGCCAGATGTTGCCCTTCTCGGTCTTGCCGAATTTGCCGCCGTCAGCCTTGGTGATGAGCGGACAGGTCAGCGCGTAAGCCTCGCCTCCGCAGGTGCGGCGGATGAGTTCCGTGCCGGTGGTGATATTGCCCCACTGGTCTGCGCCGCCAAGCTGCAGACGTACGTTATAGTGCTGGTAGAGGTAGAGGAAATCATAGCCCTGCAGGAGCTGGTAGGTGAACTCCGTGAACGACATTCCTTCTGACGAATCGCGGCTGAGGCGCTTCTTGACTGAGTCCTTGCTCATCATATAGTTGACGGTGATGAGTTTGCCGATGTCGCGGGTGAAGTTGATGAAGGTGTAGTCCTTCATCCAGTCGTAGTTGTTGACGAGCTCCGCCTTGTTGGGGGCGTCGGAGTTGAAGTCCAGGAAGCGGGCGAGCTGAGACTTGATGCAGGCGACATTGTGGGCGAGGGTCTTCTCGTCCAGCAGATTGCGCTCCTGGCTCTTCATCGACGGGTCGCCGATCATCCCGGTGGCACCTCCCACGAGTGCGTATGGCTTATGTCCGCAGGCCTGGAAGTGCTTGAGTATCATTATGCTCACGAGATGCCCGATGTGCAGGGAGTCTCCCGTCGGGTCAATCCCGACGTAGGCTGAAGCAGGGCCTTTCATAAGTTCTTCCTCGGTTCCGGGCATAATGTCGTGGATCATGCCTCTCCATCTGAGTTCCTCAATAAAATTTCGCATCGAATGATTTAATATTTTATAACAGTCAAAAAGGCTGCGCATCCGGAATCCCTGACGCGCAGTCTGCAAAGGTATCAATAATTTGCGAGATTAGCGCCGCTGTGCTATGCCAATGTAGTAGAAGAGTGTGGCGAGCGAACCGATCGCTGCAATCACATAGGTGTAGGCCGCCCACTTGAGGGCATCGACCGCCATCGGGCGGGAGGTCGCGTCCACCACCCCGGCTCCTTCCAGCCACTGCACAGCGCGCTGGCTGGCGTTGATCTCCACCGGCAGCGTGACGAAACTGAAGAGGGTGGTCATCGCGAAGAGGGCGATGCCTATCCAGAGCAGGGTAGGGAATACGTTGATCATCACCACTCCGAGCAGGAGCACCCACTGCACTGTATTGTTGGCGAATGTGACCACCGGCACCAGCGCGCTGCGGAGACGCAGCGGAGCATAGCCGCAGGCGTGCTGGATGGCGTGCCCGGTCTCGTGCGCAGCCACGGCGCAGGCGGCTATGGACGCGCAGCCGTAGACTGATTCGCTGAGATTGATGGTCATGTCCTGGGGGTTGAAGTGGTCTGTGAGCTTGCCCTTGACGGACTGCACGGTCACGTCGCTGATGCCGTTCTGCTGGAGCATCAGGCGCGCCACATCCGCTCCGGTGAGTCCGTGCGGAGAGGGAACGCGGGAGTATTTGTCAAACTTGCTCTGAAGCGTGGCCGAGATGATGTAGGAGAGCACCATCACCGCTATCATTAACATCCAAATCATATTTCTGTCAGTATTAAGTTCTTCTTAAAAAATACGCTCCGCTAATATACAAAGGCTATGCCGAATACTATCCTTAGATTGTCCCTGAAATAGCGGTCAGACCAGATGATGAATTCATAATTACCTACTGCCCAAGAACATCCTACGGCCAGGTCCGCCGGCGAGTCGAAGCTCCACGAGTGGATGACGCCGGCCATAGGCTTGAGTGCGCTGCCTCCCGGGAGTGAGAAATTGCCGCCGAGGTAGAGCCAGTGGTCGAGTTCTGTCATTCTGTCAGTGTGTATAGTCCAGAGGGTGTTGGAGAGCCAGAAGAAGCGGCCGGCGGAGTCGATGGCACCGTGGAGGTAGAGGCCGCTGGTGATGTAGGAGAACTTGTGCCGGTCGGAGAGGCTGAACGTGGGACTCGTCTGGAAGCCGATGTTGAAGCGGTGGCTCCGGTAGAAACCGGCCCTGAAGGTGTAGCCGGAATAGGCGCCTGTCGGACAGGTGTAGAGTTCGATGCCGACCGCCGTCTTGCCGATGCCGTACTGCAGGGTGGTGAAACTCTCGTTGTAGCCGCTTGCAGGGCGGAACTTGAGTGAATGATAGCCCAGCAGCCTGCCGTCCCCGGGCGCTGCGGCGTAGAAGGGCACCTGCGCGCGGACCGCGCCGCAGCCGAGCAGCAGCAGCGTCAGCGCAATCGCAATCGTCCTGAAGAGTCCGGTATGGTCGGTCATAGCGTCATTTTTGTTCAAAGATAGCAATTTTGAATTATTTTCACTATATTGCGGAAGTCCAAAAGAATAACCACGCGTATGAAAAAATCTCTGCTTACTCTTATCGTGCTTCTTGCTGCAGCTGCAACTTCCTGGGCGCAGTTCGGCGTTTCTGTAGTCTTCGCGGCCCCTATGGGGGATTATGGCAATAAAGACGTGGCCCGTTCCGGCTACGGTGCCGGTTTCGGCATGGGCCTCGGCCTCGAATATACATTCACTACCGGGAGTTTCATCAAGCCTGTGGTCGGCTGCGATATGATGTCCAATATCACCAGGAAAAGCGTCAAGAACGAGATTGTCGAACAGATGGGGCTCAACTCCGTCAGCGGAGGAGGCTACAATTCGATCGGTCTCAATGCCGGCGCGAAACTCGTCCATGAGCTGGAGGGGTTCGGGACTTATGTCTATTTCGACATCCGCGGACTGTACGGATATAACCGTCCCGGCAACTGGAAATACGAATACAAAGTCGGCGGCACCCAGACCACGGAGTTCCGGGGTTATCTGAGACCCGGATATATGCTGGGACTGGGATTCGGCTTCCGGGATGTTTCAGTCAGTCTCTCCTACATCAACAACGGCAGCATTCCGTACACCGTCAAGGGCGAGAGTGACGGCGGCACCCGCTACACCCCTATGAACATAGCCCTGACAATCACTTATATGTTGTAGCGCCCCTTTGCTTCGGACAAGGAAAAAAATATTATCTTTGCGCTTTGTCCGAAAATGGAAGAAAAGAAGTTATATCCGATGAAGTTCTGCGGTCTGCAGGACGAATACAGCTGGGGGACTGAGGAGTTCAGGCTCGCGGACCTCGGCTACCGCGACTCGCTCGTGAGGGAAGGCTGGCTCGCCGGCAACAGCATAGGCGAGCTGATGGACACATACTTCGACCGGATCCCCGGTGAGCGTGCCTATGACTTCTTCGGCAGGCAGTTTCCGCTCTGCATCAGGAAGCTGAACGTCAGGGGGAAGATGCCCCTCCAGGTGCATCCAGACGATGAGACGGCAGGGCAGAGGTACGATCTGCTAGGCAAGGAGAAGCTCTGGTATGTGCTTCGTGCCGGCAAGGATGCCCGCATCGCACTGGGCTTCCGCCGCGACAGCGATGCTTCCGAGTTCTACGGAAGCTGTGCGGACGGCACTGCGGAGAACCTGCTCAACATCATCGCCCCCTATGCCGGGCAATGCCTGCTGATACCTTCAGGCACGCCGCACGCCGCTTTCGGAGACATCGAACTTCTGGAGATAGGGGAGTCGTCCCCGCTGGACTTCTGTCTCTGCGGATGGGGTGAGGAGGTCAGTGAAGACCAGTTCGACCCGGCGCTCAGCGCGAGCGACGCGATGGATTTCATCAGTTACGCCAGATTCAGGGCCTCGAGCCCGGAGGGGGACAAGCTGGCCGACATCCCGCAACTCACCGTGGAGCGGATCCGCCTTTCCGACCCGATGCGCGTCAGGACAGGTGACGAGAGCGCATTCACTCTGTTCTACTGCCTTGAAGGCGCAGCTGCGGTGCAGACGATATCTTACGACGGTATAGAAAACTACCCGCTCGCAAAAGGGGAGCTTATCCTCGTGCCGGCGGAGTGTGAGGACTACGCCCTCGTGCCGGCGGACAGAGGCACGGTGCTGCTCAGCGCCACCGTCAACAGGGTGGAGCAGGACAAGTATATCAATCCGAATGTGGAGGCTACGCTTCCGGATGAGGATGGCAAGATAATTTAAAACTATGAAGGGAATCAGAATTTTTCTTGCGGACGGATTCGAGGATGTGGAAGCACTCGGTGTCTGCGATGTGCTCCGCAGAGGCGGAGTCGGGGTGGAACTGACTGCCATATCGGATGCCCCGACAGTGCGCTCCTCGCACGGGGTGAGTGTTGTGCCTGATGCATATCTCTCGGATATAGACCGTTCCGATGCGGGCACCTGCGCTGCGGATGTGATGATATTCCCCGGCGGAATGCCGGGCTCGAAGAGTCTCGCACAGTGCGGGGAGCTCATCTCGCTGATGAAGTCGCACTATGCTGCAGGAGGCACCGTGGCCGCCATCTGCGCCGCTCCGGGGCTGGTGCTCAGTCAGCTGGACGGACTCGACGGGGTGGAATTCACCTGTTTCGACGGCTTCGAGGACTGTCTCAAGGCACGCGGGGCCAAGTTCCGCCCGGAGCCTGCGGCAGTCTGCGGAAGGATCATCACCGGCCGCTCTGCCGGACACGCGTTCAGTTTCGGCCTTGCGATATTGGAGGCGCTGCGCGGTGAAGCCGTGGCTGAGGAGGTGAGACATTCCCTCTATCTCGGGTAAGGATGGACAGCGTCAGACTGGACAAATATCTCTGGGCCATCAGAGTCTTCAAGACCCGCAGCGAGGCTGCCGATGCCTGCAATGGCAACAAGGTGAGGCTGAATGGCGTGCCTGCCAAGCCTTCCAAGGCAGTCAAGGCAGGGGATTCCATCGATGTGCGCAGGGGCTCGGCCCTCTTCAGCTACAGGGTGCTGCAGCTCACGGAATCCCGTATGGGAGCGGCTCTTGTGGGGCAGTACGCTGACAACCTGACTCCGGAGTCGGAGCTTGAGAAACTCCACGCCCCGCGCGAGACCGTCGTGCTTCAGCGCGACAGGGGCAGCGGCCGTCCGACCAAGAAGGACCGCAGGCAGCTGGATGAACTGATGGACAATATGGATTTTTAAAAATACACGTAGAATATGTGCGGAATAGTGGGATACGTAGGAGGCCGGCAGGCCTATCCGATATTGATCAAGGGTCTTACGCGACTCGAATACAGGGGCTACGACAGTGCCGGCGTGGCTCTCATCAACGATAACTCCGATCTTGTGATATACAAGACCAAAGGCAAGGTCAAGGACCTGGAGACCCTGACCCGGGACAAAGATGTCAGCGGCACTGTAGGCATCGCCCACACCCGCTGGGCCACCCACGGCGAGCCGAGCGACTGCAATGCCCACCCTCACTTCTCGGAGAACCATAGCCTGGCCCTGATTCACAACGGTATCATCGAGAACTACCAGTCCCTGAAGACCGAGCTTACCCGTCTGGGCTACCACTTCGTGAGCCAGACCGACACGGAGGTCGTCGTGCAGCTGATCCAGTACATTATGGACTCTCACGGCATCAGTCTCGAAGAGGCGGTGCCGCTCGCCCTGCGCAACGTGGTCGGAGCCTATGCGCTTGTGATCATCAACAAGGCTGAGCCGGACAGGATGATAGCCGCCCGCAAGGGCAGCCCGCTCGTCATCGGAGTGGGGGAGAACGAATATTTCGTCGGTTCGGACGCATCGCCTATCATCGAATACACCAACAAGGTGGTCTATCTCGGTGAGGAGCAGATAGCCTACATACAGCGCGGTCAGGATCTTAAGATCACCGATCTTCGCAAGGTGGAGCAGACTCCCGTGATCCGCCAGCTCGAGATGAGCCTTAGCGAGATAGAGAAGGGCGGCTTCCCGCACTTCATGCTCAAGGAGATCTTCGAGCAGCCGCGCACCCTGCGCGCCTCGATGAAGGGCCGCCTGCACCCGGAGCTCGGCACCGTCAAACTCTCCGGCATCATTGACCACAGAGACAAGCTGCTGGGCGCCAAGAGGTTCGTTATCTGCGCCTGCGGTACGTCCTGGCACGCCGGCCTGATAGGCAAATACATAATCGAGGAGCTGACCCGCATCCCTGTCGAGGTCGAGTATGCCTCGGAGTTCAGATACCGCAAACCGGTGATCAACCCCGACGATGTGGTGATAGCCATCTCCCAGTCCGGCGAGACAGCTGATACCCTGGCGGCCATCCAGCTCGCCCGCGAGTCGGGCGCCTTCCTTTTCGGCATCTGCAATGTGGTGGGCTCTTCCATCGCCCGCGCCACCGACACCGGCTGCTATACCCACATCGGCCCCGAGATCGGCGTTGCCTCCACCAAGGCGTTCACCGCCCAGGTTACGACCCTCTTCCTGATTGCCCTGAGCATCGCCGAGCAGCTCGGCACCGTCTCCGACGAAAGGCGTATAGAGCTTGTCAGCGAGCTCCAGACCATCCCTGACAAGATTTCCAAGATACTCGAGCACGATCAGCAGATAGCCGACCTCGCCAAGATATTCACATATGTGCACAACTTCCTCTACCTGGGACGCGGCTACAACTATCCGGTGGCTCTCGAGGGAGCGCTCAAACTCAAGGAAATCTCCTATATCCACGCTGAAGGTTATCCCGCAGCCGAGATGAAGCACGGTCCGATCGCCCTCATCGACGAGGAGATGCCGGTGGTGGTCATCGCTCCGAGGCGTGGGCGCTACGACAAGATACTCAGCAATATACAGGAGATCAAGGCCCGCAAGGGCAAGATCATCAGCATCGTCACCGAAGGCGATACCGACGTGCGCAACATCTCCGACTACTGCTTCGAGATTCCGGACACTGAGGAGTGCTTCGTGCCTATCCTCTCGGTGGTGCCGCTCCAGCTGCTTGCCTACCATATCGCCATTGCCAAGGGACGCGATGTGGACCAGCCGCGCAACCTTGCCAAATCGGTGACGGTGGAGTAGTATTTCTCGATAAAATTTGCGAAATTCGCGGTGCGAAAGTTAGTAAATACACAGTAATATTATGAGAAAGAAAATTGTTGCAGGCAACTGGAAGATGAACACCATCAAGCCTGAAGGAGTTGAACTTGCCAAGGCCGTGGCTGAGAAGTCAGCGCAGGTGCCTGAGAATGTTGGTCTTATCGTGGCTCCGCCATTCACGCATCTCTGCGCCGTAGGCAAGAACCTTGCCGGCTCAAGGGTTGAACTCTCCGCCCAGAACTGCGCCGATCACGTCAAGGGAGCATACACCGGAGAGGTGTCTGCAGATATGATCAAGGCGGTAGGCTGCAAGTGGGTCATTCTCGGACACTCAGAGCGCCGTCAGTACTACGGTGAGACCGATGCCAAGCTCGTGGAGAAGGTCAAGCTCGCTCTAGAGGCAGGTCTCGGAGTCATCCTCTGCGTAGGTGAGAACCTCGAGGAGAGGGAGGCCGGCAGGCATTTCGATGTCTGCGGAGAGCAGATCAAGAACGTCCTCTATCAGTTCTCTGCCGAGGATATGAAGAGTGTAATCGTGGCTTATGAGCCTGTATGGGCCATCGGTACCGGCAAGACCGCTACCGCTGAGCAGGCTGAGGAGATCCACGCCTACATCCGCAAGACTCTTGCCGAGAAGTTCGGCGAGGCTGTCGCTGAGGATGTGACCATCCTCTACGGCGGTTCCTGCAAGCCGTCCAACGCGAAGGAGCTCTTCGCCCAGAAGGATATCGACGGCGGTCTCATCGGAGGTGCAGCCCTCAAGGCTGACGACTTCATCCAGATCGCGATGTCATTCTAAGACTAGGACACTCAAGCCGATACGGCCGGAGTCGCTCCATAGCCAGATCTTCTCGCCCTCGATCTTAACGACCTCGAGGGCGAGATTTTTTCGTTTGAGCACATCTGTCGTGGTGGTCCAGCTGAGGTCGGCACTGAGCGTCTGGCCCTCGAAGGTCGGGATTTCGGACAGCTTGGCCACGTAATAGTCCGAGACATTGTCGGTCTGCGCACGGAACTCCTTGCGCTCCCTGTTGAATGTCATCTGGCACTTGAGCGGGTCATACCTGAACTGCACGGCGTTTCCGACCTGCAGGCGGATCTCTCCGCTCTCGACGAAGGCGTTGCGCTCCCTTGCCCTGTCGCAGCCGGTCAGCAGTGCGAGGGCCGCAAGCACAATGGTTATCTTCCTCCCTGTCTTCATAGCTCTATTTGCTTGATCAGTATCTCCCTGCTGCCGTCGCTCATAAGCACTTCCGCCCTGAGCGTACCTGCTGCGCAGACTCTCCAGTAACCGTCTTCTCCGACTGAGATTTCAGCCCCGTTGAAGTACCACTTCACTTCAGCGGCATCCGGGGCGTTGAATACCTTGAGCGCGATTTTAGCTCCTGCGCAGAATCTGCCGTCGGCATCCCTGTCGCTGCCTTTGAGGTATATATAAGGGTAGCTGTTCTGAAGGTAGACTTTGGTGGTGAAACTTCCGCTGACGGAGTAGGCGCAGCCGTCTTCGAGCTTCAGCCTGAGCGTGAAGCTGTAGGCGCTCTGCGGCTTCAGCCCTGTCAAGGTGAAACTGCTTGCGCTGCCTCCCGCCACTGCTCCGTATTCCCTGCCGCCGTCTGACCATTCAATCTCGTAGCCGCTGATCCCGCTCAGGGAGGCATCCGCTTTCCAGCTGAGTATCGCTGCATCCTGGAAGACGGCCGTCTCTTGCAGGACCAGAGGCTCTATCACCTTGAACGATACGCTGCCGTCGGCGTTCAGGCTGATGTCCGTCAGAGCGAGGGACGGGCTGCCGCCGCTCCAGTAGCGGAAGGCCGGGGTGGTGTCGGAGCCGAAGCTGTCGTGCCCGTTGCCCGGGAAGAAGAGGGCTGAGACGCCGTCCGTATCAGGGTCAGCAGCTACCGGACGGGCACACTCCCTGTCGGGCCTGCAGTTGACCTGGGAGCGCTCCCAGCGCTCGGCGGCGGTGAGTTCCAGCTTGTAGTAGTCTGACCAGCCCGCCGGACTTCCGGACCGGTCGATATGGTAGATTGCGAGCCCCTGCCCGCTCCTGCACTCGAAGAGATAGTATTCGCCATCGACATCGGTCGCGGCCTTGAGGTAGCGCCCGCTGCTCCCGATGGGTTCTAGAGTATAGCTGCCCTTGGAGAGAGTGCCGCACTCTCCGAGCCCGAGCAGCTCCATATCGATGGCGTTGAATCCCGGCGGGTCCGCTCCGTCCCCCAGCCTGCATCCTGTGTCCATCAGGGATAGTCCACAAAGTCCGCTGGACAGTCCTCCGCTGCCCTCGCCGTCGGTGTCGTAGAGGTCGTAGAGGCCCAGCACGTGCGCGAATTCGTGGCAGAATATGCCGATGCCCGCCTTGCGCGGAGATTCGCCTGCATCTGAAATCTGCTCTGTGCAGACAGTGAAACTGTTGATCTGCACGCCGCCGATGCTAGCCGTGCCGCCGTGGTCCTTGAGGTAGCCGTGCTGCGGCCATATCCAGTTCTCATCGGCTCCGTCCGCTTCGGAAAGGCCTGCAGTGATAAGGCATACATTGTCCACTAAGCCGTCGGAATCATTGTCGTAGAGGGAGAAATCAATGCTGCCCGCAGAGCGTGAGCAGGCTTCCCGTACAGCTTCGTGCAGCAGAACATCCCTGCGGTCGGAGTAGTTGGCCCCGTAGTATGCGACAGACTTGGGCAGGGTTACGGTGGGGGAGAGGTCAAAACTGAAATCCCTGCTTCCCCTGAACTGCTGTCTGAAATACTGCTCGGAGAGACTGACAGTGCTGCGGAGCTCGTCTGCACTGCAGCTGAACTCCCTGTCCTCGAATTGGACAGGAATCACCACCATCCTGAATACGGTGAGAAGTATAGCGGCGCAGAGGTTCATCTAGTACGCGTTTCCAAGCGCATAGATAGTGATAATTTATGACAAAAGCAAAGGGCCGGCAACCTCACGGCCACCAACCCTTAAAACGTGTACTAAAACCTAAACCTATAGCAAAGATGCAGGCCGGTTCAGTATCGTTGCATAAAAAATCAAATAAATTGATTATTTCTTCGTCTCTGCTACCGAAACCTTGCGGAACTCCTTGAGATCCTTCATGAGTTCGAGAGCGGCCTTGCGTGCGCGGGCACCTGCTGCCTTATTGCCTTTAACAACCTGAGCCTCTGCATTGGCTACGAAAACATCGATGTTTTCCTTGATTTTCTGTACGAGATTTTCCATTTTTAAAATTATTTAGAATGTTGACAGTTAATTCGTGTACTCATCTCCGTGCAAGATATAAAAAGAAAAATTCAAATCCTAAATTTTCGGCGAATTTTCTTCGTTTTTCGCCTCTTTAGGCGGATTTGCCTTGCTGTTGAGCTCTGTCATCGCCTTTTCAGGGCCTGCAAGCACCCAGGTGCGCATCCCGCCTGTCACCCTCTTCTCTATCTCGGGAAGAGCCTCCATCTGCTCCTGACTGAAGCTGCTGAGCACGAATCCGACCTGCGCGCCCTGCGCGAAGTCGTGACCGACTCCGACCCTTGTCCTTGCGAAGTCACGGGTGCCGAGCATCTCTTCGATGTTTTTGAGCCCGTTGTGCCCGCCGTCACTGCCGGATTTGCGCATCCTGACTGTGCCGAAAGGCAGATTGAGGTCGTCGCAGATGACCATTATGTTCTGCAGGGGCACTTCCAGCCTGTTCTGCCAGTAGCGGACGGCATTGCCGCTGAGGTTCATATAGGTGGAAGGCTTCAGAAGCCAGAGCTCTCGGCCCTTGTCCCGGTAGTGGGCCACATCGCCGTAGCGCCCGGTGGAAAAAACAATACCGGATGCCTGAGCCCAGGCATCCAGTATCATAAATCCCACATTGTGTCTCGTTGAGGAGTACTCGGCTCCTATATTGCCCAGTCCGGCAATGAGGTAAGTCTTCTCGGACACGATGTGCTATGTTGATTAGGCGGCTGCGTCCGCGGTCACGTTGCGGGTGGTCTTGACGCCGCAGATGATGGTGTCCTTGTCGCTGAGGATGGCTACGTCCTTGACCTGGACGTCGCCGGCCTTGATCTTCTTCTCGAGCCCGAGAGAGGTGATGTCGACGGTGATCTTGTCAGGGAGGTTGGCCATAAGGGCGCTGATGCGGAGCTCGCGCGCAGGCTGGAAGAACTTACCGCCCTGCTGAACGCCGATGGCGTGTCCGGTGATCTCGATAGGAACCTTGATGCTGATAGGCTTCTTGTCGTCAACTGCGAGGAAGTCCATATGCAGGCAGGCGTCGCTTACCGGATGCCACTGTGCCTCATGGAGAACTGCCTGATATTTGCTGCCGTTGTCGAGTACGAGATCGATGATGTAGGAAGCAGGGGTGTCGGTGATGCCCTTGAGATCCTTGGCGTCAACGGTGAAGAGGATGTTGCTGTCGATTCCGCATCCGTAGAGGTTGCAAGGTACGAGCCCCTGCTTGCGGATTGCCTTGATGGCGGCCTTGTTGCCGACTTCGCGGACCTGGCCTTTAAGTTCAAAATGCTGCATTTTGCAAAAAAATAAAATGTGTTACTCAATCTGAAATCAATCAGATCCCATTGCACCAAAACCACACGCGGTTTTAAAATGCGCGCAAAGATAGCAAAAAGGATTTACTTTACCAAACCTGTGGCGCTGTCCCAACCGAGCGTCCTGTAATATGCGTTGAGTTTCGGACGCTCAGGGTCCGGAAGGTAGATGCTGAGCCCGCAGCACCTCTCGAGCTTGATGTTGAAAAACTTCTCCGTCTCCGCGTGGTAGAGCACGCAGCCTGCTAGGGCGCTGTCTATCTTTGAGAGTTCCTCATCCGTGGCGCCGGCCTGCAGGGCCGCATCGCGCAGGTCGTAGTACCACTTCTTGCCGTCGTAGAAATATGGCTGCACGGATGTCCTTCTGATACTGTCGAAATCCTCCCTGTGAGCGCTCACTATCTCTGCGAACACCTCGGCGAGGGCCTTTACGCCGGAGCAGTCCACAAGGCTGATGCTGGCGGACTTGTAGCTCCCCGACTGGGCTTCGTAGTACTCGTAATACTCCCGGCAGACGGCTTCGAGGTCAGGCTCATCCCCGGACAGGAGGTGCCCGAGCATCGTGCTGTAGACCATTCCGTAGGTGATGATCTCGGTGGGGGAGAATATCAGGCGGTCGCAGACGGACTGCAACTCCCAGGCAACTTCGGCCCCGCCCATCAGGCAGGCGTCGAATATCAGGTAGTCCAGGTGCATCGGAATCGCCGCCGCAAAGTCTCTGATGTCGATTTCCGTTGCATATGTCCTGGAATCTTTGACGTAGTACTGGGCTCCCACCGACTTGGTGGCAGGGAATACGCCTGCGTATTCACTCTGCTCCACCGCTGCGGGGGCGGAGGCGAAGGATATGTCGGAACCTTCGCTGTCCGTCCTGTATCCCGGCGGTATCCAGCCGGTCGCGTGGGATGAGAGCAACATCCCGTAGTGTCGGGACGGAAACATCCGCTTTATGTCGGAGAGCATCGTGCCGATTGCGTCTGCCGTTGCGCTTACGGTCTTGATCGGGTAGGATTTGACGGTGTCGCGAACCATCCGGCCGTCCCTGGTGCTGAGGCGTATCAGCACCGGCTGATTGGGGATCGAGTATCCTCCTGACTCGCTGAGATTGTGGCAGTAGGCAAGTACAGCGCGGGAGCTCGATATGGACGGCACTGCGCCTTCTGCCATCTCCTCCACGTCTGCTTCCAGGGCGGAGCTGAGGTTGTTGTAGCCCAGGCCGCAGTAGATGAATACTTCGTCGAATGTACCCTTGTACGGCTGCTCCTCACGCGAGCAGGAGCTGGCGAGAAGCACTAAGAGGGCCATTATGAGCAGCGCAGCGCGTTTCATCCCGGCAAAGATAGCGAAAAAAAGAGAAAAGGAAATGACTATTTCCTCGGATGGTGGGAGAGGATGGCGGCCTGCCAGGTGCTGGAATCGATGTGGGTGTAGATCTCGGTGGTCAGGATGGACTCGTGCCCGAGCATCTCCTGCACAATGCGGAGGTCGGCTCCGTTCTCGATGAGGTGGGTCGCGAACGAGTGGCGGAAAGTGTGCGGGGAGATGCTCTTGCGGATTCCGGCGAGCAGCGCCTGCCGTTTCACGATGTTGAACATCGCCACCCTGCTCATCGGGGAGCCGAAGCGGTTGAGGAAGGCGATGTCGTCATAGGCCGGAGCGGAAGCCGCGGGCCGCACCGCAAGGTAGTCCGCGAATGTGCTGCGGGCCATCTCGCCCATCGGGACGATGCGCTCCTTGTTGCCCTTGCCGATGACGCGCACGAAGGCTTCGTCCAGATAGACGTGCGAGATGCGCAGTGCGCAGGCCTCCGAGACGCGCAGCCCGCAGCCGTAGAGAACTTCGAGTATCGCCCTGTCCCTCGGCCCGGAGGCGCTCCTGAGATCGACCGACTCCATTATGGCTTCGACTTCATCAACGGACAGTACATCAGGAAGGTAGCGGCCTATCTTAGGCTGGTCGAGGCGGTCGCAGGGATTGTCCTTGCGATCCCCTTCGAGTATAAGCCAGTCGAAGAGGGAACGCAGCGAACTGAGGAGCCTGGCCTGCGAACGGGCGCTTAGCTTCTCCGCGCGGGATGCCATATAGGTCTCAATCTCATCGGAATCGGCTGTGGCGGGGTCGCAGCCGCTCTCCTGCAGAAAGAGCGAGATGTCGCGGCAGTAAGCGGCAACGGTATTGGGAGACATCCCCCGCTCAATCTTCAGGTAGTAGGAATAATCCTTCAGTGTCCTCTCTGCGTCCATAGAAGCAAAGTTAGTGATTCCTAAAAAATAGCTTAATGTAATTCGGCAAAATTTCGTCTACGGCGCGGCAAGGGAGCAGCGGGAGAGCTTGTCGCAGTCTTCTTCGGGGAGTATGCCAGCCTGCCTAATGGCTTCCACCGAGAGCTCCTCTGCGGGGCTGTGCTCCCGCAGCAGCACTATGGCCCTGGCCTGTTTCCAGCCGCCGATGTAGGGGTGCAGCCGCAGGCTGTCCGCCGGGAGCTGCCACAGTCGGTAAGGCTTCGGAGGAGAGCAGGATATCAGATCCTTGAGAGCATCGAACTTCTCCTTGTCGAAATGATAGATGTCCATCAGCTGCTCCGGATAGGAATAGCCGCCGAGCCTGGCGCGGTACTCCACCATCTTCGCGGCGAAGTACGGGCCTATCCCCGGCAGGGCATCGAAGGCTGCCGAATCTGCGCGGTTGATGTCGGTGAGAGGGATCTCGATATACGGCTCAAGCCGGCGGAACACCGAGTCTGAGACAACGAAGGACTTAGCGAAGTCGCTCTTGCGGCGGAAGCGTCCTCCCTTCTGCCGGTAGTTGTCGATGGATTGGGCCTGCTTCTCGCTGAAACCCAGGCGCACCAGGTCTTCGACGCTGACTTCATTGGGATTGAAACGGAACGATTCCACCCGCCGTGTCGCCTCGCGGACTGCGCGTACCGGCGCGCTATGTGCGGCGTTGCGCCTGACGGTATCTGTCTTCCCGCTTCTCCCCGTGGACCCTGCACCGCCCGTATCTCCGGAACCGTCCGCCGGGACGGGCGCGCGCTCCACTATGTAGACTGTGTCCGGCCGGTCCCGATCCGCCTCGATGCGCAGAATGGCGCTGCGGTGCACGAACACCGCCGTCTGATAGCCTATGATGAGGAATACGAGCGAAACCGCTCCGATCTTGAATGTGGCGCTAATCTTCGCCTCCCGCTTCTTCTCCACTGTCCGTCCCCTCCATCCTGTATTTGTTGCGGTGTTCGCGGCGGCCTTCCTCCGGGAGTCCCGCCACGCTGATGACTATCTCGCCTTTCGGCTCCTGCTCGCGGAAGTGCTCCGCGACCTGTTCGAGCGAGCCCCTGAAGTGCTCTTCGTGCAGTTTGGAGATCTCCCTCGACACGCAGCACGGGCGCTGCGCCCCGAAGACCTCCGCAAACTGCTCCAGCGTCTTCACAAGACGCCTCGGTGATTCGTAGAATATCATAGTTCTTGTCTCGTTGGTAAGTTCGTTGAGTCGGGTGCTGCGCCCCTTCTTCTGCGGCAGGAAGCCCTCGAAGCAGAAGCGGTCGCAGGGCAGTCCGGAGGAGACTATGGCCGGGATGCAGGCCGTGGCTCCCGGGAGGGTGCTGACTTCGATCCCTTCCTCGGCGCAGGTCCTCGCGAGCAGAAAGCCGGGGTCGGAGATGCCCGGAGTGCCGGCATCGCTGACCAGCGCCACAGTCTCCCCGCCGAGGATGCGCTCCCGTATCGTCTCCACCGTCTTGTGCTCGTTGAATTTGTGATGGGAGAGCAGCTTGCCGCGGATCTCGAAGTGCGCGAGCAGCACAGCGCTGGTGCGGGTGTCCTCCGCAAGGATTACATCCGCTTCTTTCAGCACCCTGATGGCCCTGAGGGTCATATCTTCAAGGTTCCCGACCGGCGTCGGCACTATGTACAATCTGCCTTTTCCCATGTCCCGGGGAACGCAATTATTGCTATATTTGCATTCGCACTTACAAATCTAAGCAATGTTTTCTGAAAATCACAAGAAATCGGGCTGTATCGAGGTCGTATGCGGCTCAATGTTCTCCGGCAAGACCGAAGAGCTCATCCGCCGTCTGCGCCGCGCACAGTTCGCCAACCAGAAGATAGCCATATTCAAGCCCGGGATAGACAAGCGCTATTCCGATGTGGAAGTGGTCTCACACGACTTCCACAAGATCATCTCCACCCCGATCGACAGTCCGGCCCGTATGCTGGAAGTCGGACCCGAGGTGCAGGTGGTGGGGGTCGATGAGGCTCAGTTCTTCGACGGGAGTCTTGTGGACGTGTGCCAGAAGCTTGCCGACAGGGGTGTCAGGGTCATTGTGGCCGGACTCGACACCGACTATATGGGAGTGCCTTTCGGGCCTATCCCGAAACTGATGGCGGTGGCCGAGGACGTGCAGAAGGTGCACGCTATCTGCGTCAAATGCGGAGGCCTCGCCAATCATTCGCACCGCCTGAGCAAGAGCAGGGACCTGGTGCTGCTAGGTGAGAAGGATGTCTATGAGCCGCTCTGCCGCAGCTGCTACAACGCTGCCCTTGCCGCCGAGCGGGAAGCTGCGGAGAAAGCCGCGGAATAATGGGCCCGTCCCCGGGAATATATGCCCGCAACTGCAGCGTCCGCCGCATCGACAGGCCGACGGCTGCCGGGTTCATCAATGCCAACCACCGTCTGGGCGACACCGGAAGTCGCTACCGATACGGTCTCTTCGTGGAGAGGAGCACCGGAGCGGGGGAGTTCGTCTGCCCTCCCGGCACTCTGGTAGCGGTGGCCGAGTTTTCCAACGCGCGCCGCTGGCAGAAGGGTGACCGTAAGATAAGTTCTTATGAATGGATACGTTACGCGTCTCTTTCCGGACTGCGTGTCGTGGGCGGGATGAGCAAACTTCTGCAGGCCTTCATCGATGAAGTCCACCCCGATGATGTGATGAGCTATGCCGATGCGGCGCAGGAAGACGGGGGAGAAGCCTACCGCAAACTCGGATTTGAGCAGGAAGGTATCGTGGAAGGGGAGGGTTTCCGCAACCTCAAGTTCCGTCTCAGGCTGACTCGCTGGTGATGCTGTCCGCAAGAGCGCGGATCTGATCGTATTCGTAGCCTCTCGAGAGTGCGTAGCGCAGCAGCTTGAGCTTGCCCTGCGGGTCGTCAGCGAGAGACTTCCACCTGGAGCGGAGCAGCTTCTCGAGTTTTGCATCAGCCTTGTCGCTGTCGGCATCCTCCAGGGCCGTCTCTATCGTTTCGCGCGGAATCTTCTTGAGACTCAGGGCTCTGCGTATCTTGACCGGCCCCCAGCCGCTGAGAGACGACTTCTCGGAGACGAAGGCCGCGCAGTAGCGCGACTCGTCGATGAATCCGTCCTCCACGAGCGATGAGAGCAGCTCCTCCGCTGCCGCGGAGTCGCCCTCCAGCTTCAGTACAGCCTTGCGCCGCATATCCTCGATGCAGTATTCCCTCCTGGCGCAGAGTGCCTGGAGAGCTGAAAGGACTTTCCTGCTCTTCTCGTCCATACTCTAGAAGTCAAATCCTATCGAGGCGTAGAAGCCCCAGCCGTAAGCCTTGGACCAGTGGGTCTGCATCTTGACCGGACCTCCCAGGAAGTTGTATCCCATCTCCAGTCCGAAAGCCGTGCAGTCGGGATCGTATTCAGTGATGAATGTGTCGAGCGCATCGCTGCTCTCCAGCACTCCGGCCAGAGCCGAGATGAAGAGCTTCTTGTACGGATTCCAGCGCAGCTCCAGCACGGCGCTTGCAAGGTAGTCGTCGGCGAGGACGGTGTTGTTGATGCCGAAGAACGGCACCTGCTGCTCGACATACCTGCCCGGCACTTCGCCCCCGGCTATATTGATGTGCATCGTGGACCATTGCCTGAACTCCAGCCCGTATTCGTCGGTGTAGAAGCCGTTGTTGATTATGTCGCGGAAATGCAGTTCGGGGATGATGGCGAATCTGTCCCCGATAGGGAAGACCTGTCTGTAATCCAGACCGAGCGAGAGTATCGGGGTGAAGGTGGGAACCCCAGCCTGGAGGAAGTCGTAGTTGGCCGTGAGCGAGACGCTGGAGCCTTTACCCGGATAGTAATGGTTGTCGAAACTATACCAGTGTCCCTCGGCGAACGCGCCGATGTAGTCGCCCTTGAGCGCGTTCCTGCCTGCCAGCGCCTCGATCATCGCGCCCAGGTAGGAACTGCTGCGGAAGCTGTAGTATTCGTTCTTCAATCCCAGCTTGAAGTTGGCCCTGGACCATCTCACATCGGTCAGGTACAGGGTCTCCCTATGCCCCCACAGGGGTGCCTCGAGCATCATCCCCTCACCGGAAGAGGTGAGGCTCCCCTTATAGCGGAGCAGCGTCCCCTCGACGTTGATGGTCGGCAGCCCCGCGATGTTGTAGGCGTAATGTATGCCGGTCTTGAAGTTCTGCCCCAGCTTGGTGGTGATGTTGAGCCGCGAACCGGTCAGATTGTTGGTGTTGAGGCCCAGGTTGAATATCATCGAGGCCCATTCGACCGTATCCATCCTGACGCCGAAGCTGATGCTGTGGGTCGGAGCCGTGACGCAGTCGAAGACCAATGCGAACGGGGCCTTGCTGCCGAGCAGGGAATAGGTGATCGATGCGAACGCCCCGGTAGCCTGGAGAGTGCACATCGCATCATCGATGGCGGCCTTGTCGATGACGGCGCCGTCGCTGAAAGGCAGCATGCGGCTCAGAAGCCTGGACTCCTCGTCCGAAACCCCGCGGAATTCTATGTAACTTAGCTGTACACCCTTCTCGGCAAGGTTTATGGCCCTGTCTTCCGGCACAGCAGTGCCGGCATTGCCGACCCTGCGCTTGATTGCCAGCAGCTCGCTCTCCCTGGCCTGGGCGGCGGAGTAGCCCCGGCGCATCATTGTGTCCACGGCTTCCACGCTGAAGCTCAACATATTGTATTCGGAAATCGAGGGCTTGATGAGCACGTCCGGTATCCCCACGTTCTTGTCGAAGGCATCCTTGCCCAGCATATTGATGAACTGCGAGGCTATGTCGCCGATATTGTTGATCTTGTCGTAGCCGTCCTTGAGGTCGGAGAGCTCCACGCCTATTATTATGTCCGCCCCCATCGCCCGGGCGATGTCGGCCGGGAAGTTGTTGCGCGTGCCTCCGTCCACAAGTATCATCCCGCCGGTACGCACCGGATTGAAGAGCCCGGGGATGGACATCGTGGAGCGCATCGCGGTCTTGAGCTGCCCGGCCCCCCAGTTCTTGGCCTTGTTGGAGACGAGGTCGGTGGCCACGCAGACATAAGGCAGCGGCAGGTCGCGGAAGGCGAGACTGTCGTGGTAGCCTACTGTAAGGCTGGAAAGCAGATTGTTGATATTAAAACCGTTGGCGTAGCCTGACGGCAGGGAGCTCACAAGGGACTCCCGCTGTCTCGTCCTCCTCTCGTCCAGCACTTCCTCCGCATTGTGGAAGGGTATGGTGGCCACGTATCTGGCCTGGTTCATCTTGGTCGTATAGGGGATATAGTCCTGCGGGACGGCGTCCGAGAGTATGGTCCCCCAGTCCTGTGTGGTGAAGAGTTCGGTCAGGTCTTCGCTGCGGTAGCCCACGGAATAGAGCCCGCCGAGCAGCCCGCCGATGCTGGTGCCCAGCACCATATCCACCGGCATCTCCATCTCTTCCAGATACTTGAGCACACCGACCTCGGCAGCCCCCTTGGCGCCGCCGCCGGAGAGGACGAGAGCTACCGTCGGGCGGTGCTCCTCGCGGCGGATGCGGGTCATCCTCATCCGTATCTGCTTTATGAAGACGGCGTCCCCCTCGGGGTCCACGCTGTCCATCGACAGGCCGTTGGGGTAGTCCTGGGCCGTGGCGGGAAGTCCCGCCAGAAGCATCAGAGCTGCTCCGAGCGCTGCCCGGCAAGCAGACCGCAGGCCGCCATTATGTCTTCTCCCCTTGAGCTTCGTATCGTGCATATTATTCCGTTGTTGTTGAGTCTGTCGCGGAAATCCTCCATCTTCCTGTCTGAAGAGCTTTCGTACGGGAAATCAGGGATCTTGTGGAACCGGATAAGGTTGACACGGCACTCCAGCCCGCGGAGCAGGCGTATCAGCGCGTCCGCGTGGCGCTTGTCATCGTTGAATCCGGCGAACATAGTGTATTCGAAACTGACCCTCCTCTGCCCGCTGAAGTCGTAACCCCGCAGCATTTCGACCACATCGGCTATCGGCCACGCCTTCTCCACCGGCATCATCTCCAGCCTCTCGTCGTGGAAGGGATTGTGCAGGCTGACCGCGAGGTGGCAGCGCTGCTCGTCCAGGTATCTCTTCAGTACCGGAATCACTCCTACCGTGCTGAGGGTGATGCGCTTGGGGCTCCATGCAAATCCCCAGTCGGCGGTGAGCACTCCGATCGCGGCGCTTACTTCGGCGTAGTTGTCCAGAGGCTCTCCCATCCCCATGAACACGGCGTTGGTCAGGCCTTCCGATTCGTCGATGCTGATGAATTGGTTGAGGATGTCTGCCCTGTCGAGGCTGCCGTGGTAGCCCTGCCGGCCCGTCATACAGAAGTGACAACCCATCCTGCAGCCTGACTGCGAGCTGACGCACAATGTCTTGCGCTCACCGTCCGGGATCATCACGGCCTCAATCGCCCGCTTCTCGGAGGAGCAGCTGACCGGGAAGAGATACTTCACCGTGCCGTCGGAAGACCGCAGGCTTCCGTCCGGGGCCGTGATGCCGAGCTCATAGCGTCCGGCGAGAGCTTCCCTCGAAGCCTTGGAGATATTGGCCATCGCGTCCCAGCTGCGCACGCGCTTGACGTACAGCCAGTCGGCGAGCTGCTTGCCTACAAACGGTTTGAGAGAGCAGCTCTGCGCCGCCTCCCTGAGCTCTTCGAGGCTCATTCCCAACAGTTTCTCCTTCATATCTTCATATCCTCTCCCCGCGGATGCGGCCCCGCTTGCGGACGCCGGGCGGAGATTGAAGACAAAATTAAGTATAAATTTTTATAAGTTAATGCCGGAATTATTCCTATATTTGTCCTTACGGCGGAAGTGCCGCCGGGACTATAGAAAAACTTATTAAAAACTGAATTTTTTATGGCTAAAGAAGTTGAAGTACAGGGACAGGAAGTGAACGCCGCCAAACTCAAGGCGCTGCAGGCCACTATCGACAAGATCGAAAAGGATTACGGCAAGGGGACGATAATGACCCTCGGAGACCAGCCCAAGTGGGACGTGCAGGTCATTCCGACGGGTTCCATCGCGCTCGACCACGCGCTGGGGATCGGCGGATACCCGAGAGGGCGCATCGTGGAGATATACGGACCGGAGTCCAGCGGTAAGACCACGC